>CAJOJG010000064.1 GCA_905234655.1 uncultured Bacteroidales bacterium
TTAGGGGCTACAAAGGTACAAAATTTTCCATCAAGCGGAAAGGGGCCTCGGCCTCTTTCTCTTGAAAAAAATTGTTGCTTTTTTAAGTTGAATTTAAGAATTTTAATTTTCACACACACTTTTGTATTTCGTTTTTCCCACCTTCCTTTTCACTTCCCCGACCACCAGCACCGGCAAGGTCAAACCTATGATTATCAGCCAGTCCGAAAGCGAGATGTGGCAGACGTTAAACATCGCGCCGCCGAGTTCCACGATGAGGATTTGACCGAGGAAGATGACGGCGGCAATCAACATGAATCCTTTGCAACTACTCAGGTTGTGGAACGCGGATTTGCCCGTCATGAAGGCTTTGGCGTTGAACATGTTCCAGGATTGAAGCATCACAAAAATCGTGAAAAACAGGCTCGACTCGTAGGTGCTCAGGCCGTTGTATGCGCCGAATTTGAATGCGAACAGGTCGGCCATCGAGGCAATTTCGGCGTGTTGCATTATTATCAAAATTCCGAGCAAAATTAGCGTGAACAGCCCGCCCACACCAAAAATGTTCCACGCCATCGGACGGCTGATGATGAAGTCGGTAACGCGGCGCGGGCTATCGCGCATTACGTCCTTCTGCGGCGGCAACGAGGCGAGCGCAATGGCGGCAAAGGTGTCCATAATCAGGTTCACCCAAAGCATTTGAGTAACCGTCAGGGGCGATTCCGTGCCGATGAACGCGCCTATCAGCACTATCAGGCAGGCGGCGACGTTGATGGTCATCTGAAACATTATGAACCGCTGGATGTTTTTGTAGAGCGAGCGGCCCCACATCACGGCGTTGGTGATGGTAGAGAACGAGTTGTTTTGGATTGTCATGTCCGAGGCCTCTTTTGCAACCGCCGTGCCGTCGCCCATCGAGAGGCCTACGTCGGCGGCGTTGAGGGCGGGTGCGTCGTTGGTGCCGTCGCCGGTGGCAGCGACAACGAAGTCTTTCTGTTTCAACAGTTTGACGAGGCGTTCCTTGTCGTTGGGCTTGGCGCGTGAGAGGATTTTGAGGTCGGCTACACGGTCGAGAAGTTCGTCGTCGGTCATCGCCGCAAACTCTGTTCCCGTCATTATCGCGCGGTCGCCGTCGGTGTCCGTCCAAAGCCCGCTCTGCCGGCCTATCTCTTTGGCTGTCAGGGGCGTGTCGCCGGTAACGATTTTCACTTGGATGCCCGCCTCGGTGCAACTCTTGACCGCCGCCGGGACGTCGGTGCGTATCGGGTCGGATATGGCAAAAATGCCCGCAAATTTGAGGTCGCGCTTCGTTAGTTTGCCCTCGGAAAATACCGTTTCGTCGTCGCCGATTTCCGTGTATGCAACCGCCAATGTGCGCATTGCTTTGCTCTGAAAATCAGACAGGTGTGAGGTGAATTTCTGTTTTTCAGTGTCGCTGACATTGGAAAAATTGAGCAATATTTCGGGCGCACCTTTCAGGTAGAGCATTTTTTTGCCGCTGACATTGGATTTGGCGACAGTGGCCATGTATTTGTTTTCGGTGGTGAAAGGCAGACGGTCTGTAATTTCAAGATTTTCACGCACTTGCAGGTAGTTTTTGCCCTTTGAGTTGAGCCACAAGAGCAACGCGCCCTCTGTCGGGTTGCCGATTGCGCGGATATTGGCGGGGTCGGCAAAATCAAGGTTTGCGGTGGTGTTGGCGGCAATCATTTCTGCAACCAAATCGTCCTGAATGTCAGAGAGTTCCGCTGACGAGACCTGCATTTTGTTTTGCGTCAGGGTGCCGGTCTTGTCGGTGCAGATTACGGACGCCGCGCCCATGGTCTCGCAGGCGTGCATCGTGCGGGGCAGGGTGTTTTCGTCCATCAATTTTCGCATGCTGAACGCAAGGCTCAGCGTAACGCTCATCGGCAGTCCTTCCGGCACGGCGACTACAATCAACGTTACCGCAATCATCACTGTATTAAGTAGATACGATATAAAGTCGAGCCAATGGAAATCGTCGTTGATGACAAAAAACGTGATTATCCTGCCCACAACTATCAGGGCTGCAATGATATAACTTGCCTTGGTGATTTTGTCGGCAAGTTCGTCGAGTTTTTCGCTGAGCGGGGTGGGGTCGCCCTCGTCAACTTGCGCTGCCTCAAAGACTTTGCCGCTTTCGGTCTTGTCGCCTACTTTGATGACTTCGGCGGTGCAGTTGCCCTCGATGATGGTGGTTCCTTTGAGGATTTGGTCGGACGGGTAGGTGGCCTCTTTCTCAAATTTTGCGGGGTCGGTGGTCTTGTTGGCTTGAAGTTCGCCGGTCAGGGATGATTCGTTAACTATCAGATTATAAGCCTCTAACAATCGGCAGTCGGCAGGGATTTCCTCGCCGGTGTCGAGTATCACGATGTCGCCGGCCACGACTTCGCGCCTCGGGATTTGGCAGACGTTGTTGTTGCGGATTGCCTTGACGGGGGTGTCGTCGTTGACCTCGTTGAGGGACTGGAATGTCTTTTCGTTTTTGCGCTCGAGGAAGTACGCCACGCCGGTCGCCAAAAGTAGCGCGACGATGATTCCGACGGGTTCGAGGAATGTCGCGAGGCCGGCTTTCCCGCTCTCAAATTCAAATATCGAGATTCCTATCGAGGCGATGAAGGCTGTGATGAGGATTTTGAACAGCGGGTCGCCAAAACCGCCGAAAAATCCGACAGTTACAATCAGCACCCACGACACGGCAAGCACCGCCGGCATCACGAAATATCCGCCGCTGACGATTGCGAACACGAGCGACCCGACGGTCAAGACCGCCATCGAGACGGAAATCCAATGTTTCAGTGCGTCTTTCAAAACGTCCCAAAATGTCTCTTTTTCGGGCGGCGTGAGGACGTTTTCGCCATGCTTCTGTCGGCTCTCTAATACTTGCTGGTCAGTAAGACCGGTGTAATGATGTTTGTTTGACATAATTATTTGTTTTGTTGACGGAAAATTTACCGTGATTATCATTTCGATAAATTTTGCCGTTGTATTCATTTGTACCGGGGGTTCACACCCCCGTCTATGTTCTGTCGCCACTTTCGTGGCTTGGTTTCCGTCATTGGGCGGAAACGGGATTTATTAGGAAGTTTTTTGGGATTTATTAGGAAGTTGAGTTCCTAATAAAAGTTCCTAATAAATCATTTTATTTCCCAATAACCATTCTTTTTGCTACCTGATCTTTCAATCAAACCAAGCCGTTTAAGTTCGCTAATATGCTCTCTAACAGACCTATCTGATATGCCCAAGGTTTCGGATAAATTGTTGTTGGTCGCATTAGGATTTTGCTTGATTGCATAGTATGTTTTTGCTATTTTATTAGGAACTTCGATTCCTAATAAATTTACAGTGATTAGGTACAATTCAAATTCCACAGACACCAAACTTGCGAATTTAAAAGCAATATCGTGTTGGGCATACGTTCCACCGTTGGCACCGCTCTTGCTCACGATACCTTTGGCGTTGGTTAGTTCTATCCATCTTGACGGGCTCATTGTGAATGCATTGCTGCCCGCATCTTTCAAAAGGGAATCGAATTCGACCCCTTTAAAAACAGGGTTGTTCAAGCCTTCCCACAAGCCCAGATACTCAAGGGTGTTTTTTGAACGCATCCAGTTCTTAATCACGTCCTTGGGTTCAACAGGATTTTTTTGACGCGCAATATCCGTCAGGCTGATGTAATCGTCGCCTTCGATTTTCAACGTCCTGATAGTCGTATCTTTTACTGTAATCTTTGCCATCTGACTTCCTATGTTTTTTTGACTTTGCGAAGTTACGAAAAATATGGCGAAAAGAAAAATTAATTCTTCACCAATTGCACCACCGCCAGCCGTCCGCCGTCGCTTGACGAGAGAAGGATTTTTTCGCCCTCGGTCAGTGGCACGAAGCCGCCGGCGGGGATGGGCTTTTTAGAGCCGTCCGGTTGGATTTCAAACATGTCGGGGACACGGCGGTTGATGAGAAGCCCGTCGATGAAAGCCCTGTCAAACAGCGGTTTGAGGTACGGCCCGCAAATCGTGTATGGCAGCCTTGACGGGTCGCCCTGCGGCAGTTCTGACTTGTCGAGTTGGCTGGGTTTCACGCGGTTGGTGCTGTCGGTGGGATGCTCGATGAACAGAGCCTTCGCGCCCATCGTCATTCCCTCGTCTTTAGTCGGGTCGTCGATGTCCCAGACCTTGCCGCCGCGCAGAGGATGACGGTACAGCAAATACATGTAAATCAGCACCGCGAGGGCGTGAAGGTCGGTGTAACGGCTCGGCAGTTTGCGCTTCGGGTCGTAGAGGGCAAAGGTCTTGGTTTCAATCACTTCGGGCGCAATGAAATCGGGCGTGCCGACCACATCGGGCGGATATTTGCCCGGCACCACAAGCCCGTCATCGTCGCAAAAAATCAACTAAAAAAGCCATTTCTATTAACGAACTTATTAAATAACAATTAATTATGACTGAAAATATTGACAGAAGTTGGCATCCTGACTTTGAAAAATACACCGAAGCAATGGCAAGAAATTTATCTAAAAAAGCAACTGCCGGAAATTTTCAACTGATTTGTCGGACGTGGATTCACGGCTTTCACTTCCGCCAAGTTCAGAAATTTGGAAGTAGTTAGGCGTTGTCGTGCCTTATTCCCCCCTTTCCATCACCCATGCGAAACCTTTCGCCGTCCTGATGTCGGAATCTTTGAAATGTTTGCCGGCGTTCCATTCGAGGGTGGCGGCGATGTTTTGGGTGTTGAGGATTTCTCTCTGACGGCGGATGGCGTTGCCGACCTGCGGCATGGCGGCGTTTTTGGTCTTTTCTTCCTTGTCGCCGAGGCTGAGGTAGATGCTTCGGGTGCGTGGGATGTTGTCCTCGGCAAAATCTATCCAATTGGGAAACCATACCGACGGGGATGCCGCCGCCACGCCGTAAAACCGGTCTGTCTGGTAGCCGCACCACAGCGCAAACAATCCCGCTAACGAATATCCGCCGATGATGACTTTTTTGCCGCCGTCAGCACCGTGCAGAATGTCTGGCAAAAGGGTTCGCAAAATATAGTCCAACGTCTTTTGTGCGCCGTCGCCAAAAGGTGTTTTGCCGAAGACCGGCGGCGCGCACCACGGCGAAAGTTGGCTGTTCCAATCGTCGATTTTGAAGCCGACGAGCATGAAACGCCTTGCCGTCAACCGCTTAATCGTCTTGACTTCATTTTCGAGAAGTCCGATGTCGTGGTCGTCAACAGGCTGAATCAGAACAAATTCCGAATCACTTTCGCCGAATATGTAACGCTGCGGGGGCATAAGTTGGGTGTTTTGCTGTTTTAACTTTTCCATCCTTGAATATTGCTGTATTTTAACAATGTCCATATTGATTATGACGACAAATATACAAAAACTTTATAATTCGTGTCTGTTTTTCATTTATCTTTGCAAAAAATTCCAAATACAAATGAAAACAGAAATCAACCCTTCGGAAACATCACGCGCAAAGGCTTTTGGATATTGGATGAAATCGCCGATGCCGATGGTAACTGTCGTCAAGACTTTTGACGTAACAAACCTTTGCCAGGAGAGCAAGAGCAATGGCTTGAAATTCAATATGTTGCTATGCTGGTGCATCGGCAAGGCGGCGAGCAAGGTTGAAGAATTTTTCACAATTCCAGAGGGCGAAAAACTTTTCCGCTACGACCATATCGCCATCAACACAATTTTCATCGACAAAAATGGCGCGCTATGTTTTTGCGATATTCCTTATAATGATGATTTGCAGCGTTTTAACAACGACTACAATGCAATGTCAAAAACAGCAATAGAATCTTGTCAAAACATTTTGGACGAAGGTGCGGCAATTATCGGCACGTCGGCGGTTACCGGCACCGAACTCGACTGCATTGTCAACCAATATTCAGGCATTTACAACAATCCTTTCCTATCATGGGGACGCTACCGAAAACGTTGGTTCAAAGTAACTTTGCCAATTTCGTTCCAGTTTCACCACGTTCAGATGGACGGCGGACAGGCAGCACAGTTTTTGGCGACGTTGCAGGACGCGATTAAAAATGTGAGGTGATAAAATTGCTAACTTTGCAAAAAAATCAATGGCGGTGCTGAGGTTGGAATTTTGAGGGGACGCAATCTTTGTTTTTAAGAAAAAAAATCTTAACTTTGCCAAACAATAAAATTGAATCATTATGAGCGAATTTATCGACTACGGCAATGTTGACTTTATGCGTGTCAAAAAAAGCAATTTCGTTGACAAATCGGGATTGTTGAACGTCCTGAACGAGAATATGGACACTGAAAACAGTTTTATGTGTATATCGCGGCCGAGGCGGTTTGGCAAGTCGGTGGCGGCAAAGATGGCGTATGCCTACTACGACCGCAGCGCCAAGTCTGATGACCTTTTCGCCGACCTCGAAATTGCCAAATCGCCTGATTACAAGACACATCTCAACAAATATCCGACGATTTACATAGACTGGAACCGGTTTGCCGCCGTCAAGAAAAAGGACGTCGTAACCGTGGCGCAACAAATGATTGTAGAGGATTTAAAAAGGTCGTACCCGTTTTTGAAAGAAAAAAACATCCTGTTCGACGCGCTCAACGAAATCAACACCGAGACCGGCGACCGTTTCATCATGATAATCGACGAGTGGGACATGCTCGTCAGGGACGAGGACAAGAGCATTTGCGACGAGTATGTCAATTTCCTGCGCTCTATGTTCAAGACAAATTCCGCCAACAAAATTTTTCCGCTCGTGTACATGACGGGCATACTGCCGATTATCAAGTACGAGACGCAGCCGGCGATGAACAATTTCAGGGAATTTAGCGTGATAACCCCCGGAAAAACAGACAAATACTACGGTTTTACAAGAGACGAGGTGAAGAAAATCTGCGAAGAAAATTCAATGGACTTCGACCGTATGCAGCACGCCTACGATGGGTACATCGTCGGCAAGGAAAAATCCATCTTCAATCCCAACTCGGTGATGCTCAGTGTCTTGTATGGCAATTACGACAGTTATTGGTCCAAATCTGCGTCTTACACCTCAATAGAAAAATATATCCACATCGACGAGGAAAATGTCAAGCCCAAAATAGAGCAACTACTTAACGGCGAGGCGATTCCGATAGAGGTAACGAGTTTCCGCAACGACATGAAAAACGTAGAATCTTCCGACGATGTTTTCACACTTTTGGCACACCTCGGGTATCTGTCGTACAATCCTGAAAACAAGAGCGTCATGATTCCAAACACGGAAGTCGCCGGCGAGTTCAAGCATACGATTTCGAGGTCGGGCTGGGGATGGATTTCACGCGCAATGGCCAATTCGCTGACGTTGCTCGACCGCACCATATCGCTTGATGCAGAATATGTTGCGAAGGCTTTCGACAATTACCGCCCCGAAGCCTCGTCAGTGCTCAATATCAACAGCGAGGCATCGATGTCGGCTGCAATAAGGATGGCGTATTTTGCGGCAGGCGAAGATTACAGGATAATCCACGAACTGCCCACGGGCAAAGGCTTTGCAGACATGGTATTCATTCCCGTCAACCGTCCTTCGCGCCCTGCGGTAGTCGTGGAACTCAAATACGACAAGGCCGCCGACAGCGCAATCGACCAGATCAAGCGCAAAGACTACCCCAAAAGCCTCAAAGGTTTTTCAAGACGCATCATCCTCGTCGGCGTCAACTACAACAAAAAGGAATCAAAGCACGAAGTGAAAATGGAAGTGATTGAAGCCACAGAGTAAAGTATTTTTAAACGCGGCACCCAAAGATTTTGTGAGTTTGGTTTTTAATTTATAACTTTGCACCGTCAACAATAAATATACGAAAACAAATGGAAAAAATCGACTTGACGCTTCCCTGCAAGGTCAGGGACTTGTCGCTGGCGGCGCAGGGGCGCAAAATGCTCGAACTCGCCGAATCGCAGATGCCCGGACTGATGGCATTGAGGGCTGAATATTCCGAATCAAAACCCTTGAAGGGCGCAAAGATAACCGGCTCGCTGCACATGACCGTGCAGACCGCAGTGCTCATCGAGACCCTGACGGCACTTGGCGCGCAAGTCCGCTGGGCAAGTTGCAACATATTCTCTACGCAGGACGAGGCGGCGGCGGCGGTCGCTGAGCGCGGCGTGCCGGTGTTTGCGTGGAAAGCCGAAAACCTCGAAGAATACTGGTGGTGCACCGAACAGGCGTTGACCTTTGGCGACGGCGTGGGCCCGGACCTCATCGTTGACGACGGCGGCGACGCAACCTTGATGCTTCACCTCGGCATCGACGCCGAAAACGACCCCGCTATCCTCGACAAAGAGCCTTCCGGCGAAGACGCTGTGCAACTCTACAAGCGCATCAAATTCGGCCTCGCCGACGACCCGCAGAAGTGGCACCGCCTCGCGAAGAACGTGCGCGGCGTTTCGGAAGAGACCACCACGGGCGTACACCGCCTTTACCAAATGGCAGAGCAAGGCAAATTGCTTTTCCCCGCCATCAACGTCAACGATTCCGTGACGAAATCCAAGTTCGACAACCTCTACGGCTGCCGTGAATCTCTCGCCGACGGCATCAAACGCGCCACCGACATCATGATAGCCGGCAAGGTGGTCGTAGTCTGCGGCTACGGCGACGTCGGCAAAGGCTGCGCAAAGAGCATGAGGGGATTTGGCGCGAGGGTGCTCGTAACGGAAATCGACCCGATTTGCGCGTTGCAGGCGGCGATGGAAGGCTTTGAGGTAACTACCGTAGAGGACGCGCTGCCATGCGGCGACATCTACGTTACCTGCACCGGCAACCGCGACATCATCACGGCCGACAACATGTCTAAGATGAAGGACAAGTCCATCGTCTGCAACATCGGCCACTTCGACAACGAGATAATGATGGCGGACCTCGAAAAATGGCCCGGCATCCAGAAGAAAAACATCAAGCCGCAGGTGGACCAGTACGTATTCCCCGACGGACATTCGGTGGTGATACTCGCCGAAGGCCGCCTTGTCAACCTCGGATGCGCCACCGGCCACCCGTCGTTTGTGATGAGCAATTCGTTCACCAACCAGACCCTCGCCCAGCTCGACCTTTGGCAAAAGAAGTACGACATAGGCGTCTATCGTCTGCCCAAGTACCTCGACGAGGAAGTTGCAAGGCTTCACCTCGCAAAACTCGGCGTGAAACTCACCAAACTCACGCCCGAACAGGCCGCGTACATCGGCGTCAACGTTGACGGCCCCTACAAGGCTGAACATTACAGGTATTAGCCAACAAGTCTTTATTTTATTGCCTGCTATACAATGGGGGACTTGCCGGAATCACTGGCGGTCCCCTTATTTTTTGTCGTCAAATTTCGACATCCTTAACTTGTATTTAAGGTTTTGTTAATACAACGATATTATCTTTGCGACCGGGTTATTCCCGTAAAAACGATTCCGTATCAAAATGAAAGTATTGCTTGTATCCACATCCGACAAAATTGGTGGCGCCGCCATCGCTTGTACCCGCATTTTCAGGGCTTTGCGCAAGAGTGGGGTCGAGGTTGACATGCTCGTCAGGGACAAGAAGCTCGACGAGCCGGGGATACATACAGTCAATACTCCGATATGGAAGAAGCTGCTTAACAATGGCATGTTCTACTTCGAGCGTTTCATGATTTTCTTGACGCTGAGGCTCCGCAGGGAGTATGTTTTTAAGATGTCGTTTGACAATGTCGGCGCGTTAAATCTTGTTAACCATCCGCTTGTCGAGCAGGCTGACGTCATTAATTTCCACTGGACAAGTTTTGGAATGTTGTCGCTTTCTCAGTTACAGCAGCTTTTGGACAAGGGAAAGCGCATGGTATTCACCATGCACGACATGCACTATTTCACTGGCCTCTGCCATTACGCAAGTAATTGTAACAACTACCTCACTGGCTGTGGCAACTGTTACCGTCTCGGCAAGAGTAAGGGCGACAACGACATCTCGCGCCGCTGGTTTGCCCGTAAGATTGCCATGCCAAACCGCCAGTCGCTGACTTTCGTGGGCTGTAGCCGCTGGCTTACCGAAATCGCCAAAAAGTCGCTGATGTTCAAGGGAATGCGTGTCATCGACATTCCAAATCCAATAGACACCTCGGTCTACCGCGCTATCGACAAGGACGCCGCGCGTGAGAAGTTTGGCGTGGGGGGTAAGTATGTGGTGCTTTTTGGCGCGGACAGCATTACCGACAAGCGCAAAGGCTTCCATTATCTTGAGATGGCGTTGAACTACATGCACGAGAAGTTCCCGGGCTACGACGACGTGATAGAATTGGTTGTGTTCGGTAAGAATAATTCGCCCGGCCGCCTTTCAAAGTTGCCGTACCATTATAAGAACGTCGGCTATGTCAACGACGAGAAAGAACTTGTGGCGTTATATTCCACTGCCGATGTTTTTGTACTGCCGACCCTAGAGGACAATCTGCCAAACATCGTCATGGAGGCTCTGTCATGCTCCGTCCCGTGTGTATCCTTTGATGTAGGTGGCTTGTCCCAACTCATTGACCATAAGCGCAATGGCTATCTCGCAAAATATTGTGACCATGAAGATCTCGCCAATGGCATCATGGAAGTCCTGCAGGCCATCGACCGTAATGTCATGCGCCACGCCGCACGCAAGAAGGTCGAGGAGAATTTTTCCGAGACGGTCATCGGCATGAGGTATTACGAACTTTACCGCGAAGTGAAAGGGTTGTAATTTTTTCCGTATTTTTTTTGCCAATTTCGAATATTTGCCGTACTTTTGGATTTCGGAATCTACAAACATATTAACAACCCAATGTTATGGTTAACATAGACAACAACAACTATTGCATCATCATGGCTGGCGGCATCGGTAGCCGCTTTTGGCCTAAGAGCCGTGTGGCTTGTCCAAAACAGTTCCTCGACATCCTGGGTGTCGGACGGACATTCCTGCAACAGACCTTTGACCGGTTCACTAAAATATGCGACCCTAAGAACATTTTCATTGTAACTGGCAAAGCGTATGCCGCGCTCGTCAAGGAGCAGCTGCCCGAATTGGACGACAACAACATCCTCACCGAGCCGCTCCGCCGCAACACCGCGCCCTGCATCGCATACGCCTGCTACAAAATCAAGTCTGTAAATCCAAACGCCAATATCGTCGTGTCGCCTGCCGACCATTATATAGGCGACGAGCGTGGCTTTGCCGAGACTATCAACCGTGGCTTGCAGTTCACACAGTTCAGCAACTCACTGCTCACTATCGGCATTGTGCCGACGCGCCCCGAGACCGGATATGGCTATATTCAGATAGACAGCCATTCAGACGACAATCCGTTGGCTATACACGAGGTCACGAAGGTTAAACTCTTCACCGAGAAGCCCGACCTCGAGATGGCGAAGACCTTCATCGAAAGCCGCGAGTTTTTCTGGAACTCCGGTATTTTCATCTGGAATGTCAATGCCATAAACCAGGCTTTTGAGAAGCACCAGCCTGAAATCCACTCGCTTTTCTCGCAGGGCATGTCGGTATATAACACTGATGGCGAGAGGGAGTTCATCGACACTATCTATCCCGAATGCCCTAACATAAGCATCGACTATGGCATCATGGAGAACCATGACGAGGTCTATGTAATCCCGGCGTTGTTCCCGTGGAGCGACCTCGGCACGTGGGGCTCGCTGTATGAAAATTCGCCGAAGGACGAGCAGGGCAATGTCGTGGTTTGTAACAAGGCGATTATCCACGACACGACCGGCTCCATTGTCAACTGCGACTCCAAGCTTGTTGTAATCCAAGGTCTGAAGGATTACATTGTCGCGGAGAGTGACGGGCTTCTTCTTGTTGTCCCAAAGTCCGACGAGCAAAACATCAAGAACCTCGTCAATTCTGTGAAACTCCAGTATGGCGACGAGTTCGTGTAGGACTTTGTCATGCTTAATCAGCCAAATCCCACGTTTGGTGGACGGTTTGGCTGACTTAGTAATTAACTTTAATACATTTGAGATTATGATTTTAGGTGCAGTAATTGGTGATACGGTGGGCTCTATCTACGAGTTCGACAACCATAGGTCGGTCGATTTTCCGCTGTTTGACCCGGCGTGTGAGTTCACAGACGATTCTATTCTGACGGTGGCGGTGGCAAAGTGGCTTGCCGTCGACAAAAAACATACTTTTGAGAAGTTGGACGAGTGTCTTGTTGACTTTACAAGGCGTTATCCGAACCCAATGGGCGGATACGGCACGGGGTATGTGGTTTGGGCAAATTCCGGCAACCGCAAGCCATACAACTCTTGGGGCAACGGCTCGGCGATGCGTGTGTCTGCAGTCGGCTGGGCGTGCGGCACGTTGGAAGATACGTTGGAAGTTGCAAGGCGTTCTGCCGAAATCACCCACAGCCACCCCGAGGGCATCAAGGGTGCGCAGGCGACGGCGGCGGCGATTTTCTTAGGTCGCAATGGCAAGTCGAAAATAGAAATCAAGGACTACATCGAACACACTTTTGGCTACGACCTCGACCGCACTTGCGCCGAAATCCGTCCTCACTATGAGTTTGACGGCTCGTGCCAAGGCACTGTGCCCGAGGCGATTATTGCGTTTTTGGAAAGCACGGATTTTGAAAGCGCAATCCGTCTTGCGGTGTCGCTCGGCGGCGATACCGACACCCTGACCTGCATCACCGGCGGCATCGCGGAAGCGTTCTACAAGGAAATCCCGCAGTGGATTGTCGAAAAAATCCTCTCGATGATTCCGCAAGAGTTCAAGGATGTGTTGGGAAAGTATAATGTGTGATTGAGGGGGCAACGGAAAATAACACCAGTCATACAGCTTGTTCTGAATGGGGTTGCGAACTTGGCAGAATGGCTTGGTTGCGGCGTATTCGACTACATACTCAACAGAAATGACGAGAGGGACTCCATGTTGTTGAAAGAGTGCATTTGGGGGTGCATGATGCCGCGCTTGCGTTCTTGTTTGCGTCCTTCCTGCACTCTTGAAAGCATGGTTTGGACTTCCGACGCTTGCCGTGTGAAAACAAACTTTCGGTCTTTGTTGTCGTCGATGACATTGCACAATTCGTCGGCAAAGGAACGCGAAATGAAATTGATGCCGTCAAAATCAAGCACGACTTCGTCGGCATCATTATTGATGTATTGGAGCAATTGAGATACTCGCGACCTCGAAAATAGGTCGGCTTCGTATATGTTTTTAAGCGATAATGTCTGTTTCATAATCGTCCTCCTATTCTAAATAGTCGATATAGTTGAAGTTCTCGGGGATTTGGGTTGGAATCCGCATTAAAATGATTGTGCCGTTCCACGTCGCCCACAGCGTTTTTAGTTTCGTCTATCACTTTTATCATGTAATTGAAACTAAAACCGATGCGGACTTCTTGGGATACATTGGGGATTTTTACTACTGTTCCTTTCATATTCGTATTGTTTGTCCGCTGCAAATATACTGATTTTTCTTGTTTCTCAAACTTTTCGCACCAAACTTTTTCCCGCTATTCCTCGATGTCAATCGTGATGTCTTTCTTCTGCAAACTGTCCAGCTTGTGCTGAATCAGCGTTTGGATTTATCTTGACGTTGCACAATGATTGAAGTTTCATCTTCAATAATTATCTGATGTGGGGTGGCTTTCCCGAATTGATTAATTATGTCAACAAACGTCGTTGGCTGAACGACTTGTATGAAAAAATCATACTTGGCGACGTGATTCTTCGAAACAAAATCAAGAACGAGATGGCATTGCGGTTAACGCTCAAAAGACTTGCATTATTTCACTGATAACGGACTATTGAGCATTTTTCTGACGGGCGGCGAAACTTCTTTGTTGGAGAATCTCTGTGCCATTTACTTGTATCAGAAGTTTGGCGACAGACTGTATTTTTACAACAAAAATATAGAAGTGGATTTTTTTGTCGCAGTACAAAAATACGCCGTACAAGTTTCTTACTCAATAGCCGACGAGGAAACACGCAATCGGGAAGTTCGCGCACTTGAAAAACTTAATGAGTTTCTGCCGCTCCAAAAATCTGTAATCGTTACATACGAGGAGGAGGAAAATATCATTCTTCCCGGCGGACAAGTCGTCGAGGTAATTCCAGCGTGGAAATGGTTGTTGGAATAGTTGGCCTTTTACGAAAACGGTCGCGGAGTGGGTGAAAAACGCAAGCAATGTTCCTCTTGTCCGCTATTCCTCGATGACAATCGTGATGTCTTAATGGTCAGGCCGCGTGATTGTGTTATTTTGGGATAATCACGCCGCCACGCCTTCGGAATAGAGGTGTTCGGGGGCGATGTCGATAGTGCCATTGAGCCACGTTACTGTCCAACCGTCAAGAGTGATGTTTCCGAATATTTCATCGTTCCTGAGCGGCTCGAAAATTTTGTAGCGTTCAATCAAAGGCAAACAGTCAAATATTTTTACGCTGCCGTCGTTGAATACAAGTCGCAGTTTGCGGTCGGCGGCGATTGTCGCCGATGTTACCCAAATGAGTGGATTGTTGAGTTTCATTTTAGTCCAATGGGTTAATTGTTGATAATGATTCGCCTTTTTCCATTTTATGCCAATTCTCCATAAGTTCGTCTTTGTGCATATCAAGCCATTCATAGACATATCTCAACGCACGGCGTGGCATTGCGCCAATTACCGTTCCCGTCATAATGTCAATCGTCGCGTTATATTCGTTGTATCTTACGTGAAAGTGCGGCGGATTATGGTCAGGAAGATACATTGTTATGATTATTCCATAAAAACGACTAATCTCTGGCATAGTGTATAATGGTTTAGTGTTTGGTGCAAATGTACGAACATTTTTCTGAATTACAATTTTTTTTTTTGCGTTTCGTGATGCGTCGTAAGAAGATTGACATTCGTTGGCGCGACTATTCCTCGACGACAATCGTGATGTCTTTCTTCTGCCAGCCGTCCAACTTGTGCTGAGTCGGTTTTGCATCAATTAAGGTCATTGGGGCAATTTTAGTGAGATTTCTTCGGGGGATGGAAGTGTATCTTGGTATTCTTTCGGAAGCGTTTGTTTCGTAGTTGAATACTCAGATATGCCTATGGGCGAATTGATTTTTGAATGGGCATATTTTGCGAGGACACTATTCTTTTCTTTGCAAATCAAAAGCCCAATGGCAGGATTGTCGAGCGGCGTATTGAGAATGTCGTCGACCATTGCAACATACCCGGCGAGTTGCCCTATGTCGGGAAAGTCAAATTCTGTGATTTTGACCTCTACCACACAATAGCAATGAAGTGGTATTATGTAAAACAAAAGGTCGATGTATTTGTCTTTCCCGCCCACTGAAAGATGGTATTCACGCCCTACAAACGAAAAACCGCGTCCAAGTTCAAGTAGAAAGTCGATTATGTTTTTGACCAGTTGTTCTTTCATCGATTTTTCGGTGTATTTTTCGCCAATTTGCAGAAAATCAAAGTTATATGGGCTTTTTAGCATCTGTTCGGCGAGGTCGCCTTGCGGTTGCGGTAGTGCGCGTTTGAAATTGTTTTGGGATTTCCCTTGGTTTTCGTACAAATCGGTGTCCAAGAAATTGAGCAATACACCACGTCCCCAATTGTTTTCTAACGTCTTGCGCACAAAAAACAGTCCTTTCTCAGCATTTCCTTTCACCTTGTTGATTATGTATTCGTGGTGCGACCAAGGTATGGAAAACAATAGCTCGAAATCGTCTGCAGCGTGTAGACGATTTTCAAACAATGGGGAATATAATTCGTAAAAATACTTGGTGTATTTCAGGGTTGTTTCTGAAAAGCCTTTTCTGAGGTTAAGGGCGTTGCGTAGGTCTTGTCCTACTCGCTTGTAAAAATGCGTTCCGTACTTGTTTTCATAATGCCTGTCGCTAATGTCTTGGCCTACCGACCAGTAAAATCGCAGCATGTAGTTGTTGACACTTGCAGATGCCTTGATTTGGCTTTGCCGATAGCGTTGGCTCAATTCGGCAATCCAATCAAGATACTCTTTGTCTATGTTGATTGTCTCTACGGTTTTCATTCTTTTCGACGCATTTTCTGTTTCGCAAAAGTACAATTTTTTTGGATATTGACAAAGAAATGTTTTTTTGGTGTTCAAAAAAACGCAAGCAATGCACCTCTTGGCCGCTATTCCTCGACGACAATCGTGATGTCTTTCTTCTGCCAGCCGTCCAACTTGTGCTGAATCAACTTTTGGATTTGCTGGAATGCTTTTTCTTTGGCTTTTTGGTAGTAGTTCCATGCGTCGCATTTGAGAAGCATCTTGTCGTTGCACATTGATTGAAGTTTCATCTTGTCGGCGGAATGGAAGTAATGTCTGTTTAAAAAAAGGGCTGTGGCAGTGCCGCAGCCCTACACATGATTGATGAGTTGGAATTAATGTCGTTTACGATAACATATCCCACCAACTATATTCCATATTTATCAAGCCGCTATCAACGATGATTTCAATGGATATTGATTTGCTGCCTTCTTCCTCAAACACATATTTGTAGATGTGCTTAGATGAATCATACGACCAATTAGTGTCCGTCTTGACCAATTTGTTTAGTTCTTCAATGTTTTTCTCTGACAATGGATTGTTGAGTTTCAACTTCCACGAATATGATGACCATGCGCTTGCGCTCCTTTCCATGTTGTCGCTCTTGTCAACAACTGTGTAGTCGGGCAAGTAGAAATTGGCTTCGTCGGCTATCAGCGAAGGGTCTTTGGCTATTCTGTTGTCTCCGCAAGAAACAAATGCCACGAGCAACATCACCAAAGCGATTGAAAATAGTTGGATTCTTTGTTTCATCATTTTTCCTCTTCGTTTAAATCTCGCACTACATTTAGACGGTTTTCTATTGATTTCAGACGGTTGATGTACTCGTTCAGACGGTTCAGGATCGGATTTACCGCTTTTTTGGCGTAAATCTCCTCCAACTCGCCTTTGTAGGTAAGTCGCAAGAAATGATATGCCTGAATCAGGTAAATCAATTGCTGATAGTTGACGTATGATGTATATGATTTCTTGAACTCCTGTACATATTTGGTAGGGCTGAACGTCTTCTCGCCCGCAAATATGCCGCCACCCTCACAGCAACATTCCAAAACTTCGGAAAGCATGTTGGTAATGCGGTCGTAGAATGTTATCAACGTGGTTTTCAAATCGCCATCGTAGTTTTTTTCAATTCCGTTGAGGCAAAAACGCTCTTCAAACTTTTTCTTGATATTAGAAAAAGTCGGAAGTCCATTAGTACCGTTGCAGTTGCTATTGACTTCTTCGAGGAAATTGCGCAGATGACCGTTGACACCGTCTTTGCCCAATTTCGCTTTCAGAATCTGAAATTCTTTCGGCTCGTTTTTCTGCATATTGAGCGCGTCGTAGAAATTCTGTGCTTTGCACAAGTAGAAGTCTTGAAGAATTGTCGCCAATGCAATGTTTGGCATCACCTTGTCATTTTGGTCGCCACGTGCATCGATTACCTGCGCGTTTTGGTAGAACAGCTTTTCATGTTCGTTGAGAGGGTTGATTGCGTCAGAATTTTCATCCTTTGCGATAAACTCTTTCAAATCAGCAACTTTGTCATCAAAAATGTCGTTGTTCTTTTTCTGATAGACAAAATAGAGTTTCTTGCCTTCAATCTGTTTTTGAAGTTCGTGCAGATAGTTGTAGTCGGATGGCGTTCCTTGGTCGGATTTCAAGAGGTACAGCACAATGTCGGCGTCATACTTCACAACGGCTTTTTTCAGATTCTCGGTGTGTTCGTCTGCGCCGCCGCTGCCGGGCATGTCGTACATGTCGGCGAAGTCCGTAAACTTCGACTGTCCTGACGTTTTTTTGTGATGCCAAACGATTTCCTCAAATGCTTCGGGATAGTTGTTTGCCTCTTTGATGAACGCAGGAAATTTGTCTGAATTTTCAAGGCTAAAATCCTCGTCGTTTCTCGTGTATGCGCCTTTCTGCGATATGAATTTGCTGAAAAACTCGTTGCTTTTCAAAAACTTGTCGAAAGCGTCGTTCCTGTCATCACCATTGATAGTGAAATTCTTCTTGAATTTGATGTCAAGGCGCGGACGCTGCAAGTTTTCAGAAGTGTGGATTACCGCGAATGCAGTAATGGGGTCTGGACCTGTCTGTCCGCAGGTTTCGCCGAAGATTCTCTGCAAAAAAGTTGTCTTTCCGGCGGATGTTTCGCCCCAAAGCATAACTTTGATTTTACTCGACATTGAAATGCCGTTTGTCATCTTCTTGTTGTCGCCGAATTGTTTCACCTCGTCAACGATACTTCTTATCTTGTCTGACAATTCATAAATGCCTGTTGACAGGCCTTTGTAGTATTCTTTTTTGAGGTGCTCTGTTTATGCGTCGCCGATAGATAGTTTCAGCGTCTCGACGGCTTCGTTCAATTTGTCATCCGGCTTTGGCAAGAGACCTTGGACTCTCACCAAGTCGGAAAACAAATCCAGTGTTGTTGTTTCCATAGTGTTACTGTATTTTGTCGTTCAGATTGCTTACCAATGTATCCAATGATTCGTGCAGACTTTTGCAGTCTTCGTAGTTGCTTAGTTTGACTGTTTTGTCAGTTTCCCTTGACAAAATGATTAACTTGATTTCTGATGCGGTGATTTTGCTATACGACAGCAATTCCATTCATTTCGCATCTCCTTTTGTATCTCCAATGGGTCTTTGTCGAGGTTCAGACAGCCGAGGAAGTCTGTTAGCCCGGTGGATTTCTTGACGGGTTCTTTGGGTTGTTGCTCCAAGGCATAGCGGTACATCAAGTAATTGATGTACTGCGAAATGTCATTGAGATATTTCGTGGGTGCAGACTTCAGTTGCAGCGTAACGCTGTCGTATGTTGCTTGCGTATTCATGGTTTTTGCAATTGATTGTTTTCTGGGGACTCCTAAATAAAACTATCTGATATTCAGTGATATACAAATGAAATAATAGCGTTATTTGCTTTTATGATTGTAATATTCATAAGACATTAATAGGTTTCCCATGTGCCTTCGAGTTGTTTTGACTGCATACTGTCGCAAGCAACTATTTGCAACATTGCGATTGCTGCGATGATGATAATCAAGATTTTTCTCATTTTACTGCCGTTTTTATTTTGTTCAACATCAATTTATCGACGGCAAAATTAGGGCGCAAAATGTCGAAATGCAAATATTTTTTTATAATTTTCTCTGTGATTGGTGATAAGAAAATATAATAAGGGTTGTTGAGAGGAAAAACCGCCTAAATTTGACGAAAACGGTCGTGGGGCGGGGCAGGGGACGGTTGTTAAAGAATGTTAAAGTTGCGGTTGATGCACTAAAGTGGTCGCGGATGGGGTGAAAATTGGATACCCGCGACCGGTTTCGTGCAAAAAATGTTTGGCAATTAAGGTCGAAAGTAGTATATTTGCAGCGTAACAATTGATGTAAATGACGATGAACCAGCTATTTGTAGGTCGAGAAAAGGAACAACAGCAACTGCGTGAGTATTTGGACTCGCCGCAGTCGGAATTCATAACCGTGTACGGACGCAGACGAGTGGGCAAAACCTTTCTGATTCAGAAAGTTGTCGGCATGGATTATGCGTTTTACGCGGCGGGGATGAATAGCGTTTCGATGAGGCTTCAACTTGCCAACTTTATGCAAGGAATCCGCAAAAAACGTCCAGACGTACCTGCCGCAGATACGTGGCTCGACGCTTTTGTGGCGTTGGAAAGTTATCTCGAATCGCTGCCCGTCGGCAAAAAAATCGTCTTCATCGACGAAATGCCGTGGATGGACACGCCACGGAGCAATTTTATCAGCGGATTGGAGCATTTTTGGAACTCGTGGGCTTCCTGGCGCGACGATATTAAACTCATTGTCTGCGGCAGTGCTACGTCGTGGATTATCAACAATCTTATCAAAAACCGTGGCGGCCTCCACAATCGCGTTACGCACAAGATATTGGTAAAACCGTTCACGCTGAGGGAATGTAAGATGTATTTTGAGGCGCGTGGTTTCCGCCTGTCTTCCAAACAGATAGCCGAATGTTATATGGTGTTGGGCGGCGTGCCGTTCTATTTGTCGAAAATGGACAATGGCGAGAGTATACCGCAGAACATCGACCGTCTGATTTTTGCGCCCGACGGCGAACTCCACGACGAATTTCAGAGCCTTTACAATTCGCTTTACAAAAATGCCGACAATCATATCAAGATTGTAACTGCCTTGGCTACAAAGTGTAAAGGCCTTACACGTCAAGAATTGGTTAAACTGACGCGCATCGCCGACAATGGCAAGTTTTCCACCAAACTGGAAGAATTGGAAAGTTGCGGGTTCATACGCAGTTACGAGCCGTTCGGTAATAGGCGCGGCGGATTTGGCACTGTCCAGAGCCCCGACACACTCTTTCAACTCGTGGATCCCTTCACGCTTTTTTATTTCCAAGTGATGCGCAAGACGGATTCCAAGGATCCCAATTATTGGACCAACAATCAGAAGTCGCACGTTTTCAGCACGTGGAGCGGGTTTTCGTTTGAGATGCTCTGCCTCAACCACGCCGAGCAAATCAAGATGGCGTTGGGCATTTCGGGCATTACTGCCAATGTCTGTTCGTGGTTTGGCAAGGGCGAAAGGCGTTCCGCGCAGATTGACATGCTAATCGACCGCGCCGACAATGCCGTCAACATTTGCGAAATGAAGTTTTACAACAATCCTTATGCCCTGACCGCCCGCGACGAGGACGACATAGAGCGCAAAATATCCACTTTCCTCGAATCCACCGGCACCGACAAGACTGTAATCCTCACAATGGTCACGGTAAAGGGCATCGAGAAAAATGAACATTCAGGTTGTGTGCAGAAGGAGGTGGTGCTGGATGCGTTGTTTTGCTGACTTTCCCCCTAAAAAAACTTTATTTTTTTCCGCAATTTCCAGAAAATTTTGTATGTTTGCAATCCAAAATTTCAATTAATAAAACACAAAGGATTATGTTCAAGAATATGTCAAAATTGGGAATCTTTTTCCTGGGTGCTGCGGCCGGCGTCGTTGTGACGGCGTTGTTGCGCACCGAAACCGCCAAGAAAGCCATCGCCAAAGTAATCGGCGCAGGCATGGAAATCAAGGACAAGGCCACCGAGTACGTGGAGACTGTCAAGGAGGGCGCCGAAGACGTTGCAGCCGAGGCTCGCGAGGCCAAGGAGGAAAAGGCAGATGAAATATAAAATCGTCCACAGCCTTCCCGGGCGCGTGAGGGTGAGGTACAACCGCTACTCGCTCTCCGACCGTCAGGCCGCGCTCGTCAAAGTGGTCTTGGAATCCAAAGAGGGCATCACCTCGGCGGAGGTCAACACTTTTTCGGGCGGCATCCTGATACGCTACAAGGGCATCTCGGAGGCTCAGGCGGTGGGATACGTCGGCGGGCTTGACAAGTCGGTGCTCGAAAACCGCGAGCTCCTCGCCACCGTCGCCGCGCCGTCAGCCAACGAGAGCCTCCTCGGCACGTTGACGTGGATGGTAATAAGGCATTATCTGAAAAAACTTTTGCCGTTCCCGATACGCCGAGCGTTGCATTTCATAGGCATTGCGCCACGTCTCGTGCAGGGCGTCAAGTCGGTGGCTGGCGGAAGATTTTTCTGCGCCGACACACTCGACGCCACGGCGTTGGGGTTGTCGTTTTTTAAGGGCAACATCAATACCACCGGCTCCGTGTCGTTCCTTCTCAACGTCGGCGAAGTGCTTGAGGAATACACCAAGCGCAAGTCGTTCGACAACCTCGCGTTGAGCATGCTCAATGCCGACGAGCTTGTGAGCGTCATTCAAGACGACGGACAGGAAGTGCAGGTCTCGTCCCAACTCTTGAAGACCGGCGACCGCGTGATATGCCGCATGGGTGGCGTAATTCCCGCCGACGGCACTGTCATCGACGGCCTCGCGATGGTCAACCAAGCCTCGATGACCGGCGAGTCGTTGCCCGTCGAGAAGAAGAAAGGCTCTGGCGTGTTTGCATCTACAATCGTCGAGGAAGGCGAAATCATGTTCCGCGTCAAGAACGCCGGCGGCGAGACCCGCGTCAACAAGATTGTGTCGATGATAGACCGCTCCCAAAACTTGAAGGCCGCCTCCCAAATCTCCGCCGAGCGCATAGCCGACAGCCTTGTGAAGTACAACTTCATGTTGGCGGGCGCAACATACCTGATTACGAGGGATTTCACTAAGGCGATGTCAACGCTTTTGGTGGATTATTCGTGCGCGATGAAACTCTCCGCGCCCATCTGTGTACTCTCCGCAATGCGCGACTGCGCCAAGGAGGGCATCATCGTCAAGGGCGGCAAGTTCATCGAGGAACTTTCACGCGCAGATACGTTTGTGTTCGACAAGACCGGCACGTTGACGGAATCCAACCCGCGTGTGTCGCGTATAATTCCCTTCGACGGTCGCTCGGAGGACGAGATGCTCAAGCTCGTTGCCTGTCTCGAAGAACATTTCCCTCATTCGCTTGCCCGCGCCGTGGTCAACGAGGCCAAGCGTCGCGGCATCACCCACGAGGAGGAACACACGAAGGTTGAGTACGTGCTTGCCCACGGCATCGCTTCCACGCTCAACGGTCAAAAACTTTGCGTCGGCAGTGCGCATTTCATCTTTGACGACGAGCATATCCCGATGCCCGACACGCTCCCGGAGACCATCGACGCACTTGCCGCCGACGGCGATTCGGTGCTGTATTTCTCTGAGGGCGACCATCTTGCGGGCGTCATCGCCATCAAGGATTTTATCCGCGAGGAGTCCGTCATGGCTGTCGCGGAGTTGAAGAAGTTGGGAGTTAAAAACATCGTCATGATTACCGGCGACGGCGAGCGCACGGCTGCGGCTGTGGCGCGTCAGGCTGGCATCACGGAGTATATTTCGCAGGCGTTGCCCGACACCAAGGTCGATTACATCAAGCGCATGCGCTCCGAGGGGCACATCGTGGCGATGATTGGCGACGGCATCAACGACGCTCCCGCACTCGCCGAGGCCAACATCGGCATTGCGATGGGCAAGGCGTCGTCTATCGCGTCGGAGACTGCGGACATCATGCTGCCCGACGACGGATTGCAGTCGCTCCCGCGCCTCAAGGCCATCGGCTCCAACCTCGCGTCGCGCATCACTGGCAACAACAAGGTAATCATCGGTGTCAATTCTGCCCTCATCCTCGGCGGCATCACCGGTCTTGTCCCCAACGCCACCGCCGCTTTGCTACACAACACCACGACGGTTGTTGTGGGAATGAACGCGATGAGGGAGATGTAATGGTTCATGCTTTCCTTTTTACACCTCTCACGGCCTGTTCGGTCATTGGGTCGTCTGGCCATACGTGTTTCGGGTAGCGCGCACGGAGTTCTTTGCGGACTTCGAAATACGCATTCGTCCAAAAACTCTTCAAATCCGAGGTTACTTGCACCGGTTTGTAGCCTGGGGAAAGTAGGTGCATCAGGACTGGGATTGCGCCGTTGCATATTCGTGGGGTGTCGTCCATGCCAAAACATTCCTGCAGCCGCACCGCCAAAACTGGCTGCGAACCGTCGGCAAGGTATTTGAGGCGGATGTTGCTGCCGCTCGGCACGCGGATGTGCGTGGGCGCGAGGGTGTCGAGCAGTTGCTGCTGATGAATATCCAAAACTGAATAGCGGATAGCTTCGGCGAGGTCGATTTTCTTGAGTTGTGCGGTGGTCGTAACGCCGTCCAAATATGGAGAGAGCCACTTTTCACAGTCGCCGATGAGTGTGGGAGTGGCGACATCCGGCCAGTTCGAGTCGGGATTCCAAGTCCGCAGGCTTAAGATGCGGTTTTGGAGGTTTGTGGTCTCGTCGTTCCAGTCCAACAGAACGTCGCCTTCTTTTTTGATTGCATTGATAACTGATTGTTGGACAATGGTTTCGTCGGGGTTGTTTAAAGTTTTTTCACTAAGTATTATAGAGCCAAGGCGCATCTGGCTGACTGCCATGATGCCGCCTTTTTTTGTGTTCCATGTGATTGAATCGTAGGTTTTTATCATCGGCTTTAACGTCGACGGGTCCAATGGCGATGCCAGGTGAATCCTCCCAATGCCTTCTCGGGCGTTGAGCGATGCAATCGTAATCCAACTTTCACCTGCGAGCGAATCTTTGTAGTCCATCATCGCCATGCTGCCGTTTGTGAGCATGAATTGGGCGTTGTTGCCGGGTTTTGCGGAGGCGATGCGCTCCGGGTACGCTTCGGCGAGCAGAAATCCAGTGTCCGTGGGCTCGAATGTGGCGTTGTCAATGGCTCGACAGCCCAACATCCGGCGGTATTGTGCGGCGTTGCGTTCTATGTTGTCAAGGGCGCGGTTGTGGCGGTTGTCACGGCGGTTGCGGCGCAGGGCTTCGATGCGCAGGTTGAAGTCCGTGCCGGTCTCCTTGGGCAGTGGGTCGCGGTTGTCGAGGATTGCGGCGATGTCGGCGGCTAATGGCGTCAGGTTTTCTTCACGGGCCACAACCAACATTTTCGCGATTCGCGGGTGCGTGGGAATGTTGCTAAGCTGGATGCCCGATGCCGTTATGTTGAAGTTGTCGTCAATGGCGTCAAGACGTTGGAGCAGTTCTCGTGCGGAGGCGATGTCGCGTCTGTCGGGCGGGGTGAGCCATGTCAGGTTTCCTGGCTCTGTCTCGCCCCATCGCGCAAGGTCAAGCACAAGCGGCGCAAGGTCGGCGTATTCGATTTCAGGACGGCGGTTGGGTTTAAAGAATTGGTTTTCAGTCTTGCTCCAAAGCCTGTAGCAGTATCCGTCACAAAGTCGCCCTGCGCGTCCTGCGCGTTGGTCTGCCATGTCCATCGAGATTTTCACGGTCTCCAAGTGCGATAGGCCAGTGTCAGGGTCAAATTTTTGTATCCTGCACAGTCCACTGTCGACCACAATCCTGATTCCTTCGATTGTGAGCGATGTTTCGGCAATGGAAGTCGCCAAAACGATTTTGCGGCGGCCGTTGCGGTCGGGCATTATAGCCGCCATTTGCTGCTGCATCGGCAACATTCCGTAGAGCGGGTGTATGCGGATTTCATTGTCGTCGAGGCTTTTGCGCAAAATATCTTCGCAGCGGTGTATTTCGCTTTCGCCGGGCAGGAATGTGAGGATGTCGCCGTCGTGTTCACGCAATGCGCGGCTGACGACGGCTGCTGTCTGTTCGGCGGCGGTAGTGACGTCGAGCCCGCCTTCATAAAATATCTCGACGTTGTATTTTTTCATGTCGGCTTTAATTACTGGCGCATCAAGCATTTGCGCTATCGTATTACAATCAATGGTTGCGGACATGATGACGATTTTGAGGTCGGGGCGGAGGATTTGTTGACATTCGCGGACAAGGGCGAGCGCGAGGTCTGCGTTCAGGCTTCGCTCGTGAAACTCGTCGAAAATGACCACCTCGACGTCTTTGAGTTCGTTGTCGCTTTGGAGTTGGCGGGTGAGGATTCCTTCTGTCAGGACTTCGATTTTTGTCTTGTCGCTGACGACGGATTCGAACCTCACACGATACCCGACCGTATCCCCCACGCGCTCGTTAATCATGTCCGACATCCTCGTCGCAATCGACCGTGCGGCGAGCCTTCGCGGTTCGAGCATGAGGATTTTGTGGTTGTCTTTGACGAATTTTTCGAGTATCTCCAACGGCAACAGTGTGCTTTTGCCAGTGCCGGGCGGCGCGGTGATGACGACGCACTGTTTTCCTTGGAGCGCGTCGATGACGTCGGGGACGATGGCGGAGATTGGAAGTGTCGAGGTCATGTTTGTTAGCGTTTTTTTATGTTTTTGCAAAGTTACATTTTTTGATTTATATGTAAAAACTTTCTTATGAAATCGCATGGCGATTATTTTTTTAGTTTTAGAACGGTAAACTCAATAATTTCTCTTACCTTTGCAGCCTAAAGTTAAAGTAAATCTATGTTAGAGAATAATATATCGGAATATCTGTCCAAGAGCGGACACAAGTCGCTGAATGTAAGGGCGATGCTGTTCGACATGGACGGAGTTTTGTTTGATTCGATGCCGTTTCATGCGCGGTCGTGGCATCAGGCGGCGGGGGAGTTTGGACTCGAAATCTCCGAGGCACAGGCGTATATGAACGAGGGGCGCACAGGTGCCGGCACAATCAATGAACTCGCCATGAAGCAGTGGGGTCGTGAGGCCACGGAAAAGGAGGTTGAGGATATTTACAAGCGCAAGGCGGAGATTTTCGTCGCGTGTGGCAATGCAGAGCCGATGAGGGGTGCCGCCCAACTGCTCGACGGAATAAGGAAGTCGGGGTTGAAGATTGTGCTCGTCACCGGCAGCGGTCAACGTTCGCTGTTGGACAAACTCAACCATTCGTATCCAGGGATTTTTGCGCCTGAGAATATGGTCACGGCTTTCGATGTCAAGTATGGCAAGCCAAATCCCGAGCCGTATCTCATGGGACTGAAAAAGGCTGGTGTCAAGGCTAATGAGGCCGTCGTGGTTGAAAATGCTCCGTTGGGGGTCAGGGCGGGTGTCGCTGCTGGCATTTTCACGATTGCCGTCAACACGGGGCCGCTGCCTGACGAGGCGCTTGGCAAGGAGGGCGCTAATGTGATTTTCCCGTCGATGCAGTATTTCGCTGAGCATTGGGACGAGGTCAGTGCGGATTTTAACAAATTCTCCTTACAGTAGTCTCGTCGCTGATGTTGAACCGTCGGAAGTCGAAATTCTCTATGAGCAGCAGCCCTGGCTTTCGCCCGGGTTGCAGTGTGCCGTAGTCGTTTTCGAAGTCCAATGCCCGTGCGCCGTTGATGGTGGCCATGCGCAGTATTTCGTCAAATGATAATTGCCTGAAATTATTGACTAAAACTTTCATCTCTTCAAGTATTGATAGAGTGTCGTTGCTGCTTAGTGAATCTGTGCCGAGGCAGATGTCGAGGTGCATCTGTAGTATTGTGTCGAGGTCAGGCAGCCGTCCTTCAAGGTAGAGGTTGCTTTTCGGGCATAGGGCGAAAAATGGATTGTGGAATGTATAGAGTGCGTATTCAAAGTCGCTGCGTGTGGAATATGTGTTGTGGACAAGTATGACGTTCTTGTAGTCGGCAAGGTTGTGCCCATACGATGGAAGCGATTTTTGTCCTGTCGTCAGGATGCTGTCGGTCATTTCGGGGAATATTTCCGCAAAGTCGCCGGTATGTGTAAGGTATAGTTCGTTCTCGGCGGCGGTCTCCTGATTGTGGATAGAAATGACGGCTTTATTGTTGATATTTAGGGAGTTGATGTCCTCGAATTGTGCCTCGCTCACGAAGTATGGCGAGTGGGGCGCGGCGCAGATGTGCTGTTGTCCGTTTGCGGCGAATGTGGCTGATACCTTGTGGAATGTGTCGCGGTTTTGCGCGATGCGAGTGTCGGTAGTTCCGAGAAGTTCGACGAAGTTTCGGTAATGGATTTTGCTGTCGCGCTTTGTTAAGGCGGAGTCGGCGGTGTTGGATATGTCGCCGACGGCGTTGATGCCGTTGAGGTACATCTCACGGTCTGCCGCTATGCAGTCTTCGGAGCTGAATGTCAGCGTTTTTTGGATTTTTAAGATTTGCTGTAAGAAGTCCGTCAACTTACGGCACGGCGGGATGAGGCCTTTTGTGTGGGCGAGTTCGAGGTGGCAGTGCGCATTGACAAATCCAGGCACCAACACGCCGTTGTGGTAAACTGTGTTGGCGGTTTCCGATGTCAATGGCTTGATTTCCAATATTTCACCGGTCGTCTCGTCGTATTTCACCGCGCCGTTCTTTATTGGTGCGCCGGTGTTTGTGAATACGTATTGTGCAGCGATTGTCGTTGGCATGGCTGATAGGGATTTTGTTTTTTAGTGACAAAGGTATATAAAAAACCTGATATTTTCTACACCGGCAAATAAAATTGGTTTTGCCGTCAGAATTGGATTATTTCTCCAAGGCTCATCTCCGCGTAATGCGCGACGAACTCAATCGTCAGCCACGGTCGGTAACATGGTTTTCCGACCAAATCAACTGCGACCGCACCACTTGTTACGACATCTTCGCCCGCAAGTTCGTCAACTGCGAACAATTGGAAAAGATTTCAATCGTTTTGCGCCGCAATTTTTTCCGCGACCTGGCGGAGTACGAGAACGGTGTCTTAAAAATTTCGCAAGTTGTGTAGGAAAATTTCCACGGTAAAGTTTGGAGTTTAGAAAATAATTCGACAATTTTGTAACATCGTTTCCATCTATGCATTTTGGGCGCAATGGAAATAGAATATTGCAGTACAATAAAAAAGTAAATATGGAAAAAGATCAAGTAACCAAAGAATCCCTTTGGACCAAAATAAAGGATTCGGCTAAAAACGCTGGCAAGGAGCTGATAAGAAACGTACTCATCCTATGGTATGCCTTCCCTGAAGCCTCTGCCACCGACAAGGCTGTAATTCTTGGCGCGTTGGCATATTTTATTTCGCCGCTTGACGTCATCCCTGACATGACGCCTGTGTTTGGCTACACCGATGATGCGGGAGTAGTGGCAGCCGCAGTCGCCAAAGTTAGGATGTGTGCGTCCAAAGGCGTGATTGCAAAAGCGGAAGAAAAACTGAAAGAGTGGTTTGCGTAACTTAATCATATAGGAACCATGTCAAGAGTATTTGAAGTACCCCCCAGGCGCAGCAAGCGCAGCAACGGCATGTCCTTACGCCCGAAATGAAGGTAACAGTAACAACCAAGATGAATGTCTCCAACCCATTCTACAACGGGGCAGTCGAGATAAAGGAGGCGTATATGCGGCTCTATGGTTTCGACTACAAGAAAGCATGCTGCACACAGAGCGATTTCAGTTTCAGGGCGTTGGACTGACATCGAAACTGAATCATCAACAAAAAAACATCCCCACTGTGCCATGTTTTGGCGCAGTGGGGATTTTATTTTGCAGCGGATAACAAAAAAACATTACAATCATGAACCAAGACTTCCACATCGGGACGCTCATCCGCGACGAACTCAATCGTCAGCAACGCTCGGTAACATGGTTTGCCGACCAAATCAACTGCGACCGCACAACTTGTTACGACATCTTCGCCCGCAAGTTCGTCAACTGCGAACAGTTGGAAAAGATTTCAATCGTACTCCATCGCAACTTCTTCCGCGACTTGGCGGAGTATGAGGAAAGTGTGGTGAATAATTCAACAGAAGTGTAGGAGAGAATCCACAGAAAAGGCTTGAATATATTTGCAATTAATTTTACATTTGTAAAAACTAATTTGATATGGAACAGAATATGGATACAGACATTATAACAACATTAGCGCAGTTGAAACAGGCTGAAGTCGACGGCGATATACAGAAAAGGACAGAATTATATACTTCGCTTGTCGAAATGTATGCAGATGCTGGCGATACGGGAACTGCCCTCGGACTCTGTCAGAAAAACATCAACCTGCTTGAAAAATTGAACGACCCGGTCGCTCTTGGTAACGCCTACATTCAGAAAGGCGAACTATTGGAAGATTCGCCGTACATGGCGGAAGTGTGCTATAGAAAAGCACTTGAGTTTTTCATCACGGCAGGCGACAAAGAAAATATGGGCATAACGTATTACCGCCTCGGTAACAATGTCCAATACCACCAGGCTGCAGTTGAATATTTCAAGAAAGGCACAGAAATATTCGACGAACTCCGTAGCGGCACAGGCGTTTCTAATGGACTGACAAAGCAAGGCGCTCATCTCGTCGAATTGAAAAAGTTTCAGGAAGCAGAACCCTTGTTGGAAAATGCAGTGGAAATCGCTCGACAAATCAAAAACGACGAGTTGCTTGCCGATGCACTTTATTGGCTTGCACGTTCTAAATCCGCTCAAGAAAAACATTTTCCAGCACAAAAGTTAATTGAGGAAGCCATCACAATCAATAGTAAACTTGAAGATTCGGAATCGCTTGCGTACATGAAATACCGTTACGGCGTGATACTCATGGAACAAGAAAAATATCAAGAAGCAACTACAGCGTTTAAAGAAAGTGAGGATTTAAATCGTAAAACCGGTGATTTGAACGGAATTCCTTTGATACTTCAAAACCTTGGCATCATAGCGTTCAAAACAAAAGACTACCACACTGCAATGCAGTATTTCACGCAAGAGGCTTTCATGCGCTCGTATGATGATGATAAAAAGTTAGCACTTGCGCATGCCGCATATATGTGTACATTAATGGGCTACACTCAAGATGCTGTCAACTACTACACTATGCGTCTCCGACTTTTTGACGGTGGTATGTATACGGCCGACACTCCTGTAGACAAGGCGGAAGCACTTTATGACTTGTCTAAAGCGTTGCTGCAAAACGGAGAGGTCTTGAAGTCAGAGCAAAAATGTCGCGAATGTATCAAGCAAACCGAGCAACTGAAAGACCATATCGAGCATTACGAAAGTTACCTTAACAATGCACGGGCACTTCTTGACGAGATTCAAAGCAATATTCCATCTCCAAAAGAACCATTGCCAAAAATCGATGTCCCTTCTGTTTTTACTCGCGAATTTGTGTCTGAGATAACTAAAAACATTATTTCGGACAAATTTGGTGTCGATGAAAGTGAAGTCATAGAACTGGCGCACATTACTAACGACCTCGGAGCCGACAGTTTAGATTGCGTTGAGTTAATCATGAGTATGGAGAAAGAGTTCAATGTTAATCTTGCTGATGACGAATGTGAGGGAATAAACACGGTTGGTGATGCAATCGACCTGATTATGAGTAAACTAAAATAATCGAATCATGGCAAGAGTATTTGAAGTAACCCCAAAGCGTATCAAACGCAGCAACGGCACTGTCCTCACGCCCGAAATGAAGGTGACAGTAACAACCAAGATGAATGTCTCCAACCCATTCTACAACGGCGCGGTCGAGATAAAGGAGGCGTATATGCGGCTCTATGGTTTCGACTACAAGAAGGCTTGTTGCACGCAGAGCGATTTCAGTTTCAGGGCGTTGGACTGAAAAAAACTAAATTATCAACAAAAAATCATCCCCACTGTGCTTAGTTTTGGCGCAGTGGGGATTTTATTTTGCAGCGGAGGTCAAAAAACGTGCTATTACTCCTTGTATCGCTGGACTCAAAAAAAATGTGGTGAAAAATCCGACAGAAATGTAGGAGAGAATCCACGGAAAAAGTTTGGTGGAGATGTGGCAAGATGGTATTTTTGCATAAAAGAGATTTTAAACTTTTAATTGGAATAATATGACAAACGGTAATATTTTTGTATTGGCGTTCAATGTTGCAATCGTAGTATTCGTGAGTCCTTGGTGGTTGCTTGCGACAATTCCCGTGACAATAGGTTACTTTGTTTTATATTCTCAAAGCGACGGCGAGAAGATGAAACAAATGTTAACCGCATTGACAATCATTAACCTAATTACTATTTTGTTGCCATTTCCATTTTGGATTTGGCTGATAGATTTAGTGGTTAGTGTTATTATAGCCTCCCACTATGAGCCAAAAGAAGACAATAATACAGACTCAACATACCGTAATTATGACATGCAAAACAGTGTTTCCAATGGTTACTCGTCATCAAATGTTAACGGCACTCGCAATCAGAATGAAAACATTGGAACATCCTATGTTCCACGATATACGGGCACAAATGACTTCAACACTAATACACGGCAGCAAAATTATCCTTTATATGCAACAGGCAACAGCACCCAAAGCCAGTTTTGGAATCAAGTAAAGGACCAATTTGTCGATGATTGGGCAAAAGATAAGGCGACAGACTGGGCAAAGAGTGAACTCAAAGAACGCACAGGTGTTGACTTGGACGCGGATGACTTTGGCTATGCCGAAGTAAGAAGAAGGTACAATGAAAAATACGGCAAATATTATAACCACAGCAACGATAATCATTCGCAAAACGGTAATGGTTACGCAAGCCATTCAAACAATGGATACGGGAACAATCATTCGTCATATAGCGGTTATAATACCAATAGCAGTGGCAATTATGGCGGCAGCAATTATTCGTCAAATAATGACTATAATAGCGGAGGTGGCCATTATGCGTCAAACGACGATTATTCGTCATTTGATGATTTGGATGCGTAAATGAGAATCAATAAATTATTAACTAAAAAACTTGTAGTATATGAATCTCGAACTCAATAAAGTCTTGAAAACGATTGCTTGCGTATTTCTGTGTGTATTTTTCTTCATGGGCTGCAAAAACTTTGGGCAAAAA
>CAJOJG010000065.1:0-17700 GCA_905234655.1 uncultured Bacteroidales bacterium
AAAAAAAGACTGCCGAAAAAAGTGAGTGTATTTTCGGCAGTCGGTCTTATTCCATTTTGTAGCGGGCGGCGCCGCTAATTGCTGCGGCGCACGGCGCGGACTGATTGTCCGCTGTAACGGGAATACCAATTGGCGGACGGTTCGTTATAAAGTTTATCAAAATGGAGGTTGCTGCCGCTCAGCGGAATATAAGGATCATCAGTTTCAACATACGGACTAAACCCGAGCGTGGCTGTCCAATAATATGCGTCTGTGCCGGGGCTACTGTATTCTTCTCCGTACCCGGTGCCTATTTTTATACCGGCGGCGGGCAGGAAGATGTGGGTGTCGGCGGATGTGGAATAGCCGACTTTGGGTGTGTCTTCATACATTACAACCACGTCTTTGTCGGCATCGGATTTCAACATATAGACTATGTAGCCCGATGCGTCGGCGTCGCCAATGGTATGACCCTCGTATTTGTCGGTCCATTCCCAATAGCAATTTAACACGAGGGCTGTCATTTCGTCCCGCGTGGGCATGTGCCAAGCGGTGTTTTGCGCGTATGCTGCGTCGTCTTCGACGTCAAGCTGGGTCTTGTTGTCGGGGTCGCCACCACCTGACCAGTAATCGTATGATGTGCAGTATTTGGTTACTCTGTCTTCAGCGGGTACGTACCTGACACTGCCGGCGGAATAATTGCCGTTTGTCGTGGTCTCGCCCCAAGCGAAATAACCGCCGTAGTCCCATACGTTTTCCGCGCCGACGTTCCTGTCGGACCAGAGTATGCCCGACAAGCCAAGGTCAACCAAGCCGCTGCGGTCGATTGTGTAGATGTGTCCGGGAAGTTTGGCCTTCGTGCCGTCTATCGTTATGTCGATGTTGTGCTGCAATGGCGACATCTGCAACGCAAGATACACGTTTTGGACGTAGAGGGTGATTGATGTGGATTTTGACGTGAACTCGCCGGCCTTGGTCCTGTAGGTGTGGGTGCAAGATGTCATCAGAGCCGACAATGATTCTGCGCTTGATGTGGGCAGGGACGTGCCTGTTACCGTGAATTCGCTTGTCAATGCGACACCGGTTTCTCCGTTGAATTCCGAGACCTTTTCTGCGTCAACCTCGATGTCGCCCTCGAAGTAGTAAGCTTGCGCTGAGCAATTTGGGCTGGTTGTCGATCGGAATCACTTCGATTTCGGGCTTGACGTATTTCTTTTTGGTCGCTGCGTCATTTGCGACCGTGATGTCTGTTTTCACTTGCATAATTGGATTAATTTTGAATGATTAGTAAACAAAAAAATCCCTTGCGGAAGGCTTTTCCAGCCCGCCACAAGGGATGATGTATGATGCCGACGGCGCGGACACCATGAAATTTTCAAGGTGTCTAAGAGGTGTATTTATGCGATGCGAATGTTTTACGATGCAAATATAGGGATTGTTTTCGACGTGGCAAAATTTTTGTGCAAATTTTTGAGATTTCGTCGGGGGCGAGGTTGGTGGAGAGTCCTTCTTTCTTATATACAAGCAAATCTATTTCTCTCTCGGAAAAACCTCTGTCTTGCAGTGCCTCTGTATAACCATCAATACAAGCCAATCACAAAGGATCCTCGACATCAAACACTCTGCCCATACGGTCAAAGTACTCAAATTCCCCATTCACAAGTGCGACAGCAGCATATACACCGCCGCGCCGCCGGCCATCGTGACGAAAAACGACTTTCTCCACAGATGCAACGCAACCGTGGCAGCCACAGAAAACATAGTCCGCCAGTCGAACCCTTCCGCCTGCCAACGGAGCGGAAAAAGCACGTTAGTGTCTTTCAGACAGTAGACCACCAGCATACCGAACACCGCGCCCGGCAGCCACTTGCCCAAAAACTTGACAAAACGCGGCGTGTGCCTCTCCGACGGAAACGCTATGAACGCCACAAACCGCGTGAACATCACGCACAACGCCATCAGCGCAATCGTAATTATCTGTTGCTCAGTGGTCATGGCTCGCCTCCTTCCTAAAATTTTCCATAAATCTGTGTAAAAAACAATGTGCAAAATTAACAAAAATAGTCCGACACCGCAATCGTTTGCGCATTTTCCGGCGCGGTTTGGCGGCTTAAAAGTGCAAGAAAGTGGACAATTACATTTAATATTGCGTATCAAAACCATACAAATCTATCCGATGAAAAAGTTACTCACAATGATTGCCGCCGCCGCATTGTTGGCGTCATGCGGCGGCACCGGCACTACACAAGACACTGCCACGGCGCGTTACGAAAAATCCACCGTCGATTGGGCAAAAAACGCCAACATCTACGAGGTCAATATCCGCCAATATTCTCAGGAAGGCACTTTCAACGCCTTTGCGCAGAATCTTCCGAGGCTTAAAGAGCAAGGCGTTGATATTCTGTGGCTTATGCCGATTTACCCGATAAGCGAGGAGGGCAGGAAAGGCACGCTCGGCAGTTATTACGCCGTCAAGGACTACACCGCCGTCAATCCCGAATTTGGCACTTTGGACGACCTCAAATCGCTTGTCAATCAGGCTCATAAACTCGGCATGAAGGTTATCCTCGACTGGGTTGCCAACCACACCGGCAAGGACAACGTTTGGACCAAGGAGCATAAGGATTATTTTAACCTCGATTCGCTCGGCAACCCCGCAATCCCCGAAGGCACTGATTGGGACGATGTTGCCGACCTCGACTATGACAACCCCGAACTCCGCAAGGCGATGGTTGAGGCGATGAAATTTTGGATTAAGAACGCTGACATCGACGGTTTCAGGTGCGACGTCGCTGGCATGGTGCCGACAGATTTTTGGGTCGCGGCTCGTGCGGAGTTGGACAAGTTGAAGCCCGTTTTCATGCTCGCCGAGGACGACAAGCCGGAAATCCACAAGGCTTTTGACGCAAGTTACAACTGGAAAGTCCATCACGTCCTTAACAAAATCGCGCAGGGCAAAAACACCGCCGACAGCCTTGCAGAGGTGCTTTTGACGGAGGAAAAGGACTTTGGCGGCACAGACATCCTGATGAATTTCACCTCCAACCACGACGAAAATTCGTGGAGCAAATCCGAGTACGACCGCATGGGCGGGCATGTCAAACAAATGGCCGTGCTGACGTATTTTCTGCCCGGAATGCCGCTCTGTTATTCGGGTCAGGAGGCCGCCAACAAGAAAGCGTTGGAGTTTTTTGAGAAAGATGTGATTGATTTTTCGAGCCTGCCGCTGAAAGATTTTTACGCACAACTCAACGCCATCAAGCACAAATATCCGTCGCTTTGGAACAATGACATTCAGATACTTAGCACCGACAAAAACATCTTCGTCTTTGACCGTGGCGACATCCGCTGCATTTTTAATTTCAACGCCGAGCCCGCCGACATCACCGTCGATTTCAAGGGCGAATATGCGGACGTTTTCAACGAGATGAATGTCTACAATCCGGGCGAACAGATTTTGACGGTTGAAGCCCGCGGCTGGAAATGCGCGGTGAAGAAATAATTTTTCTAACCACGGAAAACACGGAAAACACGGAAAAAATAATAACTACGAAAAACACGAAAATTAAAGTGTTCCGTGGTAAAAAAAACACTTACGAAAGTTTGGTAAAATAAAAAACGGATGCAGCGAAGCGCCGCATCCGTTTTTTATTGTTGTGTCGCGTCGGATTAGTAGATTATGACGCGGAATGAGAGTTGTTTGCCGTCGACGAGTGCTGCGCCGGTATATTGGCCGGTGGGCAGCGAGAGGCGGGTTATCGAGGCGGCGTTGGAGATGCGGCGGGCTAATGTGCCGTTTTGGTTGTAAATCAAAATCGTCACGTTGCCTTCGATGTCGTCGCCACCATCAATCTCGATTGTGAACTCTTGGTGTGCGGATACCGGGTTGGGATATACCTTCACTGACGAGGCTGTGGACTTGCTGGTCGATGCGTTAACCTTGAATGGGCATGTGTAGACGTAGTTGCCGTCAGGCTTGCCGATTTTTACGGAATATTGCGCACTTGCCACAAGTCCGTTCTTCTCCTGGTAGTACTGTCCAGTCTCGCCGATGAGCGGTTTGCCGTCCCTGTACCACTGGTAGGATATGAACTCGCGGTCGGCGTTCGATGCGTAAACGACATCGTCCCACTTCGTCTTCACGATGGCATCTTCGCCATATACCGCGCCGTCGATGTAGAACTCAAATGGCTCGAAAGCCTCGCTTTGGCTCTCGGCATCGTCGTTGATGAGCGTGACGACAGCGGTGTATTTGCCGTACTTGACATTCGGGATTGTGATTTCGATCCTGCCGTCTTCGGGATAATCAGCCGTGATGTCCTGAATCTCGGAGTTCGGGAACTGGACACGGTAAGATGTCGGCATACCGGTCGTGTTGGACAGTTCTACCACAATCTTGTCGCCCGCGCAGAAGTGGGGATGGTCGGTGTTCTCTGTGGAACTCATGTAGTCGATGGCCGTGGAGTTTTCGTCAAGCCATTTCTGTGCGGCGGTTATCTTGACAGGGTTTATCACACCTGCGACGGTAGTGGTGCGTACAGTGTAGTTGTCCTTGTCCTTGCCGGAGAGTTCGTAGGTGATTGTGATAGTCTTCGAATCCCCAGGTTTTGTGTTGTCGTATGCGGCGGTAGCGGTTACGGAGACTTCTTCACCAGCGACAACATTGCTGATTGAGGGCTGTTTTGTGACGGTGGCGGTGGTAGTTCCGTCGTAGTCCTTCGTCGACTCGACTTCAACGCCTGTGACGCTCAAAACGCGCTTTTCGACGGTGAATGTCGCCGTGCCTTCAGCGGCGTTTGTGGTGTTGTCGTTAGGCGTGTAGGTAGCCTTGACAGTGTATGTGGCGGGCTTCAACATGCCTTCGAGGTCGTATGCAATCTCACCGTTGTAGGTTTCGTCAACAGATGCCACGATGTCCCTTCCGATGAGCGACGTGCCATAACCGAGAGGCGTGTTTTCGTCAACGTTGAATGTGATGACGGGCGTAGAGGGCAGGATTGTGAAGTCGACGGTCTTCGTGAATCCTTCGTAGTTTCCGATACCTGTCACAGTCACTTTTGCCGTTCCAGGCTCGGTGTTGTCTGCGTATGAAACCTCGTAGTCGGTCGGCTCAAGGTCTTGAGAACCATCAAACACTGTCACAGCCGGTTCAATCGGGCTGCCGGTCTCGATGTACTTGCCAGTGATGTTGTCAAAAGTAATCTGGGCGACGCCTTCGATGTTTTTCGGCTTGATAGAGTACTTGATGTCCAACGTGTTCGTGTAGTTGCCCTTGCCTTCGGCGTGGATGGTGTGGATACCGGCGTTCTTGGCTGTCGTTTCGCCGGAGAGCGTGTAGTCGATACCGTTGGCGATCGTAGTGCCGTTTGCGGAGAGCGAGAACAGCGGCGTAATGTTTTCGCCGGAGTATTCAAACTCGCTGACGCCGTCTACAAATGCCAAAGTTGCGTTCTGGATGTCGAACGGCGCAATCGTGAACTGGCGTTCAACATTGCCGGTGTAGTTGCCCTGACCGGTGAATTTCGTGGTGTAAGTCTTTGCATTTTTGCCGTTCAGGTCGCCGTCGAGCGTGAAGTCCTGGTCGGCAACGAGCGTGTTTCCGTTAGCGTCGGTAAGCGTGTAGACGGGAGCCTGGTCGTCGCCGTTGAATGTGAACTGGTCCTTGTCGGGCGTGATGGTCACGTCGGACATTGCGTAGGGCAGGATTTCGTAGGTATTGCCGTCGATGGTGAAACCTGCAAAGTTGCCTGCGCCGGTCAGCGTCATTGTCACCGTGCCGACGTTTATGTTCTCGGTTGTGGAGATTGTGAAATCGGTTCCGAGAACGAGAACATCGTCGTTGTCGTATGTTATCTTCACATCGGGCGTTATCGGGCTGCCAGTGTACGTGAAATGGTCGACAAATTCGACTTTAAGGTCGTCAGCAGTGATTACGCGCGGCAAGATGGTGTATGTTGTGGTTTTCGTGCCTTGGTAGTGCGCGCTGTTGTCGTTTGCGGTGAATGCCACGGTGTATTCTGCGGCGTCGATGTTGTTCTCGATGCCGTCGATGGTGTATTCAGTCGCCGGAACAGTGTTGTCATTCGGGTCTGTGAGGGTGAACTCGGGGGCTTGCGCAGTCCTGTTGTAGTGGAACGTTTCGGGAGAAGCCACGACTTTGACATCCGCCATGTCAATCTTCAAGATTGTGAACTGGTCGGTCTTTGTCTGCGGCGTGTTGCCCTCGCCTTTGTACGTGCCACGTCCGGTGATTGTCACATTCGCAGTGCCAGGCTCAATGTTCGAGTTGTTGTAGTTGATGATATAGTCGACGCCTTCCACAAGTTCCTTGCCGAGATCCAAGACCTTTTCAATCGGTCTGATTTCCGAGCCGGTGTATGTGAACTCCTTTTTATCGTCAACATAAACAAGCTCTATGTCGTCAAATGTACGCGGCTTGATGCGGTATGTGATGGTTTGAGATGCGTCGCTGTAGTTGCCCTTGCCAGTGAAAGTTACAGTGTAGCCTTCGCCGACTTCGATGTTGTTGCTGAAGTCGCTGACGGTGTAGTCCGTGCCTTCCTCGAGGACATTGTCAAACGGGTCGGTCGGTGTGCATTTGGGCATTGTCGGTGCGCCGATGTACGGGGTCGCGTCGGATTCGGGATTGAGAGCCACACTCGCAAAGTCAAACGGCACAATCTCAAATATCGGTGTCTGAGCGGCTGTTCCTGTGTAGTTGTTAATACCACTGACAGTCGCAGTCGCCCTGCCGACGTTCTTGTTGTCCGTGTAGTCAACCTTATAATCAGTGTCCAAGGTCAACGTATGCTCGCCGTCGACAACTGTAAGCTCGATGGTCTGTTCGCTGCCGTTATAAACATTTTTGATTGTTCCGCTGGCGACTTCGACGTCGGCAATGCTGCGCGGATTGATTGTGTAGCGGACATTGGTAGTGCCAGTGTGGTTTCCAGTGCCTTGGAGCGCGACTTCATAGTCACCGGCGTTGATGTTGTTGGAATAGTCGGCGGGCGCGAGGTTGACTGCTTTGCCGAAGTTGTCAGTCAGCGAGTACGACACGATTTGTGGTTCCCAGTTGAAGACGAGGGTTTCGTCGGAAGTCTGGACGGTCAAGTCGCTGATGTCAAGGGGATTGATTGTGAATGACACTTTTTGAGTGGAAGCGTCATACTTTCCAAGGCCGTTGATTAACACTGTTGCGTCCGAGCCGGCATCGGTGTTATTCTCGTATGCGACTTTGTAGTCTGTGCCTTCTGCGAGGGTAGCGTCACCGTCCACGACCGAAATCACAGCGGGAGTTTTTTCTGTGCCGTCGTATGTCCACGGGCCTTGCTCGATAGTCACAGTCGCATCGTTAATATCCTTCTCGCGGATGATGTATTCGGCTGTCACTTCGCCCTTGTAGTTGCCCTTGCCGGTAGCAGTGATTTGGTATTTTCCGATGTTGGTGTTGCCAGGGTTTGCGAGTGTGTAGTCCTCGCCTTCGACGAGAGTGTTGTCAAAATTGTCCACGACCGAAACCGTCGGCACGATGAGCTCGCCGGTGTACTTGAAACTTGCAATGTCGTTCTCAAACACAATCGTGGCGTTCTCCGAGAAGTCGAGCTGCTCAATGGAGAATGTCGCTGTGGCCTCGCCGGTGAAATTGCCGGGTTCGACGGCGGTGAATTTCACAGGATAGCCCGTGCCGACATCGGTTTTGCTTGCGTCCTCGACAGTGTAGTCCGTACCTGCAACGAGGGCAAAGTCATTGAGCGAGAGCGAGTACTCGGGCATTTGGGCGTTGCGGTTGTAGGTAAGCGATGCGTTCTGTGGCGTGATAGTCACCTTGGAGAGGTCGCACGGCTTTATCGTGAACTCGGACGAGAGCGAGCCTTGGTAGTTGCCAATGCCAGTGATGGTTGCAGTGGCTTGACCGGCGTTTGTATTGTCGGCAAATGTGACTGTGAAATCCTTGTCGGCGGTCAAGAGTTCGCCGAGGTCATAAATCGAGATTTCAGGCGTGATTGGCGAGCCGGTGTATTCCTGGTCGGCGATCGCAACTTCAGCGTTCACGATGTCGCGCGGCGTGATTTCATACGACTCGTCGCGGGTGTCGGCGAAGTTGTTAAGGCCAGTGAAAGTCACAGTGTAAGAGCCAGCGTCAATATTGCCGTCCGTGGCGGTGACTTCGTAGTCCTTGCCCTCGACGAGAGTTAATCCATCGTATTCAAGCGTGTAAACCGGCACTTGAGGCTGGTTGTTGAACTCGAATGATGTCGAGCCGGAAGAAACAGTGAGCGTAACTTCGGCGAGCGAGCGCGGGAGGATTTGGAATGTGAACGCTCCATTTCCAGCATAATTGCCTTTGCCCCTGACGATTAAGGACGCGGGGCCGGCATCTACGTTGTCCGTGAAGTTTTCAAAAACATAGTCCACATTCTCCACGAGCGTATAGTCGCCGTCAGTGATGGTATATGCAGGAGTTATTTCGCTGCCGTCATATTTTGGAGCGGCAGGGTCGAAGGTCGCGCTGCACGTGCCAATGTCCCTTTTCCATGTTGCATAGAGCGTCAAGTCGCTGATAATGCGGACTTCCGCGCCATCGTCGTATGACGTTCCATAGCCATCGGCCTCGGTGTTCCACTTATTAAAAAGGCGGTCGGCGAGTGTGAAGGTGTTCGAGCGGAGCTTAGTGGGCGCGGTCGTGTTGGCGTTCACTAACTGGTATGCCTTTTCGCCGTCGGCATTATTGTCAAATGTCACGATGAACACGTGGCTAACGGTGAAATAGCCGATTTCATTCTTGCAAATCGAGGGGTAATCCTCGCCAGCGGCGTACTTGCAGAAAGAGTTGTCAAGACCGATGCCGATGAGACTATTGTCGCCGGTGAACATTCCGTTAGTCGTGCGGGTGTCGCTGAGCCAGCTGTCCGCGCCGTCCTTCTGTCGGATAAGCTCGAGCGACTGGCAGTTGGCAAACATGCCGTCCATGTTTGTCACGGAAGATACGTCAAACGACGAGATGTCGAGCTCGGTGATTTTTTCACAACCATTGAAAGCATCGCTCATGTCGGTCACGTTCTTCGTGTTGAAGTTTGTGAGGTCGAGTTCCTCGAGCGACTTACAACCCTTGAACAAAGAGGCAATGCTTGTCGCCTCGCTTGTGTTGAGGTTTTCGATGTTGTTGATTGTGGTGAGGTTAGTGGCGTTTGCAAACCAAGCAGCAAGGCTTGTCGGGAGAACTCCGGCAAAGTTGTCCTGGAATGTGACGGTCGTGACGCTCGGGAGGACGGAACTCCAAGCGGGCGCGTCGCCGGACTTTGTAACGTCGTCGCCCTGCCATACTGTCGTGACTTTATGGCCATCGACGGATTTCGACTGGTCATACTTTATCTCGGACAGCATGAATGTAAGGGTCGAGTTTGTCTGAGTCCAAATTGCGTATGCGTTGCTGATGGCATACGATGCGTAGTTAGTTCCAGTGTAGTTGCCAATGCCCTGGATGTCAACGACATATTCGGCAGCATTGATGTTGTTTGAAATGTCGGTCGTGATTATGTAATCCTTGTCGATTTCGAGGGTGTTGCCGTTACGGTCAGTGATGACAAAATCAGGAACCTGAACCTCGCCATTGTAGGTAAAGATTTGATATTCAGGCTTTATAGTCACACTGACGATGTTAAACGGCGTGATGTCAAAATAGACCTTGTACTCGCCGGCGTAGTCGCCCTTGCCGGTGATAACAACGGCAGGCTTGAGGTCTTCGTCGTCGCCTGTGTACACGTCGGTGTTGTTCTCGAAGTCAATCGTGAAATCCGTGCCTTGGACGAGCCTTGTGGAACCGTCGGTAATCCTGACGGCGGGCATGATTGGCGAGCCGGTGTATGTGCTTGATGGCAGCACAAGCTCGGTAGATGCGATGAGGGTCGAGATGTCCTTGCCCCATTGAGCGTAGAAGTCCATGTCCTGACCGACATTAATCTGCTGCTCGTCCTTGTAGTGGGTTCCCGAGCCGTCAGCCTTGGAATCCCATCCGCCAAAGACGTAGCTGTCAGTGTCGAATGTTATCGGCGCGAGCGTCACGGGCTCGGTGTTTGTCTTCGAGACAACCTGGTAGAGGATTGCGAAGTCGTCGATGTTCTTGTGGAATGTGAGGACGAAAATATCGTCCGGCGTGAAGTAGCCAGTGCCGCTGAGACAGACCGCCGGCGCGACGAGTCCGTCCTGATAGTCACAATGAGTACCGTCACTGCCAACGCCAACGAGCGCGCTGCAACCGTCGAACATGTTGGCTGTCGAAGCCGAGCCGCTCCAGTCTGTGAAGGCAGCAACGCGGATAGTCTTCAACGCGCCACAGTCGCTGAACATTCCGCCGAAGTCTGTTACCGAGCCGGTTTCAAAGGACGAGAGGTTCAACTCCGTGAGCATTGAACAACCAGCGAACATAAGGCTCATGTCAGTAGCTTTTGCTGTGTTGAACTTGCCGACGCTAAGGCTTTCGACGAACTTAAGCCCCTTGAACATCGATGCAAAAGATGTCACATTCGAGGTGCTGAAGCCGGAAACATCGAGCGTCGTGAGGTTTGTGCAGCCGCCGAACATGGACGACATGTCGGTTACATTGGACGTATTGAAGTTCTTGACATCGAGCGACAAAAGCCCGCTACAGCCTTCAAACATCTGTTTCATGTCGGTGACGTTGTCGGTTATGAACCCGGCAATGTTAAGCGTCGAAACGCCGGAACATCCCGCGAACATGCCCCTCATGTTTGTCGCACTTTTTGTGATGAAGTTGGCGACATTGATAGAAGTCAAAGCGGCGCAGCCCGAGAACATGTACTCAAAATTCTCCGCGTTGTCTGTAGCGAGGTTGCTGACCGACAATTCTGTAAGCGATGTACAGCCGCTGAACATGTAGCTGAAGTCGGTGACATTCGAGGTCTTAAAGCCATCAATGCTAAGGCCGGAGATTGTCGAGCAGCCCTCGAACAGGTGCGACATGTCCGTCACGCTTACTGTGGAGAATCCGCTGACATTAATGAGCTGCAGGTTCTTACAACCGTAGAACATGCGGCCCATGTTTGTGACAAGCTCGGTGTTGAACTTTGTCACGTCGAGCCTTGTCAGCGCGGCGCAGTTGTTGAACGCGCCTTCCATCGAGGTAGTGGACGATGTGTTGAGGTTCTTTATGGAATTAATTGTGGTGAGGGAAGAGGCTGATTCGTTGGAGGAGCCAGTGTTGTCAAACCAGTAGGCAATGGATTTCGGGCTTGCCTCGGCGAAAGTGCCGTCAAAGGTGACAGTCGTTATTTTGTCCTTGACAACCGAGTTCCACGCCGGGCGGCCGTTTTGAGGCGACTTAAGAACCTCGTCGCCAGACCATACGGCGGTTACAGTAGCACCGTCAAAATCGCTGCCGACTTCCGGCTTGTCTTCCGTCATGATGAATGTGAGGGTCGTGTTGTCCTCAGTCCACACGGCGTATGCGTTCTGGGCAGTGATTGTGTAGGTCGCAGTGGTAGTGCCTGTGTAGTTTCCAATGCCTGTGAAAGTCACAACATAGTCGCCAGTGGCGGAGTTTCCGTCAAGGCCGCTGACGGTATAGTCCGTGCCTTCCACGAGCAGGTCATTATTGGAGTTGCGGAGGACATATTCAGGAGCCTGGACTGTACCGTCATAGACGAGGATTACGCGCTGGGGGGAGATTGTGGCGGTGGAGATGTTTGCCTCGCGGATTATGTAGTCCACCGTCAACCTTCCGGCATAGTCGCCGATACCGCGAATTGTGGCGGTTGCAGTTCCGGCGTTGATGTTGTTCGTGTATTCAACGACAAAATCCTTGTTGCGGACAAGTCCAGTGTAGTTGTCAACCAAGGAAATCGACGGCTCACATGCCGAGCCGTTGTATGTAAACGCCCTCGGATTGACTTCCGGGTCGTCGCAGAGGGCGATGTCGCGTCCCCACTGCGAGTAGAGCATAATGTTGGAGGTCAATTCGATTTCGTCGCCGTCGTAGTATGAAGTGCCTTTGCCGTCCTTGTCAGTGTTCCATGAGCCAAAGCTCTTGTCGGCGACGGTGAAGGTGTTCAAATCGAGGGTGGCAGTCTTGGCTGACTTGTTGACTATTTGGAGTTTGAACTCGCCGTCATTACCGCCGACAAAGTAGATTACGTGGCCAGTGACAGTCGTGAAGATGCCGCTGCCGTCCTTGCAGCCTTTTGGCAGGAGGTCTGTACTAATACTGCCATCAGTGCCGACACCAAAAAGTTTTGAGCAGCCGGAGAAGATATTTTCATTAGCATCATTAGTGCCGCTCCAGTCCGTGCCTTCCGCAGCGCGGATTGTCACGAGCGACGAGCAGTTTGCAAACATATTGCCGACGCCGGTCGTGATGTAGTACGCCGGGGTCATTCGGCTTACGTCAAAATTGGTCACGTCGAGTTCCTTGACAGACGAGCAGCCGTTGAACATATTGGACATGTTAGACGCGCTGCCGGTGGTGAAGCCGCTGACATCTATGGCGTTAAGCGACGTACACTGGTAGAACATGTAGCTGAAGTCGGTGACATTCGCAGTGTTAAAGCTGCTTGTGTTGACCTCGGGCAGCGAGTTGCAGTTATAGAACATGTAGCTCATGTCGGCGACCTTTGCCGTGTTGAACGACGAGATGTCCAGGCTTTCGAGCGAGTTGCAGTCGTAGAACATGCGGTACATGTTTGTGACATTCTTTGTGTCAAAACCACTCAAATCCAAGTTCTTGAGCGTCGAGCTGCGGAAGAACGCCTCCCTCATGCTCGTGACCTCGCTTGTGTTGAGGTTCTGAATGCCCGTGACAGTGGCCAGGGTGTTAGCAGACTGGCTGTTGGTCACGCTGTTGTCAAACCATCGCGCGATAGATGTAGGCCGTGCGTCGGCGAAACTTTCGTCAAAGACAATGGCCTTGACTTTTGATTTAACTATCGAGTTCCATGCCGGAGAGCCGTCAGTAGGCGAAGAAAGCACGTCGTCGCCGCTCCATAGATTTGTAATCTGCTGACCATTGAACTCGTCGGAGGCCGCGTATGCGGTTTCGGAGCAGAGGAAAGTCAGGGTCGAGTTGCCGGCGGTCCATATTGCGTAGGCCGTCTTTCCCTGCGCCATCGCGGCCGTCGCCGTAAGCAGCGTCAATGTCGCCAATAGCAACATTCGGCATATCCGGCCTTTTGTGGCGTTAAGTTTCTGTATTATCGTTATTCCCATTGTTTTGGTAATTTAAAAAGTTAGTCATCGTTTACATAAAAAGATGTGGTAAATTTAGTGATGTTTTTTGGGAAACTGCAAAATTTATGCAAAAAAATATCAAAAAAATTTTAGTTGGACTTTATTATCAGTTCCTCGCAGCCCTCGAACATATTGTCCCTGTCACATCTCCCTGGCGTGTAAAACCGCGATATATCGATGTAAATCAAGTGTTTGCACCCGGCGAACATGTTGTTCATGTCAGTGACATTGGCGGTGTTGAACCTCTTGACGTCCAAGAGCGACAGCCCCGAGCAGCACGCGAACATCCAGCTCATGTCGGTCACTTCGCCAGTCTTAAATTTTGAGACGTCAAGTTCGGAAAGCATCGAGCAGAAAGAGAACATGTTGCTCATGTCCGTGACTTTTGCGGTGCTGAAGTTGGACACGTCAAGGCGGCGGAGGCTGTAGCAGTCGGAGAACATGTAACTCATGTCGTGAACTTTGTCGGTCTTGAATCTCGATACGTCGAGCGTGTGCAACTGCCAGCATCCCTGGAACATGAACGCCATGTTCTCTACCTGTGATGTCTCGAAGTTCGACACGTCGATGTACGGTATCCCTCGGCACCCCGCAAACATCCAGCTCATGTTTGTGACCTTGCGGGTGTCGAAGTGCGATATGTCCAGTTCTGTCAGTCCCGAACATCCGTAGAACATGCTGTACATGCTCGTGACCTCGCTTGTGTTGAGGTATTCGAGGCCGTAGATCGACTTAAGCGGCTCGCCGTCAGCGTCGGCTTTTTGGGAATCGGAGTAGTTCTCGAACCACCATGCGGTCGAATGCGGCCGTGCAAGCGCAAAAGACGGATCGAAGACGACGTGCGCAAGTTTTGACCTGACGGTTGAACACCATGGCGCGGTGTCGTCGGTCGGCGTGTACAATACGGCGTCGCCTTTCCAAACTTTTGTGATGCGCTCCCTGCCGTACTGGTCGCCCGGATAATAGTTAAGCACAGAAACCAAAAAAGTCAAGGTCTTATTGCCTTCTGTCCATATCGCGTATGCGCTCTGCGTCTGAGCCTGAGCACCGGCAGCAAGCATCAGCACCGCAATCAGCATGGCGAAGATGTTTATAGTTCTCATTTGTAGGCGTTTGAATTTTGATGATGTAGTCTTGTTTTTCGGAGTGTAAAATTATAACAAAAAAAGGAGTTGCCAAACACAACTCCTTTTTATTTTTATGAATTTCCGAAAGTGTCACTATTAGTTGTTTTCCCGGTTGGCGCGTTTGCGCTCGGTCTCGTCGAGGATTATCTTGCGCAGGCGGATCGACTTTGGCGTTACTTCCACGTACTCGTCGTCCTTGATGTATTCCATGCATTCTTCGAGCGACATCTTCGTGGCGGGCTCTATCATGACCTTGTCGTCAGAGCCGGCGGCGCGCATGTTGGTGAGTTTCTTGGTCTTGCAGACGTTGATGATGATGTCGTCCTGCCGGGTGTTTTCGCCGATGATTTCGCCGGCATATACCTCGTCGCCCGGGTCGATGAAAAATTTGCCACGGCTCTGCAAGTTGTTGATTGCGTAGGGGATTGCCGTGCCGGTCTCGAGGGCGATGAGCGAGCCGTTGCGCTCTTGGATGAGGTCGCCGCGCCAAGGCTCGAAGTCCTTGAACCTGTGGGCTATGATGGCCTCGCCTTCGGTCGCCGTCAATAGCGGGTTGGTAAGTCCGATGATGCCGCGAGAGGGTATCGCAAATTCCATGAACACGCGGTCGTCCTTGGTTTCCATGCTGAGCATGTCGCCTTTGCGGCGTTGCACGAGGTCGATTACTCTCGACGAGAAGTTTTCGGGCACTTCTATCGTGAGTTGCTCGATGGGTTCGAGTTTCTGTCCGTCAACTTCCTTGATGATTACTTTTGGCTGTCCGAGTTGCAGTTCGTAGCCCTCGCGGCGCATGGTCTCGATGAGCACTGCGAGGTGCAGGATGCCGCGTCCAAATACTTGAAGTTTGTCGGGCGAATCGGTGTCTTCCACGCGCAGTGCGAGGTTTTTCTCTGTCTCTTTCGTCAGACGCTCGCGAAGGTGGCGCGACGTTACGAATTTGCCTTCCTTGCCGAAGAATGGCGAATTGTTGATGGTGAAGAGCATGCTCATCGTCGGCTCGTCAACATGGATGCGGGCGAGTTCCTCGGGGTTTTCGGGGTCGGCAACGGTGTCGCCGATGTCGAACGAATCGAGGCCGAGGATTGCGCATATTTCGCCGGATTTGAGTTCCTGTTTGCATTTTTCCTTGCCAAGACCCTCGAATGTGTAGAGTTCCTTGATGGTGGATTTTTCAATAGAGCCGTCGGCCTTCATCACGGCGACGGTCTGTCCGGGCTTGACGCTGCCACGGAAAATCCTGCCGATTGCGATGCGTCCCTGGTACGATGAATAGTCGAGCGAGCTAATCTGCATCTGCAAGGGGCCTTCCACGATTTTTGGCGCGGGTATGTATTTGATTATCAAGTCCAAAAGGTACGAGACGTCCTGCGTCGGGGTCTTCCAGTCGGGACCCATCCAGCCCGCCTTGCTACTGCCGTATGCCACGGGGAAGTCGAGTTGGTCTTCCGAGGCGTCGAGGCTAAACATCAGGTCGAAAACCTGTTCATAGACCTGTTCGGGGGTGCAGTTTGGCTTATCGACTTTGTTGACTACTACAATGGGTTTGAGCTTGAGCTCGATGGCCTTCTGCAACACGAACCGTGTCTGCGGCATCGGGCCTTCGAATGCATCGACGAGCAAAATCACGCCGTCCGCCATATTGAGCACACGTTCCACCTCGCCGCCGAAGTCAGAGTGCCCGGGGGTGTCGATGATGTTGATTTTCACGCCCTTGTACCTGACGGACACGTTCTTTGAGAGAATCGTTATGCCGCGCTCGCGTTCGAGGTCGTTGTTGTCGAGGATGAGGTCCCCGGTTTCCTGATTGTCCCTGAATAGGTGGGACTGGTGCAGAATACGGTCAACCAGGGTCGTCTTGCCGTGGTCAACGTGCGCTATAATCGCTATGTTCCTGATGTCTTGCATTGTAGTATTGTATTGAATTTCAGGGTGCAAAGTTAGCAATTATTTATATAGCGGAATGTTATTTTTTTTTTAAGTTTTTTGTGTGGGGGCGTCAGTCTTTTTTGCCGTCTTGCTTTTGTTTGCGCGGTTTGCGTTGGGCGAAGTCGATGCCGTCGGCGATTTCGCTGTCGTCGATTACAAACTTTGAGAGCATGTACGAGCCGTGTGAGAGCGAATCGGCGTTGGTGACTTTGTACTCGATGTCCCAGCCGCGACGGCTCATGTAGTTGAGGATTTCCACGGGCGAATAGAAGTTGCGTTTGCCGCCCTCGCCGCCGCCGATGATGTCGTAATGTCCGGTGAGGTTGGATTGCTTGGCGCCGAGGTCGATGCCCGCCTCGCATCCGTTGAAGCCACGGATGAGGTGCAGTTCGCAATATACCTTGTACTCTGCCCTGATGTCGGCGTTGTACTCGTCTTGTTGCTGCGCGGCGACGAAGGCTGTGGCAGCTGCAAGGACGAGGGTGGTGAGGAATATTTTTTTCATTGGTCGGATTGTTGTCAAATGCATTCGATTTCGTCGGCGGTAAGGCCGGTGGCTTTTGCGATGATGTCTGTCGCAAGTTTCAGGTCGTACTTCATGTTTTTCGCGATGTCGAAGGCTTTTTGTTTCTCGCCCTCGGCACGACCCTCTGCGCGGCCCTCTGCGCGTCCTTTCTCGATTCCGCATCTCTCGCCGCTGCGGAATCCTTCGCGGACGGCACTGTTGAGCACGGCGAGCGAATCGCGGTACTCTTTCAGCGACCGGTCGTATTCAACACGCTGTTCCTGACTGAGATGCGCCACTTCGCATATCTCAGACAGCCGTTTGAAAACCGAATTTTTAGCCGCCCAAGGCATTCTTTCCAATGTGCTCATATTCTTAAACAAATAAATCCAACGTTCAAAGTTTGTCTTGCACTCGTCTTGCTCTTTGGTGAACAGCGGCAACTGCAAGAAAATCATCCGTATGTCCTCGGAAAAGACTTTCTTGTTTTTCTTGTCCATCAGCAATACGTCGGTGCGGAAGTCGGGCATCGACGGCAGCTGGAAGTTCATAAACGCCACGTAATATACCGACTTGATGTTGTATTCCCATTCCTTGCCCTTCTCGCCTTGCTGCGAAATCGACCGCGAAACGTAGTAAATGCTGCGTTTCTTGAAAAAGTCCTGACGCTTGTTTTGCATCTCGACAATTATCTTTCTGCCGTCGGATGTGGTGCAGAGTACGTCGTAAATCATCGAGCGTCCGTCCTCGTGCTCGGCTACCTGTTCCTTGTTGCTGAATGTGATGTCAACGATTTTTTCGACGCCCTTCAACAACGTGTTCAACCTCAATTCCGAAATTAAAAAATGTTAAAATCGGCAAAATATTGAAAACAAAACTGTTAAAATATTTTGCCGATACAAATATTTCACCTAAATTAGT
>CAJOJG010000065.1:17719-18870 GCA_905234655.1 uncultured Bacteroidales bacterium
AAAAAGCGCAAAAACAACACCTTTCGCAGGAATTTTTTTCATCGAAGATTATTTCAGAAACAACCGCATCGGCGAACTCATCGACGAAGAGCTTGGCAGTCGCCCGGCACAGGCACAATACTCGTACGCCGACATCATTATGAACCTTTGGGCAATAGCGTTTACAGGCGGCACGGCGCTGGAAGACATTAACAATCAACGCCACAAAAAGCGGTGTCGCAAGCCGCCTGCCGTTTTCCCTGACGAAAAATTTGCCGTCGCGCATACCGTCCGTTATGGGGTACAACTTCTTGAACCACCGCACGATAATGTTTTTTGACGGGTCGGCGTCCTGCCCGTCGTCGCCCTTGAACATTTTTGCGCCGGTGTAGAGTAGGAATTTTGCGCATGGTGTTTTGAGGTGCATGGGTTGGAAATCGAGTTTAACAGATTGGAAGTCAGAAGTTTGTAACGGTTGACGAACCGCATCCTCACCACAGTTTTTATGTTGTTGACATCGACGTTTGCCAAAAATCCAATCCACGAAAAATCGTTGCTTGGTGTGTAGTCGGCATCATCACATTCGAGGATAGTTTCCTGACAATCAACGTCGTATGCGGCGACCTCGGCATCCTGCGCATAACTGCCGCACAATGCCAATACCACCGTAACCGCCAATATCAACAGCCTAAAATCCATGCCGCAAAGTTAAGCACAATAGCCGGATTAGGCAATGTAAAAGTGTTAAAAAGTTGTTAAAAAATCGCACAGGAATTATTTTCATCGCCGCTGAATTTGCCGCGACGTACCTCATATCCAATTGGTTGTATAACCGCGACCATAAGAAAAATAGTTTGTGATTAAAAAAACATTTTGTAAATTTGCACAATCGAAAACTAAAATTTCAGACAGAAATGGGCAAATTTTTGGACTACGGAAACTCGGATTTCAAGAGGATAAAAAACAGCGACTTCGTTGACAAGTCGGGGCTAATCAGCGTGTTGAACAGCAAGATAGACAGCGAAAAATGCTTTGTCTGCATCTCGCGGCCGAGGCGTTTCGGCAAGTCGGTGGCGGCAAAAATGCTGTACGCCTACTACGACCGCTCGTGCGATTCCCGCGACATTTTCAGCGGTCTGGAAATTTCAAAGTCGCCCGATTACGAAACCCAC
>CAJOJG010000066.1:0-583 GCA_905234655.1 uncultured Bacteroidales bacterium
CTACATATGCGCTGTCGGCAAAGAATGGCTGTCCTTTGTCCTTTTGGGTTATAAGTTTTTCCGTCGCTTTGGAGTCGTGTACAGAGGCATCCGTCGTAACGCCTTTTTTGATGAATTTGCTCTTGGTATCCACATTCACGTGGTTTTTGTAGCCGTAATGATTTTGGTTGTTTTTCACTGTCCATCTGGCATCAATGTCCTTGTGTATGCGCTTGTTACGTTCGTCATCGGAAGTCCATAGCCCGTCGCCCCTGCCTTCCTTTATCTCTGCGTTTTCTGCGCGGCTGTTGCGCTGGCGGGGCACTTCCACGAAACTGACACCCTCGTTCATTATCAACTTTTTGTCTTCCAACATATTATAGAACTTGTCGAACAGTTTCTCAAACAGGTTAAGCTTTGTCAATTGTTCCTTGAAGAGCCAAATCGTATTTTCGTCAGGTATCCTGTCGCCGCTCGAGAGTCCGAGGAAGTTCCTGAAACTTAAGCGGTCAATTATCTGATATTCAGTTTGTTCGTTGCTCAAATGATAGAATCTCTGCAATACGAGGATTTTGAACATCATCACATAGTCATATGGTTTGGC
>CAJOJG010000066.1:745-17457 GCA_905234655.1 uncultured Bacteroidales bacterium
TAACTGCCACTAAATTAGCAATATATGTCGAATTTACCAAATTTTTTCTGTAATTTATTTTTTACATTCGTAATATTTTTTCTTATTAATGTCTTATGAGTATTACAATCATAAAAGCAAATAACGCTATTATTTCATTTGTATATCACTGAATATCAGATAGTTTTATTTAGGAGTCCCCATAAATATTTTTAATCACTTGTACAGCGACACTCCCATCGTCAGCAGCATCCGGACATACAGCAGCAGCGTATTTTTCGCTATTCTTGTAGTGTTGGAAGATGTTTCGGGCATCTATTCTTCTAATTTCAGTATTTCTAATTTTGCAATGTCATGCAATCTCCACTGAACTTCCATAAGAATGCTGTCCGAGGAAACGCCGTGCGGAATCGTTTTTGAGTTTAGTTGCCGTCCGCGCACGACATTGTTATTATTTGACCTTACAAAAATTCCGGCGTGAGATTTTGTATGGGCGGCTCTTGGCTCGACTTCTACAGAAACATCCAATTTTTCCGAACCATGAACTACTGAAATATCACAAACCTCACCTACTTTCATCTTTGCGCCATAGCATGCCAAACTTGCATTATTCCGTAGTATGAAATCATTATGTGTCTTTACAAATGATTTTATGTCTTCACGGAAAGATTCGACAAGAGGACGATTTACTGATAGATAAGTTTCTCCAATGGAAGTTGCAAATGCCTCCACGGACACAACATCATCTAATACATATTTGGAGTTGACAAGCCTAACAACATCCTCTGATCGTTCAATATATTCACAGCGAGATGTCATTTGCCTATTCTGCGCATTAAAAATTCCACCAATGAAGCATCAAATACTATATGGTCGCCACTCATGCGCTTGCCATCAACAAGGGCGTAATATGAAAATTCATCGGCTCCCACGCTTATGCTTGCGCGATTTCTCTTGGACTGCAACATAAGCGAACCTTGCGGACTTGGAAATATGAGCCAATCGGCCCATCTATCATCTTCCGACAAATCGATAATGGCTTTTACATTTTCAACAACTTCAGGAACAACGCGATAAGCCCCGTGTCCGTCCCAACCTTCTGTAAGTTTAGACAAGTCGTTGAGTCGTCTGTAAGCTTTTGAGATATTATTTTTGCCATACTCAACAATCAAACGCTGCCCAACCCTCTCCATAACATCATTGCTGAGATTCACGGAGTGGAGATATGTCATTACGTCATCGTATGACGGGGAAGGACTCGATATGTTGCCTGTGTATGCCATTTGTTTCGTTGATTTTTATTCTGCAAATCTAATAATATTTTGGTATTTCACAAAATTTTTTTCGATTTTGCAATTTTCAATTTTCAACTTCCAACCCTCCTTATCCACGCCCCGGGCACATACGCCGTCGCGTACCTCCCGACCCCTTGCAGCTCCACAAACACTCGCTTCTGATGCTTGTACTTCATCACTATACCCTCGACTCCCGCAAACGGTCCGCCGATTACTACGACGCGGTCGCCGACTAAGAAGTCGGGGACGAAATTCTGATTCACAATGATGTTTTCGTTGCCGGATTCTACGATGATGCGGAAGCTCTGCATCTGTCGGTCGGGGACGGTGAGAAATTCGTTTTTGCCGAAGGAGTTCACGGCGAAATGATTGTAATAAGGGGTCATCCCGGGGAATATCGACTGGTATTTCAACAGTTGTTTGAAGTCGTTAAGAGTTGAGCGCAGGAACAGGAGGCCGCTGTCAAGCGGTTTGTCTTTGAGTTCTTGCGTCGGATTGTTGAAATCTTCGTTGGAGTATTCGATGTGGCGGATGATTGGGAGGTATGGCTCAAAGGTGCCATCGTTGACGGAAACGAGTTTGTCGTAGATTTTTTGTGCACGGCGGTGAGTGGCGCGGATTGGGAACCAGTAGCGGGTCGAAGCGTTCAGGGTGTATCCTACCGACATTCCGTTTTTGTAAATCTGTCCATCGGAATTTTGCGAAACTATGTTTTTCGCACTGTCGGCTGCGCCGTTATGGATTGTGCTTGGGTCAATAATCAATGTTTCCATCGTGTCCTTGCAACAGTTGCCATAGCTATACGGATGGAAAACTCCATCCAACACTTTGACGATGCAAAGGTATGTATTAATTTTAAATTTGTCAACTTTTTTTTTTTTTTTTGACCAGCGAACTTTACATTAATGTTATAATTAATTTTACATCAGGGATTTACAAGAGCGATTTGTCGAGGAGCGATTTGTTGAGGAAGGATTTGTTGAGGAGAGATTTGTTGAGGAAAGAATTATTGAGGATGGATTTGTTGAGGAAAGGATGGGTTGGATTTGTGGTAAAATAAATAAGGCTGTCTGGGGGCAGCCTTATTTTTTCGGTTTGGGGGGTAAAGTGCTATTTCACGTCCACTAATCTGAGGTAGAAGATGCTGGGAGCCATTGTGCCGGAGTTGGCTTTCATGGTGAAGCGGATGGACTGTTTGGGTTTGCCGTCGGGGTCGAGGAGCATGGATTCCGGGATTGGGTATTCCATGTTGAAGAATCCGTTGTTTTCTATCGACGGATGGGTGGCAGGTGTTGTCCAGTTTTCCGCAAGTGGCTGACCGTCAATGTAGATGCTGCATTTGCGGTTGCGGTCATTGTTGGTAAAACGGAGCATGAGCGCAATGTTTTTTGTGGGCAGTGGCTCGGTGTTGTTGCTGCGGAGGTTAGTGAGGGTGTAGGATACTTCCTGGTCGTTAGGAATCTCGCGGTAACTCTCACTGTTCCAGTTGCCTTTGCGGTCGGGGGCTGTGGCGGCTATGACGTGTCCGGCTTCGCTCTGCTGTTCGCCAGCCGCCACAAAATCTATAGTGCGGGCTTGGAGCGCGGCGGCGATGCTGTCGGCTTTAACCATCGGCGACTGTGCGTATTTTTCGGGTGTCTGCGCGTACCAATAGCACGAGTAGCGGGCGTGTTGGATTTCGTAAAATGGCTGCAGTGTGAGTTCCGGCCATTTGCTTCGTCCGACTTCTGTGGGCTGTATTGTGTACAGAAGGCGGTTTATGTCCTTGGTTTTCACGAGGGAAAGGAGTCTTGACCTGTCACCTATGAACATCGGTGCTACGGACAGCGACTTGCGGCTTCCCATTGCGCCCGGCGAATGTCCCATGCGGCTGTCGTCGGCGTATTCGTTTTGGAGTTTTTCGTATTTGAGGCCGGTCTGTGAGGCTTCAGCGACGTTTTCGGCTGTGGTCTTCGCGGCGAGGAGTATCGGACCGACCTTGAACGCGATGTAGTCGTTGTAGTTGGGGCATTCTTCCACTTTAAGTTCCATCGGCAACCATACGCGCACCTCGTCGCCTGCTTTCCATTTGCGTGTGAGTTTTACGTAGCCAGGTTTGTCGTGGTTAGGGATTGTGGTCTTGCCGGGACATTCAAAGGCGATTTTGCCGTTTGTCCAGGCGGGGTTGCGGACGGCGAGTGTGAATTTTCCACCTTTGAGGATTTTTATCTTTGTCGCCTGTTCGTAGGGGAAATGTGTCTCCTGGATTACAGAAAACCGCTCGTTGTCGAGTTTTGACGGCGTGAAAAGGTTCACAAACAGCGTGTCGGCGTCGTGGGTGTAGATGAAGTGTCCGTATTTGCTGTGGTTTTCCATGCCTGTGCCTACGCAGCACCACATTCCGCTATTTACCTGGGAATAAATGCGGTAGCCCTGCGGCCGGAGCGTCGTGAAATATACGTAGCCGCCGGTTTCGGGGTCTTGGGTGGAGAGTATGTGGTTCCACATCGCAGCCTCGTAAAAGTCGGCGAACCTCACGTCGTGTGTGTCGTCAAAAAGTGCCTCGGAGAGTTTCATCATGTTGTTGGAGTTGCATGATTCGGGGCCTTCGAGGTTCGACATGTAACTCTCGCAACGGTCGGCTGGCAGGAAATGTTCGCCGACGGAGTTGCCGCCGATGCAGACTGTGCGGTGTGTGGCCACGTCGTCCCAAAAGTTGAGGACGGAGGCCATGTAGTCTTTGTGGGCGGGATTGGAGTTGTATTTGTCGACTGTGTTAACTCGCTCAAAACCAATGTATTTTGGGACTTGGGTATTGGCGTGCTTGCGGTCGAGGAAGTGGGTGTCGTATGCTCCTGACGTGCCCTGCATTCCGTCAATCATGTATCTGTGGGAGAATTTGACTGCGCCGTCGAGGTATTTCTTGTCGCTGAAAATCCTATATGCGTCCGCCAAAGTCTCGTTGACGCCGCCGTGTTCCCATCCGAGGATGTCCTGCATCTGTGCGTCGTCGAGGTTGGAGACGACATTGATTGTCCAGTCGGAGAGTTTGCGGAATAGGTCTTTGGCCATGTTGCTCTTGCCGTAGACGTATGCGTCGCGCAGTCCCGCGAGTACCTTGTGCTGGCAGTAGAACGGCACCATGCCGCCGAATTTCTTGAACGCGGCGAGGTCGTTTTTGTAAAGTCCGCGCCACATTTCTGTGTAAGGCTGTCCGCCAATGAATCCGTACATTCCTTCCGTGTCGTTGTCGTATGCGTCCTGGCAATCTTTCAGAATTTCAAGGCAATAGACCATCTTCTCGCGGCACTGACCGGCGAGCGACGAGAGTCCGGAATCGTTTTTCATCGCGGCGTATGCGAGGGCGAGGGCAGTGAGGTAGTGGCCGCCGATATGACCTTCCAGCGACCATGAGTAGTCGCCCCAGTTACGGAACGAAGGGTGTTTTTCGAGGAAGCCCTCGTACTTGCCACTGTTGAGGTGAGCCTCTCTGACGAATGGCGCCATGATTCGGTCGGCGTCGTATTTGAGCAATAGTTCGGCGTTGGTTTTCATCGCCCGGCGCATTGGCCCGTCTGTTACCGTAACCTCCTCAAGGTCAAAGTGCTGCGGGTACAGGATGCTTTGTGCGTGTGTAGTTCCGACAGCTCCTGCCATTAGCGCGGAGATTAGGATTTTTTTTAGCAGTTTTTCTTTCATAATGTTTGTGGATATTTATTTTAGTAGTCTTTTCGCGGGAAATTTTACATTTCGTCAAGGGTTTTGCCGAGCAGTTCGACGGCTTCCTCAATTTGCTCATTTTCAATGATTAGCGGCGGCGTGAAGCGGAAACAGTGGTCTTTGAAAATGAACAAATCCATCAAAATTCCGTTTACGATGCACTTGTGCAAAAACTTGAACATGTCGATCCGCTCGTCCACCTCGGCGGCGCGAAAAAGTCCGAGTCCCCAAGTTCGTTTGACCTTCGGATGTTTACTCATCAATTTCTCAAAATAGTCGCCCTTTGCGTTTGCCTTTTCGGCGAGATTTTCATCAATGATGACGTTGAGGCCCGCCAAACCCGCCGCCGCGCTCACTGGATGCCCGCCAAAAGTGGTGATGTGTCCGAGCGGCGGCGTGCAGAGGTCTTCCATGATTTTTTTGTTGGCGACAAATGCGCCAATCGGCATCCCGCCGCCCATTCCTTTGGCGAAATTCACGATGTCCGGCACAACGTCAAAATGTTGAAAACCAAACATTTTGCCCGTCCGTCCAAATCCCATCTGCACCTCGTCGAATATGAGCAACGCGCCCGTCTCGTCGCACCGTTTCCTCAACGCCAAGACCCATTCCTTGTCGGGAATCACGAGGCCGCCCTCGCTCTGTATCACTTCCGTAATGACGCAGGCGGTCTGTTCGGTGATTTTTGAGAGGTCGTCCATATTGTTGAAATTCAGGCGTTTGACATCTTCCAAAAGCGGCTTGTAGGCCTGGTTGTACATGTCGTCGCCCCAGATGCTCATCGCGCCGATTGTGGACCCGTGGTAGGCGTTGCGGAACGAGACAATCTCTTTGCGCCCGGTGTGGCGTTTGGCGAGTTTGAGCGAGCCGTCGGTCGCCTCGGAACCGCTGTTGACGAAAAAAACATTGTCGAGCCACGGCGGCAAAACATCCGTAAGTCGCTTTGCAAAAAGCGCTTGCGGGCTTTGGACGATTTCGCCGTAGACGGTGAGGTGCATATATTTGTCAATCTGATTCTTGACGGCCTCGACGACCTTCGGGTGGCGGTGTCCGACGTTTGAGACCGACACGCCCGACACCACGTCGATGATTCGGCTGCCGTCGGGCCGGTACATGTAGATGCCCTCAGCGCGTTCCACTTCCGCCAAAAGCGGCGTGTAGGACGTCTGGGCGACGTGGCTGAGGAATAATTGACGGTTGGTTGCTAACATTTCTAATGAGTCTTTTATTGTTGTCAATTTTACAATATTTACGGTTGCAAATTTGCAAAGAATATTTCAAAGTTCAAAATATGTTTTTAATAAATATTATCATGCCATAATTGTTTATCAATCAGCATTATAAAATTTTTTATGGAAAAAACTTCAAAAAAATTTGTTTTTTACGAAATTAAGGTCTAATTTTGCACCGTTTTAACGAACGAAATGGAGAGGTGGCCGAGTGGTTTATGGCACCGGTCTTGAAAACCGACGAGGGTAACACCTCCGGGGGTTCGAATCCCTCCCTCTCCGCAAATTTCTTTTTCACGGCATCGGGGCATAGCGCAGTCCGGTTAGCGTATCTGCTTTGGGAGCAGAGGGTCGTGGGTTCGAATCCCGCTGCCCCGACTTTTAAAATGCTGATTTCCTGAGTTTTATCCAATAAATATAATTGTTAATTTTTTAATTTGTCTGTGGATTTTTTGGGTGAATATTTGCAGAAAATTTGCAGATAATCACATTATGATTGACACAAAATCCGCTGTCCCTTTCTTTTTATATGTTTGAGATTATTAATGAATCGGTTTCGCGGTTGTAGAAGTCTTCAAGTTTTGTGTTGAAGTCCTGGCGGGTCAGGGACGACCACTGCTTAATGTCGTCGGTGATGTCGGTGAAGCGGATGTCGACGCGGCGTTTCTTGACGGTGAGGAAGCGCAGGAACAGGACAAATTTCATGCTCTTGAGGAGCAGCGGCATTATTGGGGCGGTCTTTTTCAGGCCGTAGTTCGACCAGCGGCTGCCCCAAAGTCCGTGGGTCTCGATGGCGACGACGCGGGTCTTTCCGGGCAGGATTTTGGAGGCGTTGTATGCCATGCGGCGGTTGCCAATCGTCTCGCGGCCGTCGAGGGTTATGTGGCCTGATGGATAGAAAAGTATGTTCGCGCCGTTTTCAAGTTGGGACTTGACAATGCCGTCGAGTTTTTGGACCTGCTCGACGCCTTCGCGTCCGCCGTGTCTGAGGTCGGGGACTTTAACAGCGTCGAAGAGGTCGAGGATGTGGCCGAGGAATTTGTTTTTCCAAAAGCGCGCGTCTACCATAGGCTGGAGTTTGTAGTCGTACAGCTCGGCGAACAGGATAAGCGGGTCGATGAGCGCGCGGTGCATGGGCAGTATGAGCAGGTTCTGACCCTCGGGAACGTCAAGAGCCTCCTTGTCCTCCATCTTCACGTCGTAATGGAGATGGATTATGTTGCGAACTCCGTAGCATAGCGGGCCTTTGTAGTTGAATGTAAAGTATATAGACCATACCAGCATCACCACGCCGTCCACTAAGAAGACGTATGTAGTGGGCAGGAATTTTGTGATGATGATGTTAGTAAGCGACGCCGCCAATATGAATATGAACGACACGAGGTTGAAGTAGGCGAGGATGACGTTAAGTTCGGAGGTCGATACACGCTTTTGGATTTCGGCGTCGAGCGGGATTTTGAAGATTCCCACCGTTATAGCCACAATCGTCATCAGTATGCCGAAGTATACCGAGCCGTTTTCGAAACGCTCGAATGGGATTATGAAAATTATAACCATCAACAGCCCCGCCACGATGCCGAGCGTCGGGACTATGCCAAGCAGGTAACGGTCGCTGTTGATTTTGCCGCCGAGAAGGCATCCAATCGTTATGCCTACCGCCATTGTGGCAAGCAGGTAGCCGGTCTGTGAGTTTGTCATTCCGAGTGCGTCGCCACAGTGGATTATCAGTATGATTTGGATTGACGCCGAGAACCACCAGAACAGGGACAGCAGCATTATCACTTGTCCAAGACCTTTGTATTTCCTGACGATGGCGGCAGATTCGCGGATGAATTTTATCGGGTTAGCCGACGACTCCTCGGCAGTGTCGCTTTCGTTGGCTCTGATGGTCATGCTGCTTAGCAGTCCTGCGCCCGCGAGCGCGGACAGCACAAGCGCGTACATCGACAACGAGTCCGAGTCCGACATCACGGAACCTACGAAAGTGCCTATCAACATGCCGAGGAATGCGAATGCCTCCATGCCGCCCATGCCTATCGAGATTCCTTCGAGGCCGCCTATGTCCTTTATAAGTCCGTATTTCGCGGGTGAGAATAGCGCGCTTTGTAGGCCCATGAGAAGTACCGCCGACATTGCAAGGGCGATGTTTTGGAAGTAAAAGCCCATGACCGCCACGACCATTATCGGGATTTCGCACATCTTTGCGACGCGGACGATTTTAATTTTCCGGAAGAAGTGCGGCAGCCGTCCGGCTAATGGCGATAGAAAGACATACGGCACAACCATCGCCGCAGCCATGCTGTTGACGATTAATGCTTTGTATTCTTCGTCTACCCACGTCGCCGCCACAAAACATACTAACGCTTTGAGGACGTTGTCGTTCATGACGCCGAAGATGTTGGTCAGGTACAGTGATATGAATTGTCGGCAGGTCTTCATGTCTGACATTTCTTTCAATTTTCAACTTATTCCAAAGAGTCTTTGCCGTGGCAGTTCTTGTACTTCTTGCCGCTGCCGCATGGACACGGGTCGTTGCGTCCAATCTTTTTCTCGGCGCGGATTGGCTGGACGACTTTGTGGACTTCACGGCGCGGCTGTTGCTGTTGCTGCGGCTTTTGAGGCTCGTTGACCGAGGGCGCGGAGTCCTGGGTGGCGCGGAGTTTTTCCTGTTCGCGGCGTGCTGCGAGTTCGCGTGCATGAGCCTGTGCAAGTGCCTGAGCCTGTGCCCTTGCGATTTGTTCGGGATCGGGCATGGGGATTTGGGCGCGCATGAGGGTCGAGACGACTTCGGTGTTGTTCTTGTTCAACATCCTGCCGAAGAGTCCGTTGGATTCAATCTTGAAAATCACGAGCGGGTCTTTCTGTTCGTACCGTGCGTCTTGTACGGCCTGCTTGAGGTCGTCGAGGTCGCGGAGGTGCTGCTTCCAGTTGTCGTCGATTGTCACGAGCATTATTATCTTCTGGAATGCTTTTGTTATCTCGCGGCATCCCGATTCGTATGCCTTTTGGAGGTTGACGCGGATTTGGAACACGCGGCGGCCGTCGCTAATCGGGACAATGATGTACTCGAAGTGTTGGCTGTTGTTTTCGTAGACGTTGCTTATAATAGGTGTGGCCTTGTCGCGAATCATCTGCATTTTTTCTGCCATCCTTGCGAATGCTGCGTCGAATATCTTGTCTGTGAGTTCGCTGTCGGGGAGCTGGAGGAAGTCGGTTTCGGAAACGGGGTTGCTTATTCCGAGGTTCTTGGCGACATCGAAGCTGAACGACGTGAAGTCGCCGGAGTTCCTGCCTTCCCTGACAAGGTTCTCGCAGGCGTCGTTGAGCATGTTGTTAATCTCGATGTCGAGCCCTTCGCCGTATAGCGCGTTGCGGCGTTGGCGGTAGATGACCTCGCGCTGCTTGTTCATCACGTCGTCGTATTCGAGGAGGCGTTTGCGGATGCCGAAGTTGTTTTCCTCGACCTTCTTTTGGGCGCGCTCGATGGATTTTGTGACGATGCTGTGCTGGATGACTTCGCCTTCCTCGATGCCCATCTTGTCCATGATTGTGGCAATCCTGTCGCTGCCGAAAAGTCGCATGAGGTTGTCTTCGAGCGACACGAAGAACTGGGAGCTGCCCGGGTCGCCCTGGCGGCCTGCACGACCGCGAAGCTGACGGTCGACGCGGCGGCTTTCGTGGCGTTCCGTGCCGATGATTGCAAGTCCTCCGGCGGCCTTTACTTCGTCGCTGAGCTTGATGTCGGTACCGCGTCCCGCCATGTTTGTGGCGATTGTGATCGTGCCGCTGAGGCCGGCTTGGGCGACGATTTCCGCCTCGCGCGCGTGCTGCTTTGCGTTGAGGACGTTGTGTTCGAGTTTGCGCATCTTGAGCATCTGGCTCAGGAGTTCTGAGATTTCCACTGAAGTCGTGCCGACGAGAACCGGGCGGCCTGCGTCGTGGAGTTTTTGAACCTCGTCGATGACGGCTTTGTATTTCTCGCGTTTTGTCTTATAAACAAGGTCTTCCTTGTCGTCGCGGATTACGGGGCGGTTGGTCGGGATTACGCAGACGTCGAGTTTGTAAATTTCCCAAAACTCGCCCGCCTCGGTCTCGGCTGTGCCCGTCATGCCCGCAATCTTCTCGTACATGCGGAAGTAGTTTTGGAGCGTGATTGTGGCGAAAGTCTGTGTCGCTGCTTCGACTTTCACGCTTTCCTTGGCTTCGATGGCCTGGTGGAGTCCGTCGGAGTAGCGGCGGCCGTCGAGGATACGTCCTGTCTGTTCGTCGACGATTTTTACCTTATTGTCCATCACGACGTATTCCTGGTCGCGCTCAAACATTGTGTAGGCTTTCAGGAGCTGGTTAATCGTGTGGACGCGCTCGGACTTGACGGCGAAGTCGCTCATTATCTTGTCGCGGCGGGCGAGCTTTTCTTCTTCGGGGATGTCGGCGTGTTCGATTTCCGCAATCTCGCTGCCGACGTCCGGCAGCACGAAGAATTGGGGGTCGTCGGAGTTGCCGGTGATGAGGTCGATGCCTTTTTCAGTGAGGTCTACGGAATTTTGTTTTTCCTCGATGACGAAGAACAATTCGTCTGTGATTTCGGGCATTCGCTTGTTGTTCTCCGCCATGTAGATGGCCTCGGTGTTCTGTAGGAGGACTTTCACGCCTTCCTGGCTGAGGAACTTTATGAGCGCGTTGTTTTTCGGGAGTCCTTTCCACGCTTTGAGGAGGGCGATTCCGCCTTTTTCCTTGTCGCCGTTCTTGATGTAGTTCTTCGCGTCGATGAGGAGGCGGTTGACGAGTTGTTTCTGTTCCTCGACGAGTTTCACGACCTTCGGCTTGAGCTCGAGGAACATCTGGATGTCGTTTCCGGCGTTTGGCACGGGGCCGCTGATGATGAGCGGTGTCCTCGCGTCGTCGATAAGCACGGAGTCGACCTCGTCGACGATTGCGTATACGTGTTTGCGTTGGACGAGTTCCTCGGGCGTAGAGCACATGTTGTCGCGGAGGTAGTCGAAGCCGAACTCGTTGTTTGTTCCGAAGGTCACGTCTGCGGCGTATGCTGCGCGGCGTTGTGCCGAGTTGGGCTGGTGCTTGTCGATACAGTCCACGGTAAGTCCCTGGAACATGTAGAGCATACCCATCCACTCGCTGTCTCGTTTGGCGAGGTAGTCGTTGACGGTGACGACGTGTACGCCCCTGCCTGTCAAGGCGTTAAGGAACACTGGCAGGGTCGCCACGAGCGTCTTGCCTTCGCCGGTGGCCATCTCGGCAATCTTTCCTTGGTGGAGGGCGATGCCGCCGATTAACTGGACGTCGTAGTGCACCATGTTCCATTTCAGGCGGTTGCCGCCCGCCATCCATGCGTTTTGGTAAATCGCCTTGTCGCCTTCTATCGTGATGTTGTCGAATCTTGTGGCGAGTTCGCGGTCCATGTCCGTGGCGGTGACTTCAACCCTTTCGTTCTCGGCAAAACGTCGTGCGGTGTCCTTTATGATGGCGAACGCTTGAGGCAGTATGGCGTCAAGTTTTTCCTTCAGGATGTCCTGGATCTGTTTTTCCGTTTTCTCAACGTCGTTGTAAAGCTGCTCTTGGTCTTTGATGGACAGCGGCTCATGGCCAGAAAGCCTTTCCTTGTAGCTGTTTAGTTTTTCTTCCTCGTCCTTCACTGCGTCTTTGAGTTCTTGCCTGAGTTGGGTCGTCAGAGCGCGCAGCTCGTCGTTCGAGATGGACGAGAGTTTTGCGTATTCGGCCTTGATTGCGTTGACCGTCGGCATCATTTTTTTGATGTCCTTGCTGGATTTGTCGCCAAAAAAGGACTTCAAAATATTTTGAAATATGCTCATTATTTTTTGTTTTTTGTATTATTTTCTTGATTAACAATAAGTTGGGTATAAACGCCAACAATTTCGACGATACAAAGTTAATTTTTTTTCTTGATTTTTCGGTTGGAATTAAAAAAATATTTATTGGCATGGTTTTTTCACGAAATGTTTTTTACATTTGTGATGTGAAAAAACGTGTAGAACCAAACTTATTTTACGCAATATGAAATACCGCTCAGTCCAATTAGGAATCATCGCCATATCGGTTGCCAGTGTCGCAATCCTGCTTATGTCAATGCTCTATTTTTACAGGGTCCAGCAGCAGCAGAACGACCGGCTCGCTGCCATTACAGACGGCCAGCGACAGTCCATGATCGAGAGCATCATGGAGCTCAAGCTCATTCAGGAACAGACGCCGGTGTTCGACAACTCTGCATGGGACGAGCTCCGCGACGCCATGGACGAGAACGACCAGGAGTGGCTCGATGTCAACATCGGCTATATGTCAGTCCAGTACCACGGCTCGACTATCGCAGTCTTCGACCGTAAGAAAGGTCTTGTGTACGACCACCAACTGCCTGAATACAAGGATTTTGACTTCTATTCCGAACTGCGCCTGCAGGCGTTGTTCCGCGACGACTACCGACGTATTTTCTACAGCGTGAAGGAGGACAAACTCTTCGCGTACTATATTTATGGCATTGTGTCCGCCGACGACATCCTGACACGAAAGGAGGACGAGACGGGCTACCTGATGCTCGTGAAGGAGTACACGGACTCGCTTGTCAATGAGTTCTCCAGGTCGCTCGGCTCGGTGAAGATGAACATCGCGCTTACACAGAGCGTTTTGGAAGATGCCGCCGTGGCTAACCAGGGCAACTTTTTCCATTACATCGCGCTTAACAACCAGTACGGCAACCCTGTCGCATACCTTTATTTCACGGCGGAGAACGAGGTCGAGAGTATTTTTGCAAGGCTCATGGCCATCATGTTCGTCCTCCTGGGGCTTGTGATGCTCATATTGTTGGCTGTGATTATCTACACACAGGCGCGGATAGTAAGGCCGCTGCACATAATCACAAGTGTCTTTAACTCAGGCGACACGCGGAAGATAGAGTCGCTCAGGGACGACAAGACGGAGTTTGGCGTTTTGACTAAGAATATTGACAACTTCTTCAAGCAGAAGGAGTTGTCCGACCAGATGCACAAGGCGATGGTAGAGCGCAACAAGCAGCTCACCGACGAGAAGGATCTCATCGCAAAGCTTAACCACCAGGTCGAGGCGCAGCAGGAAACGATCGAGACTTTGAACCGCCATATCAAGGACGCAAACCATGACAAGGAGCTTAAGGGCGCGCAGCTCGCCATCCATGAACAGATGCTCGACGAGCAGATGCAAAACATCATCAATGTCAGCGAAGACCTTGAGGTTGCCAAGTCATCGTTGAAATTCAGCGAGAAAAAACTCCGAGAGGCCAATGTCGTCATCAGCGACAACCAGAATTACGCTGTCCGCCTGCGTTACGTCATGCAGGTCGCGATTACGCCGACTAAAAACGTGTTCAATGACTTTTTCCTCTACGAAAAGACCATGGAGCATATCGGCGGCGACTTCTGTTTCGCCCGTAAGATCGGAAACTGGATAATTTGTGGAGTGGGGGACTGCAACCTCCACGGCGTGGCGGGCGCGATGCTGTCGTCTGTGGACATGTACCTGCTCATAGACATCATGCAGGCAAGGCGCATGACCGAACTCCGCCCCGACCTCGTGCTTAACGACCTCAACAAGCGCATCCAATCGACAATGGGTCAGGAACTTGAGACGGACATTGAGCGTGACGGACTCCATATCTCGATGTTCATGTACGACACGCAGACATTAAAGGGCTGTTTCGCTGGCTCTAAGCGCACAATGGTCTTGATGAGGCGCGGCGAGGTGTCGGAGTATTTTGGCGACAATCTCTCCGTCGGCAAGGTCCACGACGACAAGTCGTTCAACTGTGTCAATGTACAGCTCCAGCCTGACGACTATGTATATATGTATTCCGACGGCTGTACGGATGTCGTTGGCGGGCCATACTGCAAAAAACTCCTCGCTGTCAACTTCAAGAAGGAAATCTCACGAATCCACTCGGTTCCCATTGCTGACCAAAAGCTCAAGTTCAAGGAGTTTTATGAAGATTGGATTGGAACGCTTGAGCAGAGCGACGACATCACGTTGTTAGGCTTCAAGGTCTAATCCTTCTTACCGCCGCCCAATATGTCGCGCACCTTCACATCGCTGTGTATCAGGCAGAAGACCAACGCCGTGAAGAATGTCGACATCGCATATACGAGCGCGGGTTTTTCGATTTCGCAAGAGTTTGGCAGGGTGGTGGCCACCGAGAGAGCCATTGCAGTGTTTTGGAGCCCGGTCTCGATTGCCACTGTGAGTTGCGACGGCTTTTCGAGGCGGCTGAGTTTTGCAATGAAGAATCCGCCATACATTCCTAAGACGTTGAGTCCTATTACAAAAGGTGTCAGAACGAGAGCCTCGTCCATCGAAAGCGCGCCGCAAGTATTTCCATTGTTGCCGCCGCCCCAGAATATCTTGATGCTGAACACTATAAGCAACATCAACGGCAGAATCCATTTCAACGGGCGTTCCAATGCGTTTGAGATGCTCGGTATATAACGCCTTATTAATAGTCCGCACAGCGCGGGCAGTATCACTGTCAACAAAATATGCACGAAACTCTCCGCAAACGACATCTCCACGCTCGCACCGTTGTCGGTGAAAAAAGTTGACGCCAAGGCGATTACGGTAGGGATTGTGAACGGGCTTAGGATGCTGTTGACGATTGTCATTGAGATAGATAGCGCGGTGTTGCCCTTGAAGATATGCACCAAAATATTGCTCGTAGTACCCACAGGGCACAGCGCAATGAGCACGATGCCGAGTTTCGCATAGACCGACACGGGCGCAATCCACGCCAATGTGAACGCCAAAACCGGCAGCACGAGAAGTTGGCTTCCGATGCCGGTGAAAATGTTTTTGGGATATACAAAGACATTCTTGAAGTCGGTGAACGTCAGCGACATACCGATGCCCACCATTATGATTATAAGTGTGATGTTTACTAAAATATCTGCCATAATTTCATGTATTTTTTGCCGTGCAAATTTACTAAAATATTTGCTGTTTCGTAAAAAGTTTTGTAATATTGCAGGCGGAAAACATTGTTTAACTTAAAAAGTCAAATACTATGGAAATATTGTATGGATTTACAGAACAAGAGATTCTGGAGAACAAGGACATGGACAATTTCATTTGCGACCATGTGGATTGGGATTTGATACCTGTCGTCATCAAGAAAAGGGTGGCGGCAAGACGTGATTATTACTCTCAGAAGTATCAAGGACAGCTGGGCATTGCGCAGTATTTTTACAAAGATTCTGAACCTGTAGTTGCAAAAGCAAGTTAGTGTATTATGGCACGTTACATGTTAGATGCAAATATCTTCGCATTTTATGTTGAAGAAAGGGATAGATTGAGTGGAGATGTATTGGCAATTCTGAGTGATTATGGAAATTTGCTCTATATGAGTTCAGAATCTGTCAAGGAACTTGTGTGGATACATAGAAACAAAAAGGTACTGGCTAAATCATGGAAAACTCAGATAGACATGATTAATGCGATAGAAGATGAGTATAGAATTTCGATTGTGCCTGTTGACGCCAATGTTGTAAAACGTATGGCGCAACTTGAATCCAACACAGCCGAAAATCACAATGATCCTTCCGACCTCATAATCATTGCCCATTCGATGGTAATGAAGATGCCATTGATTTCGAGTGATAGAAAATTTCCTTTTTACCGTAATCAAGGATTGGATTTGATAACAAATTTTGCAGAATGAATTTCACAGACAAAAAAGTATGGATTACTGGCGCGTCGTCGGGGATTGGGGAGGCGTTGACTTACAAATTTTCTGAACTTGGCGCACACCTCATTATATCGTCGCGCCGTGAATCTGAATTGCAGCGCGTGAAAGCCGCCTGCAAGCATCCCGACAAGGTAACAATCGTCCCCCTCGATCTCGAAAAATATCACGACATCGCTTCAATTGCTACCCCGATTGTTGAAAAATTTGGTGCGATTGATATCCTCGTCAACAATGGCGGGGCGAGTCAGCGTGCATTGGTTCTGGAGGAGGATTTGACAGTTGTGGAAAAAATGATGAAAATCAACTTCATGGGTGCAGTCGCGCTCTCGAAAGTGATTTTGCCGGGCATGGTTGCCCAAAAGTTTGGTCACATCGTTTGCATGAGTAGTCTTGCGGGCAAGTTTGGAATCCCGTTGCGCTCAGGATACGCCGCCGCAAAACACGCGTTGCACGGTTTTTTTGAAACACTCCGCGCCGAAAATTATGACAACGGCATCCGCGTACTGATGGTTTGTCCGGGCTACATCAATACCAACGTCGCCATCAACGCCCTCGATGCAAACGCCAACAAGCGCAACCAAAACGACCCGGGACAGGAGCAAGGTCTTGCGCCGTCCGTCCTCGCCGAGAAGATAATCAAGGGCATCGAGAAAGAGAAGCTCGAAATCACTGCCGGCGGCGGCGAAACCAACGGAATTTGGGTAAGTCGATTTTTCCCAAGGCTTTTCGCAAAGATAATCAGGAAGAAGAAATAGAAAAATTGCACTTTTGAAA
>CAJOJG010000067.1 GCA_905234655.1 uncultured Bacteroidales bacterium
GACAAGAAAGAGGACGAACTCGTTACGATGTACGACAAGTGGCTTTTTGCCCTGAAAAACCTGTCCAAATTGTTGGAACGCCCGAAAGAGTTGCAGGAACGTGTATTCAAGAAACTCTTTGAACAGGCGGAAATCGCGATGCTCGACGACAAGGAATATTCCGACTACGAAGAGAGCCTTCACAACCTTTGGGACATCACCAACGCCATGACCGACGCCGAGAGGAAAGGATTCGGGAAAGGGATTACGGAAGGCGCAAAGCAACAAGCCATCGACATCGCCCGCAAGATGAAAAATCACGGCGACAGTTTTGATTATATCGCGGACATCACAGGCTTAACTAAAGAAGAAATTGAAACGATAGTTTGATTATGAGTAAAACAACCCCTTTTACGTATCCTGCGCAATATGCTCAGTTTCGTAGAGTGAAAGCACTGCAAATGCTAAATAACATGCAATATGGATATGTGGAGGCAAGAGAGTTGGGTGTTTATCGTGATTGTAAAGTACACCCGCCTCACCCCCGACTAAATCGCCAAACTTTAACAATTATTTAACATTCCGCAAGGTATTACTTTATAACTTTGGGGCGGCAAATAATTGTTGTATTAATAAAATCAAATGGCAAGGCTTTTCACGGTGATAACTATCTTGATGACGGCTTTTTGTGGCATTGCGTCCGCAATCAGTTATCGTCCTGTGCCGTGTGATTCCACGTCGTTTTATTACTGCGCTGTGCATGGCGATGAGGCTGTCTATGACGCGCCGTGGCTGACTGAGCCGTTAGGTTTGGCGGCGGAGGGCGAGGATGTGGACAGTGGGTCTGTGGAGGGAAAAAACTCGGTATCGAAGCCCTCGGTGTCGTCGCCTGAAGTTCCAGCCCTGTTCAAACTTCCGGCGGATTACTTATCGTCGTCAAATCCTGAGTACAAGAAGGTTAAGCGTGATAATGTAGAATATTTGTCTAACATCAAGAGGGACGGCAGCTCGGTGGTGTATATGAACCGCGACTTGGCGAAGTTGGGACATTATGATTCCGTGACGATGTTCCTGCCGCTCTCCACGCGCAATCTTGATGATTATACTGTCAAAAGTTTTGGCATCAGGGCTAAGTATATCGACCTGAAAGTGCCGCTCAAGCCGCATTTCCACATCGACCTTAATAAGAATCCGATTCGTGAGCAGTATCCTTGGGAGGCCTTGTTCCCGTTGCTGTTTGGAGTGTTTTTGGTCTTGATGGCGAAGTTTTTCATGCCGGGGTATATCGGCGAGTTGTTCCTGATTGTCTTTTACCATAACTCTTTCATGAGCAATGTCCGTGAGCGTAATGTCAATGCCGACAGGGCGGGGGCATTGTTGATGCTTAATTATTTCATCAATGCCGCGCTGCTGGCCATGGTCGCGCTGTACAGGTACGAGTATGTCTTTGGCGCGCAGTTCATGGTGTCGTTCCTGTCCTTGCTGATGCTTTTGGTGGCGGTGTATTTCGTGAAGAGGGTCGTTAGCTATGCGTTGTCCAGCTTGTTCGGGTGCGTCGAGGTCTATGAGTTGCACTATAAGAATTTGTCGTACATCATGCACTGCCTCGGGGTCGTACTCTTGTGCGCCAATGTCGGCAATCTCTACATAAATATCCAGTGGGCGCATGACTCGATGTTCTGGATGACCGTGTTTGGAGCCGCTGTAGCGGAGTTTCTAAAAATTTTTAGGCTTTTCAAAATTATATTTGACAAACATTTTCCGGTTTTCTATTTATTTTTGTACCTTTGCGCCGTGGAATTTTTACCGGTTTTGGTCGTTGTCAAAATTCTATCCCGTTGATAATGAGCGTGGTAAGGATTTCGAGAGGGAGGATAGAGAGAGATAATTTTTATTAAAACACGCAGAATTTTGAAAATTTCGAGTCTATTGGTGTCGCAGCCAAAGCCTACTGTGGATGGAAATCCATACGTCGCGTTGGCGGATAAGCTGAAACTTAATGTTGGTTTCAGGCAGTTTATCAAGGTGGAAGGTGTTACTTCCAAGGAGTTCAGGGCGCAGCATAAGAACCTGCCCGACTATCAGGCCGTTGTTTTCACGAGCAAGATTGGAATAGACAATTATTTCAAGTTTGCCAAGGAGGTCAAGTTCAATGTGCCGGAGGATATGCTCTATTACTGTTCCACTGAGGCTGTCGCGCTCTATTTGCAGAAGTACATCACTTTCCGCAAGCGCAAGATTTTCTATGGCGACAAGAATGTCACTGAACTTGCCGATTCCATTAAGCGCCACAGCGCGGACAATACCCTCATCGTCCATAGCGACGTGTCGAGCGACGAGATTCCTAAGTTTTTCGACAAGCTCAAGATTAAGCATGACGAGATTGTGCTCTACAAGACCGTGAGCGCGGACTTGAGCGACATGAAGGAGGAGTTCGACTCTTACCAAGTGCTTGTGTTCTTTACTCCCGCCGGTATCCGCAGCCTTAAGGAGAATTTCCCGGAGTGGGAGCAGGGCGACGTTAAGATTGCCGCTTTCGGTGCCTCGACGCAGGAGGAGGTCAAGAAACTCGGCTACAGGCTTGACATCGAGGCTCCTACCGAGGAGTGCAAGAGCATGACGATGGCTCTGGAGAAGTTTATAACGGCTAACAACAAGAAAAAGTAAGTCCCCTTAAATATCTTGACACGTAAATTCGGTTTTCCACGGCAGGAGAAGTTGAAGAGCGTCGTGCGCATTGAGCGGCTTTTCACTGACGGACGTTCGTTCTGGATGTATCCGTTCAGTGTCCGTCTGCTTGTCACGGAGGCTGACGAGCCTGGGTGCAGGCTGCTCGTCTCGGTCGGAAAGCATTATTTTAAACATGCTGTCGACCGTAACCGTGTCAAGCGTCTTGTCCGTGAGGCCTACAGGCTTAGCAAGTCGACGCTGCTTGAGATGGTAAAGCAAGCCGGCGTCAGCATTGATGTCGGCTTGGTCTACAGGACTAAGGAAATCCTTTCATACGCCGAGGTCGAGGCCGCGATGAGGCTGGTCGTCGACAGGGTGGGGGAGATTGCCTCCAAGTCGTCGGCTGCGGTTTAGCGCGCCTATTGTTGAGGGCATGTCCCAAAAATCCATTTCGCCATCTTGTTCAGGGCCATTGACCTGTGCGAGATGGCGTTTTTTTGTGCGGCGGTCATTTCTGCCATGGTGATGTCGAACCCGTCGGGCTGGAATATCGGGTCGTAGCCGAAACCGCCGTCGCCGCGTTTTGAGGTTGTGATTATGCCGTTCACGTATCCCTCGAAGTGGTGGGGCGTGCCGCCTATGACCAGGACGATTTCTGTGTGGAAGCGCGCCTTGCGGTTCGGGGCGTCGTGGAGCGCGGCGAGTAGTTTGGCCATGTTGTCTTCGGGGTTCTTCTGCTCGCCGGCGTAGCGCGCGGAGTATACGCCCGGCTCGCCGTTAAGGAAGTCCACTTCAAGTCCAGTGTCGTCCGAAAAGCAGTCCTGGTGGTTTTTGTCCCAGATGTACATCGCCTTTTGCTCGGCGTTTTGGCTTATGGTCGTGCCAGTCTCCGGCACTTCGTCGTTGCATCCTATTTCGGCGAGCGAGAGGATGTGGTGTGTGGTGATGATTTCCCGGGCTTCAGCGAGTTTCCCGGGGTTGTTTGTAGCGAAGATGAGGTTCATTTTTTCTTTTTTATTCCTATTACAAAATCTTTTGTTATTGTGCATCCGGCCTTGTCGGTTATTGTCGCGGTGTGGTGGCCGGGCTTTATGCCGTATGTCTTTGTCTTTTCCCAAATCTCGTCGCCGTTTGTTATGCGGTACTCGTATGGCGGCACGCCGCCGTATGCGCGGATGTTGTATGTTGCGTCGCCGGATTCGGGGGCAGTCGCGTCTGTGGTTTCGAGTGTCATTTCGAGGACTTTGTCCGGCGAGTTCACTATTGCGTGCGCCTCGGTCGTGCAGCCTTCGGTGTCGCTTACAGTGAGCGTGTAATGTCCGGCGGGGACGTTCTGTCGGTCAAGCGATGTGCTGCCGTCGTTCCATGAATATGTGTATGGCGGCTTGCCGTTTGTGATTTCTGCGGAGAGCGAGCCCATGTTACGCCCCTTGCAGGGTGAATTTGTGGCGGAAACGTCCACTGTCAATCCGTCTTCCGGCTCCGAAACTAATATCGTCTCGATGACCGAGCATGCGTTGTGGTCTGTGACTTGTACATTATATGAGCCAGCCTTAAGGTTTTCGTTTACAGTCGGTTTTGTCTTGTTGTTTATCGTGATGCTGTAAGGCGGTATGCCGCCCATCGCCTCGATGGTTATGGAGCCGTTATTGCCGCCCTTGCATGTCACGTCGGTCACGTCGGCTTTGAGTTTGAGGATGCTTGCCGGTGCGGTCACGGTGTATGTCTGTCGCGTCGCACAATTATTGACGTCGCTGATTCTTACGTAGTAGTTGCCGGGTTTGAGGCCTGAGATGTCTTTTGTGTCTTCGCCGTTGGACCATTCGAATTTATATGCCGGCGCGCCGCCCGATACGTCGAGGGTTATGCTGCCGGTGCTGCCGCCGGAGCATTGGACGTGGTGGACGTCGGCGTTTACTTCAATCCTCGACGATGGCTGCTGGACTTCGGCTTTGCGGACGAGCTCGCATCCCCACTTGTCGATGACTTTCATCGTGTACGAGCCTGCGCGGACGTTCTTGACAACGCGCTCGGCAGGATTGTCGTCAATCCAGTACTGGTATGGCTCGTCGCCGCCGTTGACTTCAAATTCTATCTGCCCTTTGGGTTCGTTATAGCATATCGAGTGTTCAACCCTCGGCGTCATCGTGAGCGGGATTTTGGGCGATGTGACTTCCACGGAGTCCCACACGAAACATCTGTTCGCGTCGCGGACAATGCAGCCGTATATGCCGCTGCCTTGGTCGTGGAGTTCGGGGACTTCGCTGTCGTCCGACCATACGATGTAGTATGGCGTCGTGCCGCCCGAGACGACGGCCTTGAGGTTTGCGTCGTGGGCTCCGTAGCAGTGGATGTTGTTGTACTCTATGTGCATGTCGAGGCGGTTGTCGGGTTCGGTGATTGTGACGGAGGCTGTGGCGGTGTTGCCCTTGCAGTCGTTGACGGTCACGGTGTATGTTCCGGCGGCAAGGCTGTCGAGTTTTTTCTTCTTGCCGCCGTTTGACCATTTGTATGTGTAGTCCGGGGTTCCGCCTTTGACTACCACAGTCGCTGTGCCGGTATGCTCGCCTTTGCATTTGACGTCTTCTTTCTCAATCGCTATGGTCATCGGCTGTCGGTACTGGTAGCGGACATACATCACGTTACCGTATGCGTCGGCTTCGACCTCGACGACCGGTATGCCGCCCTTCTTGGCGAACCATCTGTAGTACAGCGTCTTTGTGCGGCTGCCAAACTCCGGCGCAGGCCTCCAGCCCATCATGTGGGAGTTTTTGTACGCGACGATTTTTTTGTAGACGATGTTTTTCTCGCGGATTGCCGTGTAGGTGTCTATGGGAGTCCTGATGGTAAGGCAGGTGTCGAACTTCGAGATGTTGCTCATGTCGAGGTCTATGCGCACCGAGTCGGCAAACTGCTGGAGCCCATAGCTCGAGACGAACTTCTTGCTGATTGAGTCGCTTGTCGAGGTGCCTTTCTTTATCGGGAATTTGTACAGTACGAGGTCTGTGGGGAATACAAGGACGACGGCGGCCTTAAGCCCGAGGTAGTCGTTTATGATTCCTTGCATACGGACTTTGGAGGAGTCCATGGTCAGGAACTCCATGTTCTTCTTGGTCTGGAACCTCACGATTTCCGAGTTTGGGAACAGGTTCCCGTACCGGCTGCGGTTTTTGTTATAGTACCGCACGGTGTCGTATGTGTCAGGTTTTAAGGAGGTCAGGTCCCAGTCGATGTTGTCAAAGTCGGCGAGGCGTTTCTCGCCCTTGTTGAATTTTTTGACTGCGTATATGTATCCGTCGCCCGCTACCGCCATGTCGGAGCAGTCGAGCGTGATGTCCTGGGTCTGTGCCGTCACAGCCGCCACCGTCAGCAGCATCGCCGTGGCTATGATGATGATTTTTGTAACCATGTGTTTTTGTCAAGAAGGATTGTTTTGGAACAAAAGCTATTTTCTAAAGTGCGAAATAAGCAAAAAATTTGGTAAAAATACCCATCTGAAGGCAAAATGTGAAAAAATTAGAAAAAAAATTTTACTATTAAATAAAAAAGAATAATATTTGTACCGACTTGTTAACACAACTTTACGAATTATAACAATTAAAAAAATGCGTAGTATATGTATAGCAGCCGCCTTGTTGGCAGCGACGATGGCGGCAAGCCCGTTGGCGGCTCAGAACAAGAAAGTAGACAATGCCCTCACGTACTTCAATAGCGGCGAGTACACTAAGTGCCGCGACATGCTCGTCAAGTATCTGCCGAAGGTCAAGGATCGTCCCACGAAAGGTCAGGTGGCGTTCTATTTGGGCGAATGTAGCCGCCATCTCAGCGACTCGCGCAACGCCATGAAGTATTACCGACAGGCTGTCCAGGCTAAGTATTCGAATCCGCTGGCGACACTGTACCTCGCGGACGCGCTTAAGATGCGCGGAAACTATGAGGACGCATCGGCTCAGTACAGCGCATACCATGACCTCGTGCCGCAGGACGCGCGGGGCGAGCAGGGCGTCGCCGACTGCGAGAACGCCCTGAAGTGGATGAAGAATCCCACACGCCACATCGTGTTCCCGGCGCGCTGGCTGAACGACAAGGAGTCCGACTTCGCGTCATGTTTCGGCGCGGACACCACGACGATATATTTCACGTCGGCGCGTGAGTCCGCTACCGGAAACGACAAGAATGCAAACTCCGGCTCGTACTATGCCGACATCTACGTTTCCGAGAAGGACAAGAAGGGCAAGTGGTCGATTCCTGTGCCGGTACAAGGCGCGGTGAACACTCCGTTCGACGAAGGCTCGCCATTCGTGACTTCTGACGGAAACACGATGTATTACACCTCGTGCAAGAACCTCAAGAACCAGCAGCTCGGTTGCCGAATCTTCACAAGCACCCTCGAGGACAATCTTTGGGGCAATCCCGAGGAAGTCGTCCTGTTCGCCGACAGCAGCGTTTCCGTCGGTCATCCGTGCCTTAGCCCTGACGGCAACACTCTCTACTTCTCCTCGGACGCGCCGGGCGGACAGGGCGGACGTGACATCTGGAAGTCCACACGCCAGGGCAAGAACTCGTGGAGCGCGCCTGTCAATCTCGGAAAGGACGTCAACACCGAGGGCGACGAAGTCTATCCGTTCATGGACGCAAAGGGCGCATTGTTCTTCTCGTCAAACGGTCGCGGCGGAATGGGCGGACTTGACATCTTCCGCATGGCGACTAAGGACGGAAAGACCACGGTGAACAATATCCACTACCCGTTGAACTCGTCGGGCGACGACTTCGGCATCCATTTCGACAGCGAGTGCAAGCGTGGCTACTTGTCCTCAAACCGTGAAGGCTCGCGTGGCGACGACATCTTTGGATTCTTCCTACCGCCGATTGAAGTGACGATAGAAGGCATCTGCAAAAACGAGGAAACACTCATCGCGCTTAATGATGCTGAAGTCCAGATGACCGGCACTGACGGAACACAGAACACCGCAAAGAGCGACGGCGCGGGAAAGTTCAGGTTCAAGCTCAGCGAGAACACCGACTACATGTTTGTAGCCTCTCGTAAGGGCTATCTCAAAGGCATCAGCAAGGAGACCACTAAAGGACTTACAGAGAACACGACATTGCATACAGAAATCTTGTTGACACCTTTGGTTCAGGTAGTTGAGCTGGAGAACATAGAGTATGACTTTAACAAGGCCAACCTCCGCGAAGAGTCCAAAATCTCGTTGAATGTGCTTGTCGAAGTCCTCGAGGTCAATGACAACATCACCATCGAGCTCCGCGCAAACACCGACTTCCGTGGCTCTGACGAGGACAACATGAAACTTTCGGAAGAGCGTGCAAAGTCTGTCGTCGACTACCTCATCTCAAAAGGCATCAATCCCGAGCGTCTGTCGTCGAGGGGCATGGGCGAGAGCAATCCTGTCACCGTGTCCAAGAAGACAGCTGAAAAGTACCCGTTCCTCAAAGAAGGCGACGTCCTTAACGAAAAGTTCATCAACGCGCTGCCAAACAACCAGGAAAAGGAAATTTGCCACCAGCTTAACCGCCGCACGGAGTTCGCCGTGACACGCACCGACTTTAACGAGGCGGGCATACCGTTCGGCAGCGAGTAGAACTAAAGCAAAAAACGTGAAATGATAGACCAGAAATTCATCGACTTTATCGACAGCCACCATGTTCTTACATTGTCGTCATGCGCTGGAAACCAGCCGTATAGTTGCAGCTGTTTCTACGCATACGACAAGGAACATAACATATTCGTCGTGAAGACTCACGAGGACACGCGCCACACGCGCGAAATAATGCAGAACGGACTCGTGTCCCTCGCCATTGTCCTCGAGACCGACGAAATTGGCAAAATCCAGGGTCTTCAAGCAACAGGAAAAGCCATATTCCATGAAGGCGACACGCTTAAGGAAGCCACACGGACATACCTAAAGCGTTTCCCATACGCAGCAATGACGATGGGAAAAATCCTCGTCATAGAGCCTGACTTCCTGAAACTGACGGACAATCGATTCGGCTTTGGAAAAAAACTTATTTGGGACAAAGAAAAGAAATGAAGTTTTTTTAACGTTACTAAGAAAAAAAAGCATTAACTTTGCCCCCATAATAAATCTGAATACGAATTAATACAATAAGTAACCATGAAACTTACAGCAAAAACCACCGCAGCAGCCTTGACGGCATCCGCGCTGCTCCTTATCCAAGCCTGCACTGGCAATGGAAACCAGACAACACCGCAGGACACCCCGACTGTGCCCGCCGATACCCAGGAAGTCGAGCAGACAACATTCTACCTCCTGCCCTCGCCGGAAGACATCTTCGCATTCTCTGCCGACAGGATGAAATACTCATCGTCGTTGCTTAACCCCACAAGCAAGGCAGAGTCATACGTCGACACAAAGATGCGCGAAATAAACTTCGGCGTGTACGTCGCCGACATGGCGTATGCGGCTGCTTTCGGAGAGTACAAGGACGCTGCGAAGTACATCCAGACCATCAAGGAGTCCTCGTCGCAGATTGGACTCGAGTCCATCTTCACCCAGGCACTCGCCAACAGGATCGACAAGTTCATCGAAAACAAGGACTCGCTCAAGGAAATCGCGAACGACACCTACTACGACATCAAGAGGTCGCTCGAATCCAACAACCGCAACTCCACAATCGCACAGATTTCGGCTGGCGGCTGGGTAGAGTGCATGTACATCATCACAAACTCCATCGAGCAGTTCTCCGAGAACGACCCCAACATCCAGCACGTCGCTGACGAGAAGAACGTGTTCTCAAGCCTGCTCAAGTACCTCGGACAGCTCACAGACAAGCCGGGAATCGCAAGCACCCTCAAGGATCTCAAGCCAATCGAAGAAGCATACGCAAAGCTCCCGCTCGTGGACGTCGCCGTGTCAGACTCCAAGCCGGCAACTGAAGACGCAATCGTAATCGGCAAAGGAAAGAAAATCCAAATCACCGAAGAATCGTTCAACCTTCTCAAGGCAAGGATCTCACAAGTCCGCCAGGTGCTTACCGACAACAAATAGACGGAATTTTTTTCAATTAAAAATGCACATCGGGAAAATAAACCGATAATAAATTTCGTTTCTATAACAACTATAACGTAAAAAAGGCTATAAAATATGAAGACTATAAAAAACTTAATCCTCGGAATGGCTGTGGCGGCCATGATGCCGGTGGCGGCGCAGGCGCAGAACTGTGCCGACTTCTTCAGTTCGAGGATAGCAACGCCACCATACCGATATAACACAGCCTCTAAGAGCTCGACATGCTACTCCGGCAGCAAGTACAAGTTCGTGCTGGAAGTCGCAGCCAACGTAGAGTACCGTGTTCAGTTTTACGCATCGCCCGTGTTCAACAACGAAGTCCAAGTGAAAATCGTTGAAGGCGAAGGAAACGTGCTGGTAGACCTGCCGGGCAAAGTCGACGACGAACCCAAGAAGGGCACCACATGCCTTCAGGACTACATGGATCCGAAAGCCAACAAACTTGTCCACCCGTATTTCGACTTTTCCTCGCAGAACGCGACAAGGCTTACATTCATGATTGACATCAAGGATCACCTCGAGTACACCGAAGAACCACAGTACGACGAATGGGGCAATCTCACTGGCATGACTAAAAAAGCCATCATCCCCGAAGGCGGCCCGGAGAAGGTAAAGGGATGTTTCACTGTCTATATCATGGACAAGCCCGCCGAAACTAACTCCTTCTAATTTTCGGATTGTCAACACGAGTATATCAAAAAACGGAGTCCCTACGGATTCCGTTTTTTTGATATTTTATAATGCTACTTACAAACTTCAAAAAATCAAAAATGACCATCCAATACTTCATCCTCTACCTTCTTGCCGTCGGCGTAGTCGGCGTGATAATGCTCTGCACCGACAAGTACAAGGCGACGCACGAAAAATGGCGCATCAAGGAACGCACCCTTCACATAAAGGAATTTATCGGCGGAATATTCCTGATGCTGCCCGCGATGTACGTCATCCGCCACAAAAACCGCAAACTCGCCTACTACTGGATTTCGTGGGCGGCTCTCGTCCTGTGGATTGCTGGAATCTGGGCGTATTGGAATTATTATTAAGGTAATTATACCCCCATCACTTGACCACCTCAAACAAATCGTCCAGCGTAACGTCAAACCTGATTGACTTAGAGTACATTCCGTCCGCCAACCCTTTTGTAGTGATGAAAATTGGCTGTATGGAAAACTTGTCGGATTTTGTTTCACGGGTGAAGGCGTCCACGCGGTGCAGCACTTTGTCATATTCTGATTTGGAAATCAGGTATTTGTCAACGGAATATTTGATTTCGCAAATGTTGATGACGCTGTCGGCGCGCTCTATCACCAAATCTATCTGCGCGTCGCTCAACCGGCACGAATAATATTCGCACGACATGTAGTCGATGTGCAGCTTCCTCTTAATCTGATCGATATGGACCATCGCCACCTTCTCGAAAGTTAGCCCTGCCCACGCCTTCAATTCGCCGCTCATCAAATGAGCGCCCCAATAATGTCCGTCAACAGAATTTTTGTTGACAAAGCGCAGGTAAAACGCCGTATAAAAATCCGTGAGCTGGTAGATGCCGTTTTTCGCGCTTATCTTGTTGACCTTCACATTGTAAAACCTGATGAAATCACAATTCTTGAGGTCTTCGAGGCGGTCAGAGAGGTGCCCGTTGTCTTTTTTGCCGAGTTTTTTGGCAATTTCGTCGCGGGTCATCCCGCCTGAATTTTTTGCCAAAATCTTGATGATTTCGATATACGGTTCCGACGACGAAAACAACGTCTTGAACAGCCTCGAAAATTCCCTGCGCATTTCGCCTTCCTGACTAAAAAACAGATTGTCAATATTTTGCGCAAGGCTGTATTTCCCGTCCAACAATCCCAAATAATACGGTATGCCGCCCAGGACCATGTAGGCTTGCAGGTAAGAGAGGTCGTCCCAAATCACATTCTGGGATATGAGGTATTGTCTGGTTTCGCCGAGGCAGAAAGGATGCAGGTGCATTTCGTGCGTGATGCGGTTGTGGAGCCCGCCCTTGGAATCGATGATGTTTTTAATCATCCACGATGTAGCCGAGCCGCATACAATCAGTTTGAAGTTAGGATATTTTGACGCCCAATTGTTCCAAAAATATCCCAACGCCTCTATGAGGGACGAGCCTTTGTAATCGAGGCACGGAAGTTCGTCGATGAACATGATGCACTTTTGGTCGCCGTCAACTTTTGGTTGCAAAAATTTTCGGAGTTCCGTGAAAGCATCCATCCAATTATGCGGCTGTTTTTGTGGATTGACACCGTAAAAGTCGAAGGCATCTTTCAACGCCGCCATCTGTGCATCCTTTTTGCCGTCGATAATGCCAGTCAGCGAAAATGCAAAATCCTTTCGCAGCAATTGGTCTATCAAGTACGTCTTGCCCACGCGCCGCCGTCCATACACCGCAATAAACTCTGATTTTGAGGAGTTTATGTATTGTTTTAAGAGTTCAATTTCGCGTTCTCTGCCTATAATGTTTTTCATAGTACACAACGTTTTTATCCGCCGTAAATATACGTCAAATAATCCAATCCACCAAAAGAATCCGGGCGGAATCGACGCTTTTTTTGTCGATTCCGCCCGGATTGTTACTTGAATTTTACGCCTTCCATCCCGCCAAAGCCGCCAAGAAAAATATTTCAAAAAAAGTGGCAAAAAAATTTTGTACTTTCAAAAGTAATCGTTTTGTTTGCGCCGTGATAATTTAAAAAACGGATACATTATGACATAAAAGCGTTGGGATTGTTCCCAAACATAATGAAATAACATATTAACAAACAAGCGTTTGCTATTTATTCGGGACACTGAAAAATTTGGCGATTTTAAAGAAGTCCAACAGGAATAAGTTCGCGAACGTCCGTGCTTTGCGTGGACGCGTATAAAGAACTTATTGTTGGACAGGTTACGCCAAATACCTCAGTGTACATAAGAAGTGTTCACGCATTTTTTTTGTACATACGAGAGATTTGAAGTAACCTGTTTTCCGAGGTAAGTGGGTGGGCGCAAAACACGGTATAAACAATGTCAGACGTCTTAAGCAACATCAGACAGGAAATCGAAAAAGCCGTCCGCGGGAGAAAGGAATACAAAGACCTCGTGAATGGTAAAGTCGATTTGCTTAACAAGTTGAAGGCACAAATCAAAGAGTGCATTCAGAAGGTTTCTGCAAGTTCCTTCGAGAACAAGGCAATATACAAGCAGAAACTTGGCGCGGCTCAGGAGGCAATAGATAAAATCCTCGACGATTCCGCGCCGCTAATCAACCGCTTCAACCGCGACACCATCAATCTCGGCGTTGCAGGTGCTACACAAGCCGGCAAAAGTACATTTTTGGAAGCCGTGTCGGGCGTGAAACTGCCGAGGGCGGGCGGCGAAAGGGCGGGCGATTCCACAACTGCCGCCAAGTCAATCATCATCAACAGCAATGAGCATAGAACAACTGTCTAAGAACAACGGCGCAAAGAAGACAATGTTCTTCATTGACTTGCCGTTTGAAATAATGGACGTTGCGGGCGGAATTGTAGAAAACGACAAGAACCAAGATGCCAACAAGAGGGAAGAATTCAAAGCGCACTTGGACGGAAGTTCCATCCTAATTGTGCCTTTCGACTCAATCCTTCTGATGGAAAAACCCATCACAAACGACAAGGAAAAACTTGACGATTATGTTTCAAGGAGGCTGAGCATCAACAACATCGAGGACTGTAGAATCTTTCTCACCCCCGGCACATACACCGACGGCAACCTGAAACTTCGCATATCAGACAGCCTGTTGCAAATGTACGACGCGAACGACAGCCTGATACAAGGTTTTATCTTCAGATGTGATTCTGTAAGAAAAGTGGAAGAATGAACAAACGGCTGTCGAAATAATTTTGGCAGCCGTTTACCAAAAATGCTCATCTGCAAAACAGAAAGAGTTTCGGGGCTCGGTATGTCTTGATACATATCGAGCCTTGTTCTACAAACGTCAAAAATATATTTGAATTTCCCAAAATTGTAAAACATTGACATCATGCCTGAAATAAGCCAATCACCTCTCTCATCTGGGTAACGTCGGCAAAGGCCGTCCCCGCCCGCAAATTGGAACTGACGTTCATTGACGGCAGCGTGAAAATATTTGACTGTATGCCATTGATGCGCCCGAATATCTTTTTTCGGAAGGCGTTGCGACCTGAATCATGCGAAAATCTGAACCGCCACTTCAGATTTTCATTCGGTTTTAACAAACTTTTAGAAAATCGTTTCTTTTATCTGTTCTACTATTTCATCAAAATAAGGTTGCTTGACACGGCTGATTTTGCGAATGACATCTCGTTCTATATTTCCAACTATCAACTGACACTTAACATAACTCTTTTTTATCATCGGTTTGGTTAACATATTGTCGGATAGTTCATAGCAATATTGTGGATTGTATGATTTGGACGAAACCATACACAAATAAATTATGCCTTCCTCTTCTTGCAGTTCGTTGTTTGACACAATAAGTGCGGGGTGGACTTTGAATGTTCCGTCGGGGAACAGAAAATTGATTTCTACAATGTCTTGTTGTTCGTACTTCATAGCCTACAAATATTTAGCGAGAATTTTGGCAGCGTTAACTTTCGACGTGTACAAAAACGCTTCACGCTCTTGTTCCTCAGTCCATTCATCGTCCGTCTGAGAAACAGTGTCACTTTGCTTTTTGGGCGTTTTCACATTGACCAAGTCGTTGATAAACCCCCATATTTTATCAATGACATCGGCACTCTTGGTGCTGTCGATGCCGCTAAGCATTTGAATCGCTGAAAGTTGTCTTTCGTATGTCGTCATAAGCCACAGTTTTTTTTTGTTTCCGCAAATATACAAAACTAATTCCGTCCGCCAAAAAAAATTGCAACCTTCCGCTTGCACAATCTTGCAATTTCATTTGCATTTTCGCCCAAAAACATTTTTCTTTGCACCGTCCAAAAAACAAATCCATTATGAACCCACTCATCACCTTCGCCATCGCGTCCATTACCGCCGCCCTGCCCGCCGACACAATCCCGCTCGGCGCACAGAAACTCATCCAGTGTTACCCGAGCCAAAACCTCAAATACGCCGACAACCAAATCATCTTCCCTGACGGCGAGGGCATCATCTATGACGACGGACGCAAAAAAACATTCATAGAACTCCTCGACGACTGCGACATAGAAGACATGTTTTCCATGCAATACGACACGGTATCCATGCCACCCAAATACCTCAACGACTGCGGGCGCGGACGAAGCGAAGCCCTTTATAAAAAGATGTACGGCAACAGCGCAGCCGCCGTCCAGAAGAACCTCGTGAAAGTCAGTTGGTTTGGACAGCAAATCCCGATGACAAAGGTAAACGGCGTGGCAGACACACTGAAAGCAATAGCCCAAGAACTTGCAAACAAGCCTCATCTCGCAAAATATTTTGCCCAATCGTCGTCGTTCTATTGGCGGCAGGTGCGCGGCGCAAAACGGCAGAGCGCACACAGCTACGGCATCGCCATAGACATCAACGTCGCCAACAGCACCTACTGGCTTTGGGCAAACAAAGGCAAATCCGAGACCGACACAATCAAATATGCAAACAAAATCCCGATGGAAATAGTGAAAGTATTTGAAAAACACGGATTTATATGGGGCGGACGTTGGTATCACTACGACACGATGCACTTCGAATACAGGCCGGAACTGTTGTAATCATTAATATCTACAAGAGTCAGTCATTCAACGAAAAACAAATAAAAAAGCCAAAAACATTTGCAACAAAAAAAAATATCTTTAATTTTGCGACATAGTATTACTGCAATATGACTATGAAAAAAGCAACTTTAAAAACGATAGAGCAAAACGACAATGTAAGCCTTTATTCGATTTGCTTTGACGGCAACAATGAATCAGAGTTTGAAAACTTTTTGAAGAAGTTTAAGGACAATGCAAAACTGAATTCTGATTTCAGGATAATTCTTTTTGCCTTGGAGAAAATAATCGACAAAGGAGCTTTGGAACGTTTTTTCAGACCCGAAGGCAAAATGTCTGATAGGGTTTCAGCCTTGTCAATTGATTCAAGAAAACTAAGATTATATTGTCTGAGAATTTCAGACCAAATCCTAATCGTTGGCAATGGCGGAATCAAGAACACACGCACGTATCAAGAAGACGACACGCTAAGCGGTTATGTACTTGATTTGCAAAAGTTTGATGAGTTGTTGTTGCAGGCACAAAAAAACGGCTCTATATCAATAGAGAAGAATGTAATTGTTGGTATTGACAACAAAACTTTTGAACTATGATAACAAACCAATTATTCCGTGAATGTCTTGCTGAAATTCCGGCTGAGGTACGGCGGGGATTAGAAATTTCGTATGCCGTTGCAGAAAAAATTGCTGACATTATGAAAATTAAAGGCATCAGCAAACGGGATTTTGCAAAAAAAATGCACGTTTCGGAAGTTACGGTTTCTAAGTGGCTTACAGGACGTTACGACTTTTCATTGTCGCAAATTGCTAAAATATCAAACTTTTTAGGATGTCAGATGATTAATATCTGTAAATAAAATGACTACTCAATACCTCATCATCTATCTTCTTGCAGTAGGCGTGATTGGAGCAATACTCCTCTGCACCGACAAATACAAGGCCACGCACGAAAAATGGCGCATCAAGGAACGCACACTCCACATCTGGGAATGGATAGGCGGCATATTCCTGATGCTGCCAACAATGTACATCATCCGCCACAAAAACCGCAAAGTGGAATACAACTGGATTTCGTGGGCGGCACTCGTGGCGTGGGTCGCCGGGCTGTGGTATTATTTCCGTTAAGCCTTGACATTTATAAATGTTTAACCTGATTTTGCCGATTAATAGAAAAATAAAATCTTTTCATTGCAATTTTTTTTGTATCTTTGCGCCCGAAAACAACACAATAAAAAATGGCGCAATCGCAAGAAAAGACATACCG
>CAJOJG010000068.1 GCA_905234655.1 uncultured Bacteroidales bacterium
AGCGAACAGATTATCCAGCGGAATCTTGTCATTTGATAATTTTTAGTGTAAATGATAGAATATTAGTGTTTTGTAATGTTGTTGTCGAAAAAAGTGCAAACTTTTTTTTAAATTTCCTCCAACGATGCGTAAAGTCCAATAACAACTCCATAAAATCCGCCGCTACGGGCTATCGACAGGTAATCGACCGGCACATTTCCCGCAAGGGTCACATACTCGTCGCCAGCGTTGAACTTATAGGAGAACGCAAAGCCTTCCTCCATGCGCTCAATCTTCAGGAAAACTCTGCCGACGAACTTTTCTGTCAGACGTGCGACCTTGACATCCTCCTTGGATATGCCGCCGTCGTCCTTTACAGCCTTCTGCACAATGAGCCAGTACCCATCGTCACGGTAGCCGACGCCAAACTCATAGTTGCGCTCGTCGTTAAGGTACATCGCAAGTCCGGCAAACTCCGTCGGCTCCTGAGGCTCGAAGTGCATCTCAGTCTCTACGCTGAACACATCGTGCATCTGGCGAATGCCGATAAAACCGGCATGACGCTGCGAGCGGATGTTGTTGATTTCCAATGGCAACACGAGGCCCTCCTCGCCATTTGGCACGATGGGCATGCTCGAGGGCGTGCGAAGTATATTCCACTGCATCGGCAGTGTGTCTGACTCGAAACGCTCGACATACTTGAAGTTGCCATGCGGGATATAATGGGCAAAAGGCACAGTGTCATTATTATAACGTGCGCCAAACGGTGCTTTTATCTTGTTTGGCAAAGGCTCGCCGTTTCGGATTATGTATGGCCACTCGCCATCCCATGTCACCGGCATCAAGAATGTCTCACGACCCTGGTTACAATCGTTGCTCGCGGAATACGGACGGACACCCTGGAAGACTGCGTACCACTCGCCGTCCTTCGCCTCCACCATGTCGACACGGCCAGTGTTAGTCACCGCCTTCTCGCGACCGGGAGTAAGGCGGCGTTGGGTGACGATTGGATTTTGTTCGTAATGCTCGTATGGCCCCCAAATATTCTTAGAACGGTACACGCACGACGAATAGCCGTTACCGAGCGAGCCGCCCTCGGAGGCTATGAGATAGTAATACTCGCCCTTACGGAACATCTGTGGCGACTCGAGCCACACCGGCTTTTTCTCCAAAATATCGCCACCTTCCAGTATCGGACGCCTGTCGCCGAAGACTTTGAGCGAGTTGAGGTCAAACTGCTGGCACCAAATGACCTTGAAGTCCAAGTACATAGGCTCGCTGCCAGGATTGCCCTGGTTAAGGAGGTATGCCTTTCCGTCTTCATCGAAAAACAACGACGGATGGACACCGCCAAAACCATACAGCCACTCGGGGTCGCTCCACGGGCCGGCAGGGTCTTTGGCCTTTATGACAAAATGACCGCCGCCGCCGACAAGAGTGCCGGTTATATAGAACATGTCGTTGTGCTTGTTATAGCGGATTGTGGACGGGAACAAGCCCTGCTCCGCCCTCAGCGAGGTGTTGAACAACTGCTGCTCGGTCGGGAACGCAAAACATATCTGCTCCCAGTTGACCAAATCCTTGCTGTGCAGCACCGGGATACCGGGGAAGAAGGTGTAGTTAGCGACCGCCATGTAATAGTCATCGCCCTTACGGCAGATAGAAGCGTCGCTATACGAGCCTTGCAGTATCGGGTTAAAGACCTCGCCACTGCCCAAGTCCGCCGGGTCGAACAGGGAATCGTTGCCAGTATATGTGAAAGACGCGAAGTACGCCTGTCCTGGTGACAGTTTTATATCTGAATTACAGCCACATAGCAGTACCATGACCGCAGCCGCGAATGTCAAAATTGTATTTTTCATTATCCAAGAATTTTGTACGTTTTTTACAGCCTAAAATTACCTACTTTTTCTAAAACTACAAAATAATAATGAAAAATTAACCATTTTTCTTGAGCCAAAACCGCCTGATGACTACAATCTCCGTCCGTCGCGTGTGGACATAGACCGTCATGGCATCGTCGAGGGTGTGGTGGATGAGGTTATAAGTGGCTGTAATGCCGAAAGACCACTTGTCATAGTTAAGCCAATAGGCGGCCTTGCCGTGGAAAACCGGCGAGAGGCTGATCTTATCGGACACCCAACCGTGGAAAATGGACGTGCTCGCGTTAAGTCCCACCATGACAGAGCCAAACAGCGTCGAATGTTTGCCAAAGACATAATTATATGCGTAGCCGCCATTGACACCGAGGTTGCAGGACTTGAGGTCGGTGCTCTGCTCCTTGACAAGGAGGCTGTCGGACTTAATCCTCAAGAAGTACAATGCCGCCCCCGCCGTCGCGCTGCCAGCGGAGACCTTCTGACGCTCGCCAGCCGTGAAACCTGCCTTGTACGAAAACTCCTCGTTGTTGAATATGTACTTTCCAACCATGTCAAACTGGAACACGGACAGGTCGGGGTTGTATGGCAAATCGACAAGGTCTGGCTGCTTGATTTGGTAGCGGTTTTGTATCGCCTCATAAAAGCCATTGTAGTTCTGGATATAAATATCACCGGCAAAAAATCGGTTATACCCGCGCAGTTGCATGTCGGTAGTCTTGACATGGTGGTACTCGCCGTCCGGGCCTATCGGAGAAATTTCCTGACGGTAACACACATCAAACGGAAAATACTTCCACCAAACGCCAATCCCGATGCCGGAATGTAGGTCCGGAATGTAGTTAAGACCGGTGGACTTGTTGCTGAACGTGAAACCGTCATTGAAAAGGAACGACTTGGCGGACAGGACATTGCCATACTTATGGACATAGGTCGGATCCTGCGCACAAACATTATGCGCAGTGACAATGGAAATCAGCAGGATTAGAATTTGACGAATGACTATGCAGCGGTTTCTTGTGTCCATATATTGTTTTTGTGGGCGCAAATTTACCAAAATAAGACAACATAAAACGCACTTTAACAAAAAATAACGAAGATATAGGCTTTTGGTAAAATTTGACAGATATTTTTCATTTTTCAACGAAATTATTATAACTTTGCGGTTGAAAATGCATCGCGCAAAAATGGCGATTTTGAATTTATAAATTGCAAGGAAATGGCAAATCGGTTATATACAGTAGGACATTCGTCGCAGACACAGGAAGAATTCCTTTATCTTCCGGAATTGGATATGCGGTTCGAAATCAAAAGTAAAATGGAAGAAAATCGTAACGGCAAGATACAGACCGATAATTTTTCAATAAGTTTTTCGCCGTCAAAGACCGTCATGCAGTTTGACTCAAAGACGTTCAAAGCCGAAAATGCAGAACTATATATCAAATATAGCAAACCAAAGCTTCGTCCGTCGTCCATTGTCATCAAACAATTGAAAGTTGAAAATTAAAAATCGAAATTCAAAACTAATCAATCATCAATCACAATATGAAACGAAATCTCATCCTAATCATCCTTCTGTGCGTTGGTATTCAGGCCGTTATGGCGCAGAGCAAGAAGCGCGTCTCGATACTTGGCGATTCGTATTCGACATTCGAGGGCTACATCCCGGCGGAAAACGAGCCGTGGTATTTTCAGAAAATCGACACTTCGCGTTCCGACGTGGTGAGCGTGCGGCTCACGTGGTGGTGGCAGTTTGTCAAGGACGGCGGCTTCCTCTTGGAAAAAAACGAGTCTTACAGCGGCGCAACTATCTCTTACACAGGCTACAACGACGAGGACTACTCGCCCAGGGCGTTTGTAACGCGGCTTCCGCGTGTTGGCAGCCCCGACATACTGATTATCTTCGGCTGCACCAACGACAGCTGGGCGGGCGCGAAGGTGGGCAACTACCAGTATTCCGACTTCAAGCGCGGCGACCTTTTCTATTACCGCCCTGCCCTCGCCAAACTTCTCGATGAGGCTCTATCGCGCTATCCCAACGTCGATATTTATTTCGTCGTCAATAGCGAGCTTCGCCCCGACATCGTGGAATCCACCACGACCATCTGCAAGCACTACAACATACCCTGCATCCAGCTTCAAAACGTCGAAAAGCGTTGGGGCCACCCGACGGCCAAGGGCATGAAGTCCATCGCGGACCAGTTGCGGAAGGTGATTAAGTAGGGTGGGTATTTTTATTTGCCAAAAAGAGAATGGCTTTTATTTTTTGCAAATCGGATTAATATTAGTACATTTGCATTATTAACCATTAAAATGCGATAATTATGAGTCATTCACAAATGGAACAGACGTTCAAGATGCTGACCGACGAACAGCAACTGGCGATATATAATCTGGCGGTATTGTTGTTGAACAGCAACGCGGACACCACGGCAAAAAAGACCAAGAAACGTACATTCGGGCAATATTCGGGACGCGCCACGGCCGTATTTGCCGACGATTGGGAAATGACCGACGAAGAACTTTGAGACACTTTTCTGTCTCACGACGGCAAGATTGCTCAATACGGCGCGGACGGATTGAAGGATGTGCAATAAGGCGAGGCAAAAAAAAGGGGCGCACATTGATGCGTCCCTTTTTTTGTAGAATCACTTCATCCCTTTATTTAAACAGCAACTGGTAAACCTCTGCGAGATAGTCTCTTGCGTTCATCCAGGTGTGGCCGCCGTCGGTCTCTTTGTACTTGAAGGCGATGCCTTTTTGCTTGAAGTAGTCGAGGTGGGTCTGGACGTTGCGGTATAGGAAGTCGTCTTTGCCGACGCCGTACCAGATGAGTTTGTAGTTGTTTTTCATGAAGTCGGCGTTGATGTTGCCGTCGAAACACTTGTCCATCGCCTCGGGGATGAGGTACGCGCTGAACGAACCCATGTAGGCGAATTTGTCGGGGTTGGTGAAGGCTGCAAACTGCGACTGGCCGCCGCCACGAGAGAATCCGGCGATTGCGCGGCTGTTTTTGTCGGTTTTGGTGCGGAAGTTCTTTTCGACGAAGGGCATTATTTCCTTCGTCAGTACGTCGGTAAATTGCTGATACATAGGTATTGCGTCCATGGTGGCGGGGTTGGGCGTGCCGTGTAGCATGTTGCCGTAGGGAAGGGCTACAATCATCGGGACTGCCTTGCCGTCGGCGATGAGATTGTCGAGGATTGTGTTGAATTTGCCGACTTTGTACCATGTTTCCTCGGTGTCGGTGGTGCCGCTGACGAGGTAAAAGACGGGGTATTGCTTGTTGGGGTTTTGCTCGTATTCGGCGGGGGTATAGACGACGAGCGGACGATATACGCCGAGGTTGTCGGACTTGTAGTTCATGTAGGTAACGCGGCCGTGGGGTACGTCCCTGACGGTGTAGAGCATCTTGTGGTCGGGGGCTTCAAAGAGCGACGCCTTGAAATTCTCGTTGGGGAAGACGTTCATATTGGCGGGGTCGGATATTGCAACGCCGTCAACGACAAAATTGTACGGGTAGATGTCGGGTTTTTCGGGCGTGAGGGTTATCGACCATACGCCTTGCGAGTTTTTGACCATCGGCTTGAGGCCGTCGGTGAATTGGCTCGAAAATTCCACTTTCTTGGCGTTGGGGGCGTAGAGGTTGAAGGTCGCAGCGCGAAGGCTGCCGCCGTTTTCGTCCTCGACCATCTTGTTTTGTGCGCGGTCGAATCGGAATTTCATAATGTGCATCACGGGCGACACGAGTAGGTTGGCGCGCGGGTTGGAATTGTCTTTGGGCGTGACGCCGAGTAGGCTGAGCATCTTGAAGGCGTACCGGCGGCCGAGCATACGGTAGCCCTCGGCGTTGAAGTGTAGTTGGTCGAATGTCTCGGGACACGCGCTGGAACTGATTACGTGGGCGTTTTTGATGACTTCGGGCAGGCGGTTGACGACGGGGTTGTGTGCCGCGCATACGCCGCCACGGTCGCTGTTGACCACTTCGCCGGCGAGCAAGGGGACTTCATTGGGGTTGAGGTTGAGGTCTTTCATCAGGTCGTCATATACCGACTTGACCATGCCGAGCCATGCTTCCTGTCCGGTGTTGGTCTCGCCCTGATGAAGTAGGATGCCTTTGATTGTGCCTTTTTTCTGTGCGATTTTCGCCATATCGACGAGGCGTTGGTAGGGGTTGTTGTCGTATGCCTTCAACATCCCGACCATCCACGAGGGGCATTTGGTGCAGTAGGCGGCGATGCTGTCTTTCATGAACGCCTTGATGTCGCAGCCGCCGATTGCGACGTTGATGACGCAGATGTTGACGTTTTGTGGCAGGTTTTCCACCATCGTGCGGCCGAAGTAGTCGACGGGGGTCAGTCCGTTGTTTTCGCGGCACAAGGGCGGCACTGCGGGGTATGTCTTGCCCATTTTGCGCCCCATTTTTGGGAAATCGACGGCCGCCATCATCTGGAAGCGCGGGTCGATGCCCTGACGGTCGATTTCCTCGATTGGGGCGTTGCCTTCCATGTTTGACTGTCCGAAACACAGATAGACTTGTGTCTCGGTCTTTGGCTTTTGCGCCAATGCCGCCGAGAGCATCGTCGCGGCGGCGCAGAGTGTAAGTAGTAATCTTTTCATAATAAAATTTGATTAGTATTTGTTTCCGCTACGCGGAAATGTGTTTTAGCCGCTACGCGGGAAATCTTTCAAATTTTTTCAAATCTTACAAATCTCTTTTATACAGATTTGTAACGGATTTGTAAGATTTCTGCCCGTAGGGCACTAAAATCCATTACCGTTCCATTTGATGATTTTGTCGTTTAGCGAGTTGAAGTCGTTGTATCTGAGGTCGCGGCCCACTTTGGGCAGTTGGACGAAGATTTCGGTGTCGTCGCCTACTTTGTCCATCACTCTTTTTACGATGTCGGCGCGGGGCGCGAGCGTGCCTTTGGCGGCGTTGTATTCGTAGAAGAATACGGCACAGTTGTCAAAACATTCGCCGGTCACCAGGACGCTGACGCCGAAGAGTTTGTTGCCGTTGGGAAGGTTCCAATATACGGCTTGGCAGATTTGATTTTTTGTAATCGTGTCGCCTTTCAGGTAATTGCCGTCCACATCGGCGATGAAATAATATTCGCCAAAGATTTCGATGAAGCCGTTTTTGGGGGCGTAGTCAACCTTGAAGTCGTCGTCGCCGGGCTTGCCGGTTTTCTTGTAGGTGTCGAAAATCTCGGCGAACCCTGTCGGGAACTTTTTGTTCCACGCCTGGAATAGTTTTTCGACGATGGGCGCGTCAGAATTGGGGACGGTGATTGTCTTGTTCCACTCGTCGCGAAGTTGGTCAACGTCGTAGTCGTAGGGCTGTGCGCTTGCGGTGATGGTGGTGATTGCCGCCAAGAGCGCGATGATTAGTAAGCGTTTCATTTTTGTTTAATTGTTAGTATCAGCCACAAAAATATTGATTTTTTATTTTGTTGTAAATTTTTTTTACAGCAACTGTAAAAAATTTTTACACTTTTACACTCCACAAAAATCACAATCCACTCCGAATCAATACATTATGTATTTTGGCACAGTGAATGTAAAATTCTAAAGCAAACAAACAAAATGTAAAAAACATGGTAAAGTCAATCTACATATTAGCCATCACAACGATTGGATTCCTGAATGTCCAGGCGCAGGGGACGATGACGCTCGACGACTGCATGAAATACGCAGTTGAAAACTCGTTGGCGGTAAAAAAAACGCAGGAGCAGAACCACCAGGCGACGACGACACGGCGCGAGGCGTTCTTCAACGCTTTTTCGCCTAACGTGAACGCATACTCGGACATCAGCCTCATCAGCGGACGCACGCCCGACCCGTCGACAAACTTGTACACCGACCTCAAGATGCTCCAAGACCAGTACCAAATCTCCGGCTCGATAACACTGTTCGACGGTTTTAAGGCCATAAACGACATCAAAACCTCCAAAATCGCCGTCCTCAACGGAAGGACAAACGAACAAATAAAGAACGACGAGATTTGCCTTTCGACAATGCAGGCGTTCTATAACGTTTTGTATTACAAAAAGTTGCACGAAGTCATAGAAAGCCAGGTCCAAAACGCCGAGACCGATGCCACGAGGGTCAAAAAGGAAGTCGAACTCGGTCAAAAAAGCCGTTACGACGTCTTGGAGAAGGAGAGTTTTTGTGCGGAACTTAAATACAAACTCGCCACGACAAAGGCAACACTCAACGCCGCGATGTTGTTGCTGAAAGAGACGATGAACTTTCCAAACGACGAGCCGCTCGAAATCGACACGACGTTCAATGACACCGAACTTCAAACGGCTGCGACAGAGCAGATTGTGCAATACGCGAGGGAAAATGCGCCTGAATTGGCAGTCGTAAAGAACAAAACGCTCATGTCGGAACTCGACTTCAAAACCGCCAAATGGCAGTGCCTTCCGAGCCTGAACTTGAACGCCGGCTGGGTGTCGTCACATTCGATGCTCATACACGACTTCGACCTTGCGCCGTCATTCCACGACCAAATCAAGAACAATGCGCAAAAATACATCCAACTCCAACTCAACATTCCTATTTTCAACAAGTTAAGTTTCATATCCAACGTTTCGCGAAAAAAATCGGACTATAAAATCTCGCAGTTGGAACTCCAAGAGAAACAGCGAGAAATTGAAAACGAGGTCTACAAAGCCGCCGATGAGCGCAACTCCGCCGAGGCTGCGATGCACAGCGCGAAACAGAACGCCGCTTTCCAACTCGAATACCTCGAAATCTCAAAAAAGAAATTCCAACAAGGCCTCACGCCATACATTGAGTTCAACACTGTGAACAACAAGTTTTTAGAAAGTTACGCACAATACCTGAACGCTGTTTTTACCTTTAAGATTAAGGACGCGGTGCTGCGGTACTACAATGGAGAGGGGTATCTGTAGAGGAAAGAAAATAATGAATAATATAAAAACGAGATAATCATGGACAGAGTTATAGAACAGAAGACTGGATGGAGGAAGTTCGTCCAAAAGAAATACATTCCGTACTACGTCGGCGGGGCGATTGCGGTGATTTTGACATTCATGGTCATCAATAACGACACGTCAGCGGTCAAGGCATCGAGGGACGATTTCAGGACGGCGACTGTGATTGACGGCGAGTTTGCGGATTACGTGAGGCTAAGCGGACAGGCAATGCCGATGACGACAGTGCAAATAAGCCCGCTCGAAGGCGGTGTCGTCGAGGAAATCATAAACGAGGAAGGCTCAAAACTGAAGGCCGGCGACGTCATCTTGCGCCTTTCAAACGAGAACCTCGACCTCCAAATCCTGAACGCCGAGGCCGACCTCGCGGAAAAGGAGAACCACCTGCGCAACACGTTGATTTCCATGCAGCAGGAGAAACTTGGGCTTGAGCAGAACAAACTCCAATACACACTCGACGTGCGCCGTACAAGACGCGCATACGAGCAGAAAAAGGCGTTGTTCGCCGACAATCTCTGCCCGAAGGAGGAGTTCACGGTTGCGCAAGAGGACTACGAACTTGCCACTGGCCAACTTAACCTCGTCAAGGAACGCATACGCCAGGACAGCATCTACCGCAGCGTCCAGGTCGCTCAACTTAACGAAAGCCTTGACAACATGCGCAAGAACATGGAGATAATCCGCAGGCGCAAGGACAACCTCACAATCCGCGCAAACATCGACGGCGAACTTGGCTTCCTCGATGCCGTGAGGGGTCAGAGCGTCATGGCTGGCACAAAGATTGGACAACTCAACTCGCTTGACAACTATAAAATCGAGGCTCAGATAGACGAGCATTATATCGACCGTGTGACTTCCGGACTGTCGGCGACATTCGACAGAAACGACGAGCATTTTGAGGCAAAAATCCGGAAGGTATACCCCGAGGTGCGCAACGGCAAGTTCCGCGCGGACTTCAAGTTTGAGGGGCAGACACCCGACAATATCCGCAGCGGACAGACTTACTACCTCAACCTCCAACTCGGGCAGTCGGACAACGCAATCCTTATCCCCAAAGGCACATTCTTCCAAAAGACTGGCGGCTCATGGATTTATGTCCTTGACCCGTCCGGGAAGCTTGCCACTAAGCGCAGCATAAAAATCGGCCGCCAAAACCCCAAATATTACGAAGTCATGGACGGGCTCGAGCCCGGCGAAAAGGTGATAATCTCCGGCTACGAATCCTTCTCCGACAGCGAAAAAGTCATTTTCGACTAAGGGAAAGCCATCTTCGACTAAGAGACTACTTGTCGGCGTATTCCCTCAAGTCGCTTTTGCTGAACTGGTATGCGCGGAGTTCGAAGTCCTTTATGATTGCAAAAAGATGCTCGAAGAACGCCGACTGAATCTTCTCAAAACCTGCCCACTCGGTAATCTTGGTGAAGCAGTAGATTTCAAGCGGTACGCCGGTGGCCGACTGTTGCATCTGGCGTACCATCAAGTGTCCATTCTCCACAAACGTACCGTCCTTGACGATGATACGCTGAGGTTTGATGAAGGTCTTTGAACGGTTGTTGATGTAGGTCGTGTCCTTGACATGGACAATCGGGTAGTAGGTCTTCTTGTCCTTCTTGTCGACAATAAGGCTCTGGCGGAACTCCTTAGTGAACTTGTCGAAATCCTTGATAATGGTCATGCCCTTGTACTCCATGAGGTACCCGGCGGCATTGTCGCCGTGGAGCTTGAGGAAGTCGGCCTTGTCCTCGATGACGTAGAGTTCGCGGGCATTGCCCTTCTCGTCCTTGATTGTGGTGGGTTTGTATTTCTTGAAGACCTGGTAGTTGGCCTTGATGTAGAGCTCGATGTACTTTCTGAAAAGTTCGAGGTTTGTGATTTCGCGTTTTTCGAACACCAACAGGTTGTCCGTCGCGTCGGCAGCCTCCTGGACGCGCTCCGCGATGTAGTCCGTCAGCAATGGAATCTTCTTCAGGCGGTCGACGAGTTCGGGCGATGCGGTCTTTATGGAATCGGCGTCGATCATTATCGTCCTCTTCATGCGGCGGGCCTCCATTTCCTGCATGTTGCTCCAGTTAATGAACGATTCGCTCATGAGGTTAGCGGTCGGGACAGTCACAACCGAATTGTCGAAGTTACGCACCTTGACAGTGTTGAGCGTAATCTCGACGACGTTGCCCTCGATGTTGCGGTTAGCCATCGTGATCCAGTCGTTCATCTTTACCATGTCGAGGGAGGTCAGCTGGATGCTCGCCACAAAGCCCGATATTGAGTCCTTGAACACCAACATCAATATCGCCGACATGCCGGCAAGACCGCCGAAAAGCGTCAATGGATTTTTGCCGATGAGGATGGAGATAATGCCAAGTCCGCCAAAAAGTCCGATGATGATTTTGGCGACCTGGACGTAGCCACGGATATTGGTCTTGCGCTGCTTTTGCGCGAGGATGTCCGAGATGATGTCGTGGATAGCGTCAATGGCTCGGAACAGGATTATGATCACAGAGAATATGTTCCATGAAAAGCACAAGTTCCTTATGCGCTCCACCCACTCCGGGTCGCTCACGGCAAACTGTATGAGGTAGTATATGTACGCCGCCGGGAATATCTGGCTCAGCGGCTCGACGACCTTGTGGTTGACAAGCTGGTCGTCGTACTTGTTCTCGGTCTTGCGCACGATGGCATGCACGACCCTGATGATGATGAACTTTGCGATGTACCAACTCAACGCGCTTATGCAGCCGATGAACACGAAGTTGATGATGTTTTTGAACAAGTTGGCCATGTCGTAGCCCAAGCCCCAGTCCGTGAATGTGGACATCAGGAACTCCGACAATTCGCGGAATATTTCGATAAGGAAGTCTGTCATGATGTGTTTTTTATCAAAATCCGGCTGCAAAGTTAAGCCTTTGATTTCTGATTTCAAAAAAAAGTTTGTTACTTTGCAAAAAAATTTTTTTCCCGACCAATGCTCAAAATAGGAAACATAGAGATACCGCGCTACCCGCTGATACTTGCGCCGATGGAGGACGTGACTGACGTGTCGTTCCGCCTGATTTGCAAGCAGTACGGCGCGGATTTGATGTACACGGAGTTCATCGCGAGCGAGGCTTTGATACGCAACATCGACCGCACGGTCAAGAAGATGCACATCGAGGACGTCGAACGGCCTGTGGGAATCCAAATCTACGGCCACGATCCCGACCACATGGTCGAGGCGGCACTGCTCGCGGCGGAGGTAAAACCCGACTTGATAGACATTAATTGTGGCTGTCCGGTAAAGAAAATAGCCACACGCGGCGACGGGGCGGGGCTTTTGCAGACTCCAGACTTGATGGTCGAAATCGCCCGCCGCGTCGTCGCCGCCGTCCCCGGAATACCTGTGACGGTAAAGACACGCCTCGGCTGGGACGACAACTCAAAGATAATCGTGGAACTCGCCGAGCGTCTCCAAGACACAGGCATACGGGCGCTTGCCATCCACGGACGAACACGCATGCAACTATACAAGGGCGACGCTGACTGGACGCTAATCGGCGCAGTGAAGAATAACCCGCGCATGCACATACCAATCATCGGCAACGGCGATGTAGACTCGCCGCAAAAGGCGAAGGAAATGATTGACAGATACGGCGTTGACGCGATAATGATTGGGCGCGCCGCAGTAGGTTGCCCGTGGATTTTCAGGACCACACACGAATACCTCGAGACCGGCGTGCTGCCACCCGAGCCCGATGTCCACGAGCGCGTCAGGCTTGCAAAACTCCAACTGACGACCTCGATGCAGTGGAAGGGCGACAAACGTGGCATATTGGAAATGCGCCGTCATTACTCCCAGTATTTCAAGGCGTTGCCAGATTTTAAGAATTACAGGATGAAACTCGTCACATCAATGGACGTGGACGAGATAATGGGACTATTGGACGAAGTGGATACGAAATATAAAAAATGAACGTTGTTTTGGGCATATCGGGTGCGAGCGGCAGTATCTATGCGCAGAGGCTGTTGAAATATTTGTGTGAGTCGCCGCAGGTGTCGCAGGTGTCGGTCGTGATGTCGAGAAACGCCGGGGAGATTGCGCGGCAGGAAGTCGGCGGCATCGAGGTCGGCGGCAAGGCGACATTGTACTCCGACAGCGATTTCACCGCGCCATTCGCCTCGGGCAGCAGCCGCTGTGACTCGATGGTAGTATGCCCGTGCTCAATGGGGACGCTCGGTAGGATTGCGGGCGGCATATCCGACACTCTCCTACTCCGCGCCGCAGACGTCATGCTCAAAGAACGCCGCCGCATTGTCCTCGTCGTCCGCGAAACACCCTACAGCCTCATCCACATCCGAAACATGGAGACCGTAACACTCGCCGGCGGAATCGTATGCCCGGCAACGCCAAGTTTTTACTCCGCGCCCGACAGTGTTAGCGAGGTCGTCGACACGGTGGTGTTCAGGGTGCTGGACTTGTTGGGAGTGGAGAACGGCGGCAAACGGTGGGGTTCGTCCCAGCCGTAACATTCCACAGCCTACTGAATCCAATAGTTATACAGGTAGTTGTCAGTGTTGCCGGTCAGGATGCTGAACTTGTCGCTGCTGTTAAGTTTTGCAATCGAGAACTCGGACACGCCTTGGAGCGGAAAACCCTTGCAAATCTTGCCCTTGTTGTCGATAAGGTACAGTTGGGCGCATGACCGGCACGTAACGCCAATCCTCACGTCGCGCGCGGAGAATGTGAATATCGTCGGTCGTCCAATCGAGCCGTCAAAGTCCCGCGTGAAAATCTCCGTGCCGTCCGCATTGTAGACGTAAAGTTTGTCCTTGTCGGTGAAGATATACTCGTTGGAGCCATCGCCGTCAAGGTCTTGGAGTACAAAATGGTGGTTGGCGGTCAGGTGGTTGAATGACTTTGACTTCGTGGAGCCGTCAGAGTATATGTACTTAATCTCGCCGGACGAGTTACTGGTCACAAGCCTTGTCTCGCCGCCGTATTCCTCGCGGTAATAGAGCGAGTTTTTTGACTTTGAGAATGTGTTGGTGACATTAGTGCGAATCTCGCCGCGACGGTTTATGATGTATGTCTTGAGGTTGTCAGCGAAGACAAGATAGTCGTTTTCATTAATCCTGAAATGCTGGACGGGAGTTATCACAGGCTCGTTTGTGACAAATGGAGACCATGCGGACAACTGTACGCCCTCCTTTGTGTAGACGTACAGCCTTCTGTCCGAGCATGGGACAAAGATGCGGTAGTCGTGAGTCCCCTCGTAGTCGAACACCGATATTTCACTTGAAAGCGAGGCCGGCAGCTCGACGGGGAAGTTGTCGAGGAAACGGCCCTTGCGGTCGAGGGCATATATGAAATGCTCGGTGGCAAATACGTACTGACGGTTGCCGTTTCCATAACAGTCGATGGGGATTGCGTGGCTTACAAGCGGCTCGCCAATCTGTTTCACAAGCCTGCATTTCCCATTTTTGTCAAAAAGGTATATCTTGTTGGTCTCGTCCTGGACAAATATTTCCTTGTCGTTGTTGGATTTGTCAGTGAAGACCTGCGGCTTTGATATAATCGACGTGTCCGCCTTCGCAAGCCACGAGACGCACCGGTCCGCCTCGATGATGTTGCTGTACATCATAGAGGCGTTTGTGTAGTACAAGTCATTCTCGACATGGCTGTACTGCAAGGAAGTCGAGCGGATGTCCTGAAGGTTGCGGTAGTTTTTCTTGAGTTCGGCGGCACTTGAATTATTGAGCCTGGAGGCGACATCGCCCTGCGAGTATGCGATGTCAATGTAGTAAAAAAGATTGCTCTCTGGCGTGAGGTACTCGTCGTAAGAGTCGAACATGGAGTTTGAGGACAGGACCTTGCCATTGTCGACATTGTTGGCGTACTCGTACAGCGCGTCCACAGATGCTCCGAACACAGCATTGCCGTTGTACATCATCATGTAGTCCGACATCACGGAGAACATCTGTCCGAAGTACGAGGAGAACATGTGCTTAATCGGGAATTTATAGGCGCGGTACGACTTTCCAGCAGATGTCTTTACATTAAAAAGCCCGTCCTTGTCGGCGATGTTCTCGATGCTGCGGGCAGTCTTGCACAGCGCGGACATCTTGGACTCGAAGTCCTTGGGATTCTTCAACTCGGCGACTATGTAGCTGTCATTAGCGCGGCCGGCGATTCCGTATGTGCATGTGAACTCAGTTATGCGCTTGCCAATGCTTGAATACAGAATGTCAGCGAGTTCTATGCCGTACTTGACGTTGATGTGCTTGTCATTGTCCCTGTACGCGGTGTACGTGTCGGTCGCGCGGAGATGGTTGTGGTAGTCGTCGGCAAAAGAATGTACGTCGCTCAGCCCCATTGAGAAAAATGATGTGGTCTTGGACGGCAGGTACGCCTGGCATGAGTTTTCCACCGGCTTTTGGCTCCTGATGACGCTAAGTATGTGCCTCGCCTTGGGGCTGTCGGTATATCCGTAGCATCTTATGGTGTTTTTTTCGAGCTCAATGTCGAGGACAGAATATTGGGCGAAGGTCGAGATTTTCGACTTTCCCTTCTGGAGGCTTGCGCCCAACATTTCGTTAAGCTTGTTGTAGTCAAAGATTAGGGCGGCAGTCCTGTCGGCTCTCGCAGATTTAAGAAGCTGCTTGAGCGACGGGTCTTGTGTAATATTGCCGTCCTTTGTCGCGATATGGCGGACAGTCTGTTCGGCGGTGATTTTTGACGTGCTTGCCAATAGGAACCCACTGGCATACGACATGCTCAGGTAGACTGTTTTGTGCTTTTCGTCTGCGGACTCGATGCTGTATATCTCCCAATGGTCGTACCGTTTTGTGGTGAACTTTTTGTTTTGCTTTATGGCAATCGACCTCACTGTCTCCAGCAGCATGATTGCCTTTTGCTTGTCGATTTTCACGGCAATCAGCGGATGGACTTTGTCGAGGCCTTCTTTGTGGAACGATATGACGGCTTCCTGCCCGTCGAGCACGGACTTGATTTTGTGGTTGTTTCTGATGAGGGTGTCCAAAGTGTTGATTGCGTCGTCCAACGTCTTCATCTGCGGCATTTTTCGGAGTTGGTTCCATGCCGCGTTTGAAGTGCCGAGCGAGGAGCAGAGCGTGGTGAGGTCGTTGGCCTTTATGATGACGCCGGCGTCATTAGGCACGACCCTCAGTATGCCGTAGTCCACGTCGTCCCCGCCGCATCCTGTGGTCATCGCTATAGCGAACACCATTGATATATAGATAGTTATCCTTGTAAGTCTGTTCATTTTTCTTGTACGTGATGTTGTGCAAATTTCCAAGGTGCAAATTTAGCAATTTTTGCGTGAAAAAGGGAATTGTTTTTGTAAATCTCCATTTTTCACCTTATATTTGCAAAGTCCCTTGAAAAAGTGGCGTCAACGCACAAAAAGTCCCTTGAAAAAGTGGAACGAGTGAGCAAAAAGTCGTTTGAAAAAGTGGAATGATATGCT
>CAJOJG010000069.1 GCA_905234655.1 uncultured Bacteroidales bacterium
AAAAATGCCATCCTGACAATAATGGTTACTGGCGGGATGGCATTTTTATTTTGATGCGCATATAGGATTACAACTGAATCGTCCACATCGTGATGGAGTACGGCGCAATCTTTTCAGCGAATTTTGCTTTCAGTTTCACAGACTCCTTGACGGGAATTATAGGCTGTTTTTCGTAATTGTTCTCGTCGTCAGGATTGCCGGAGATTGTGGTCTTCTGGGCATCAGGTTCGATTTTGAACTTCGAGAGATCGATGTTAGCCTGTGCCGCCTGTGAGCCAGCGTTGCATATTTTAACGTAGAGTTTCTTGGACTTGCTGTCGTAGATAACGGACTGGCCGAGGAGATTGTCCGACGCGCGGTCAAACTTGACGCAGTCGCCATAGTAATAGTCGCCGCTTGATTGTCCAAACATCTGCTGAACGTAGTAGCTGCATGTGAGGTACGGCTTTTCGTTGTCAAAATAAATCAAGTCCGGATCCCAGTTTGTCGCGCCTTTACGGGCGAAAAGCGGGGCGTATGATGTCATAACCACAACATCCGCATTACGCTCAACATGGAGCAGATAAAGTCCTTCTGCAAGTGCGTCGATGAGCTTCTTGTCCTTCGAGGCATATTCGCCGAGGTAGACCTTTGTCTTGCGGTCGCGCGGGTAGTTGTCGTACTGGCGCGATGTGAGGAAATAGTCACGCTTCTCGTAGTAATGCTCGTCAAGAATCGGAATGTTAAGCTTCTCCGCCAACTTCCAGCCAGCCTCGTAGTCAGGATTGTCCTTGTGTGAGCCAGGACCGGCAGTTCCGACAATCACAATGTTTGGATATTTTGCCGTGATGCGGTCGTACATGTACTTAAAACGCTCCTCGAACCCGGGTGTGATTTTTTCCTCGTTGCCAATGCCCAAGTACTTGAGATTGAACGGCTTGGGGTGTCCGGCCTCGGCGCGCTTCCTGCCCCAAGTGGTGTTGACGTCGCCGTTAGCCCACTCGATGAGGTCGAGTGCGTCCTGTGTCCACTTGTCCATGTCTTCCATCGGGCAAGCGTCCTGCGCCTGGTGAGGCCACATTCCCCAGCCGCCATTGGTACCCTGACAGCTGACACCGCACGGAAGGATTGGCACCGGCTCCATGCCGAGGTCTTCACAGAACTGGAAATATTCAAAGTAGCCGATAGAGAGCGACTGGTGGTAGCCCCATGTGTTTTTCAAGGCTTTGCGTTGCTCCTTCGGGCCGATGGAGTTCTTCCAGTGGTAGGTATTCCAAAAACCGTCGCCGCCGCCATGCACAACGCATCCGCCCGGGAAGCGCATGAACTTAGGGTTGAGGTCGGCGAGTGCCTGTGCGAGGTCTTTCCTCAAGCCGTGCCCCTTGAAAGTCTCCTGCGGGTAGAGCGAAACCATGTCGATGTCATATTCGCCCTGCGTGAGGGAAAGGACTTGGAGCGAAGCCTTGTCACAATCCTCGGACGGTTCGAGCGTGCAGGTGTATTTTTTCCAGTCGTTACCGCTGACTTTTATTGTGGACTCTGCAAGGACTTTCGGGTTGTTTGCTTCAGGACCGAACGGATGAGCCGGTGGGACTGAAAGCACAATCCTGAATTCCTTATCCTTTCCGTCCGTATTGCGGAAGAATGACGAAAAGTCGTATTTTGCGCCTTTCTTTACGTTAATACCATCAAATCCGTCGTTCTGCAATCCGACACCCTTCCATCCATTATAGTCGTAGAACTCCTTCACACGCTCTACATTGATGTGCATGTAGGTAGGATTGTTAGGGTGGATTGGGTTCTGCTGGCGCGGCTCCATGTATCCGAGCGAATGGCCGGGACGTGCAAATTTCCACGCAGTGCCGGGTCCCCAGCCGTCTTTTTCAATCGGGCTGTACTCGAAAGAGCCGTTTTGGATTAGTTCTGCGGAAAGTCCGCCGTCGGCAGACGAGCTGATGTCCTCAAAGAAGATGCCTATCAGCTCGTTGCTGATTTTCTTGCCGCCGCTGGGCTGTGCTGTCGCGCCAGCCGCAAGACAAGCCATGAGCGATAATGAGAATAGTTTTCTGATCATAATATTGTATTAGGTAAGTGTAGTTTTATGCATCAATATTTGCGTACACTGCGTTTTGTTCGATGAACTCGCGGCGTGGCGGCACGTCGTCGCCCATGAGCATCGCAAAGGTGCGGTCGGCTTCGGCGGCGTTCTCGATTGTAACGAGTTTCAGGGTGCGGGTCTCGGGGTTCATGGTGGTTTCCCAAAGCTGGTCGGCGTTCATTTCGCCCAGACCTTTGTACCGCTGGACGGTGCAGGCGTCTTCCTGTCCGTTGGCGAAATCCTTTATCGCCTGTGTGCGCTGCTCCTCGGTCCAGCAATACCGCTGCTGCTTGCCGCGCTTTACGAGGTAGAGCGGCGGGTTGGCGAGGTAGAGGTGTCCGCGTTCGATTACTTCCTTCATGTAGCGGAAGAATAGCGTCATCGCAAGTGTCTGAATATGTGCGCCATCGACATCGGCATCGGTCATGATGATTATCTTGTCGTAGCGGATGTCCTTGAGGTTTGCCGCCTGAGAGTCTTCTTCCGTTCCGATTGTGATGCCGAGCGCGGTGTAGATGTTCTTGATTTCTTCGTTTTCGAGCGTCTTGAATTGCATCGCCTTCTCGACGTTGAGGATTTTACCACGCAACGGCAAGATAGCCTGATACATACGGTCGCGTCCTTGCTTTGCCGTGCCGCCTGCGGAATCACCCTCGACTATGAAAATCTCGGTCTTTGTGTGGTCGCGGGACGAACAGTCGGCGAGTTTGCCTGGCAGGCCTGCGCCTTTGAGGACGTTTTGCTGCGACTGGACGAGTTTCCTTGCGTTGGCGGCGGCGAGACGCGCGCGCGCTGCAAGAAGTACTTTGTTGACAATCATCTTCGCGTCGCCAGGATTTTCTTCGAGGTAGTTGGTCAGCGATTCGGCGATTGCGGCGTCCACAGCGGGCGCAACTTCGTTGTTGCCGAGTTTCGTCTTGGTCTGGCCCTCGAATTGCGGTTCCTGGACCTTGACGGAAATAATGGCGGTAAGACCCTCGCGGAAGTCGTCGCCATTGATTTCAATCTTCTTGTCGAGGAGGTTGGCTTTTTCGGCGTATTGCTTCAATGTGCGGGTCAGGCCGCGACGGAAGCCCGTCAAGTGTGTGCCGCCCTCGTGGGTGTTGATGTTGTTGACGTAGCTATGGATATTCTCGCGGTAAGTGTTGTTGTACTGCATCGCCACCTCGATTGGAATGCCGTTTTTCTCGGTGTTGAGGTAGATGATTCGGCAGAGTTCGTCTTTGCTTACTTCGAGATAGTCGATGAAATCTTTGAGTCCATTTTCGGAATAGAACGTATCGTGGCGCGTGTTGCCTTCGGCGTCGGGACGCATGTCGTGGAGTTCGAGATGCACACCTTTATTAAGGAACGCGAGTTCACGGAGACGGGCCGAGAGGATGTCCCACTGATATACGTGGCACGTGAAGATGCTGTCGTCGGGCTTGAAGGTGATTTCGGTGCCGGTGTCGTCGTGCTCACATTCGCCCACGACGACTACTTCCGTGGTCGGCTTGCCGATGGAATATTCCTGTTGGTAAATCTTGCCGCCGCGCTTGATTGTCGCCTTGAAGTAGGTGGAAAGCGCGTTGACGCACGAAACGCCCACGCCGTGGAGGCCGCCGGAGACTTTGTAGGAATTTTTGTTGAACTTGCCGCCGGCGTGGAGGATGGTCAAAACCACTTCCAATGCCGACTTGCCTTCCTTCTCGTGGTAGTCGGTCGGGATGCCGCGTCCGTTGTCCCTGACGGTGATTGATTCGTCCCAGTTGATATATACGTCGATATTGTTGCAGTAGCCTGCGAGAGCCTCGTCGATGGAGTTGTCAACTACCTCATACACAAGGTGGTGCAGCCCCCTTTCGCCGGTGTCGCCGATGTACATCGCGGGCCTTTTCCTGACGGCTTCAAGACCTTCGAGCACTTGGATGCTGTCGGCGCCGTAAGATTCTGCCGCCTCGGCTGTCTGCGCTTGATTTGTTGTGTTTTCTTCCATTTATATACTTGAAATGTGACTTTTGTTTTCTGCAACAAAATTAATGGTTATTTCGCATAAAAACAAATAAATTTAAACAAAAAGTTTTCAGAAATCCAAACCTTCGTCCTCGTTTTTCTTGTATTTATCGCTGAGAATCGCCAGCATGTGGGAGATTTTGGAGATTGCGAAGGAGGTGTCGGTGGAGATTTCCTTCTTTTGGAGGCGGAGCAGGAGTATCATGTACATCATCTCAAAGCATACTTCGATTTCCGACGCGCCATTGGTCTTGGTAATGGCGATGGATTGGCCAATGACGGGCGCGGCATCCTGATATGCGGACTTGTAGTCGGGATGGAGCGGGGAGCGGAGAAGTTGGAGGTGGAGGTCGTTGAGGTCGGCGACTACGTTCAATATTTCCTGAAGATGGCCTTTTTGCTCGATTTTTTGGTTGCGCATAAGGGCTATGATGTTGTCGTACCAGTATGTGATTTCGTCGATTATCGGCTGCGGCTGCTGGTATTGGCTTATGATGTTCTTCTTGACAATTTCAATGTCCATGTTGCACGCCCTCATCATGTCCTCAATCTGGTACATGTAGACGACGTACTCAGCGATGTTTTCCTGTTTTTTCTGTCTTGCAATTAACATATTTTTTTGCCGCCTACGGCGTTTTTTTTAAAAAAAATTGACGATGAAATTCACGGTATTTTTCGTTTCAGTCTGGTTTGGCGAAGATGGAGAAGCGGCGGCTCTGTTCGCCGTCGGGGGCGCGGAAGTAGATGTCAAAACTGTTTGACTCGTCGTCCTTGCAGCAGAAACTGTAGTATATGTTTCCTTCACGGTCACATTCACTGACCTTGCTGGTGTAGACTATCGCGTCGCTGTATTTGACAACCATGTCCAAGTCCATCGGCTTTTTGTACGAGGTCGAGAAGCACACTTTCACAAGCACCGGGTTCTCGTCGCCGCATCGTGTGCTGGCGTAGTAGCGGATGTTTTTAAGTCTGACGTTCAAGACCTGCGCATGGGCTTCGCATGGCGATATTACCGCCATGAGCGTTATGACCGCCGCAGCCATGTATTTCTCAATCCACCGTGTCCGCATCTTCGTTTTTGGCTATTTTACAACACCTTTTTCGAGGTACTCGGCGAGGTTGATTCTCATTACGCCAGCCACATGGTCGGCGGCAATCTTCTCCATGTCGTGCTTCATCATTATCGAGACGAGTTGTTCGAAGGATGTCTTCTGCGGGTTCCAACCGAGTTTTGTGCGCGCCTTGGCGGGGTCGCCAAGGAGGTTAACAACGTCCGTTGGGCGGTAAAAATCCTCGCTGACTTCCACGAGCGTCTTTCCGACGAGGTTGGCTGGGCCGGAGACGCACACGCCTTTCTCGTCGATGCCCTCGCCCTCGAACTGGAGCGTGATGCCTGCCGCACGGAACGCGAGCTGGGCAAACTCCCTGACAGTGTGCTGTACGCCGGTGGCGATGACAAAGTCGTCGGGCTGTTCCTGTTGGAGTATGAGCCACATGCACTCCACGTAGTCCTTCGCATAGCCCCAGTCACGGAGCGAGGAGAGGTTGCCGAGGTAGAGTTTTTCCTGTTTGCCCTGGGCGATTCGGGCGGCGGCGAGTGTGATTTTACGTGTCACGAAGGTCTCGCCCCTGCGCTCGCTCTCGTGGTTGAACAGTATGCCGGAACAACAGTACATTCCGTATGCCTCGCGGTATTCTTTTATAATCCAGTAGCCGTAGAGTTTTGCGATTGCGTATGGCGAGTACGGGTGGAACGGCGTTTCCTCGTTCTGGGGTACGGACTCCACCTTTCCGTACAGTTCGGAGGTCGATGCCTGGTAGATGCGGCAGGAGTGTTCGAGGTGGTTTGTCCTGACAGCCTCCAATATCCTCAACACTCCCACTGCGTCGACGTCGGCGGTGTATTCTGGCGAGTCGAATGACACTTGGACGTGGCTCTGCGCGGCGAGGTTGTAGATTTCGGTTGGCTTTACGATGCCGATGAGTTTCACGAGCGACATGGAGTCAATCATGTCGGCGTAGTGGAGGTGGAAGTCAGGCTTGCCTTCGAGGTGAGCAATCCTCTCGCGGTAGTCCACCGAGCTGCGGCGTATCATGCCGTGGACTTGGTAGCCTTTCGCGAGCAGGAACTCCGCAAGGTATGAGCCGTCTTGACCCGTGATGCCGGTGATGAGGGCTATTTTGTTTGGTGTTGACATTGCGCTATTCGAGATTTGGGTTGCCGGTCTCTGCCACCTCGTCGATTACCTTGAGGAGGTATTGTCCGTATTGGTTTTTGAGCATCGGTTTGGCGAGTTCGCGCATACGGTCTGCGTCAATCCAGCCGCTGCGGAATGCGATGCCTTCGAGACAGGCAATCTTAAGCCCCTGGCGTTTTTCGAGGACTTCGATGTATGTGGAGGCTTCGGAGAGCGAGTCATGCGTGCCAGTGTCGAGCCATGCAAAACCTCGCGGAAGCTTCTGGACTTTGAGTTCCTTGTCGTTAAGGAACCACTGGTTGACGGTCGTGATTTCATACTCGCCACGCGCCGATGGCTTGATGTTTTTTGCAACATTGACTACCTTGTTGGGGTAGAAGTACAGACCGACGACGGCGTAGTTGCTCTTTGGCTTGGACGGCTTTTCCTCGATAGATAGGCAGTTACCGTCCTTGTCAAACTCCGCAACACCGTAACGCTCGGGGTCGTTGACCCAGTAGCCAAACACTGTGGCTTTCTTGTCGACGTCGGCGGTGTGGACAGCCTCGCGGAGAAGTCCCGTGAAGCCCGCGCCATGGAAGATATTGTCGCCTAAGACAAGGCACACGCTGTCGTCGCCAATGAAGTCCGCGCCGATTGTGAACGCCTGGGCAAGTCCGTCTGGCGATGGCTGCTCGGCGTATTCAAAATGGACACCGTAGTCGCTGCCGTCACCGAGGAGACGCTTGAATCCGGGCAGGTCGAATGGCGTCGAGATTATCAATATTTCACGTATTCCGGCAAGCATCAGGACGCTTATCGGGTAATATACCATCGGTTTGTCGTATATGGGCATCAACTGCTTCGAGATGCCTTTGGTGATGGGATAGAGCCTTGTTCCCGAGCCACCTGCCAGTACAATTCCTTTCATAGATAGAGTTTTTAGTTATATTTTTTGCAAAGGTGGTGATTATTTGCGAGATTGGCAAAAAAATTTTTAGTTTCAATACCTCGCTTCGTCGCGCCGCTCCACGATTTTTACTTTTGGGGTGTAGCCGTCGAGGACAACGACTTTTTCCATGGCGCGGGAGGCGAAGATGATGTTGCCGCTGCCGCCCTCGACATTGCGCCACATCTTGACGGAGCCTGTGAGTTCGTCGTTACTGTATGCGCCGGATTCGTATCCGTTGAGGGATTTGATGTAGTAGTAGCCCTGCTCGTCGATGGACTCTATGCCGACGTATTGGGTGTAGTAATATTCCGGCGGTGTCGGGTCGTCGCTGTAGACTGTGACTTCTTCGGGCGGGAAACCATCGCCGCTACTGCTGTACCTGCTGCCAAAACCGGCTTGTTGGTAAATCTTCAGTTCGCACTTTCCGCCCGCAAACCGTGAGTTGTTGAAGACGTTGTAGTAGTTGTAAAGGCCGTCCATGAAATCGTTATCGGCGGACATCTCCTCGTCTGTCAGCGGCGCGGCCTCGCCGATGTACAAGTCCTCGTTCATGTCGTCATAGTAGGAGTCGTTTGTGTAATAGTGGATAGTGTCCCTCGAATAGTACACCGAATCGCGCCATTCCTCGTATGGTATGCCGTCGTAATACACAGTGTCGATGATTCTCTCCCGGTGGTCTTGATTGTCAATTTTGTACTTGTCATAGTTTGTGTACAGGCGGTAGTAGTTGGAGCCGGACGAAATGTCTGTGAAACTGATGTCTATGCGGTACATGTCGTAGTGGACGTATTCTTCATATTCTTGGTCGTAGAAAGACTTGCTCTTTATCGGCGTGACGCTGAAATGGAGGTCTTTCGGAACGTCCGGCACTGTGGCTTCACGGTAGGCATGTAGTCCGTTATAGTCGGCCTCTATGCGCACGACGTCGCCGGGGTGGAATTTTGTCTTGAGGTGGTAGTAGCCGCCGGTAGTGGAGTCAGATTGAGTTTTCTCCTCGGCGAGCGTGCCGTTCACAAACATCCTTACCGTGGCATCCTTGACATTCTTGGGGCTTGAGACACCGGTCGTGGTCACGTAGAGGAGGTTTGTGTCGCAGTCGGAGTATAGGTAGCCGTTAAGGCACAGTATTCCAGTGGTCGGTGCCGCGTCTATCGGCAGGTCTTCGGTGCAGGCGGCGAGTGTGGCGACTATGCACGCCAGGATGATTATATGTAGATTTTTCATGGCTCTGATTAGAATTTGTATGTGAATGTAAACGAGGGGATTATTGGAAGGATTGTGATTTTGCGGAGTTTGAGGCGTTCACCGTCGCTCTCTGAGAAACAGAGGTTGGGGTTCTTTGCGTTGTAGACATTATAGACCGAGATGTTGAATATGCGCTCGCAACGTTTTTTCTGCTTGTGGAAGTTGACGCCGACGCACATCAGGTGCGATGCCGGCAGGGTGTAGTTGTTGCGGTTGTCTACATAGTCGACGTAGTCGGTGTTGTTTGTTGTGGTGGTGTAGGTATATTCGTATTTGTCAGGGTTCCAATCGCTGTGTCTCACAGTGCGGCTTTCGGGCAGGACAATCTGTTCTTTTGAAAGCGAGATTGTGGCATGTGCGCCGCTGAAGTAGTTCCATGTCACGTCGAGGTCAATCCTGTCGTTGAACTTTTGGTTGTATACGATGGCGATGTTGTGGCGGCGGTCGTAGGTGAAGGGGAACGGGTCGCCATTGTTGACCTGTGAGTATTCGTCAAAATCACGGTCTGATTTGCTCAATGTGTAGCTTATCCAGCCGGTCGCCTTGCCGGTGTTTTTCTGCGCCATGAACTCTATGCCCTTTGAAGTGCCCTTGCCCATGGAGACGAGTTTTTGCCAGTCGGCGGAGAATCCCATGAAGCTCATGCCGTCTTTATATTCGAGGACGTTGTCGAGCTGTTTGTAGTAGCCTTCCACAGACAACTCCCACATCTTCAGTCCAGTGTAGTATGCACCGATGGAATATTGGTTGGCGATTTCAGGCTTGATGTCCTTCGTGATCGGCACCCAAAGGTCTGTCGGCAATGAAATCGGCGTAGATGTCAGCAGGTGGACACACTGGCTCATGCGTGTGTACGACGCCTTGAAAGAGACGTCCTTTGCGGCGGTGTATTTTATGGAGAACCTTGGCTGGAAGTTTGAGTACGTCTTTCCGCCGACAGCAAAAAGCGTGTATGCAAATCCGGGGTTGATGTGCAGGTTGTCGAGCACTTTCCAGTCGTCCTCGACATACAGCGAGAGTTCCTCGGCGTTGATTTTCTTTGCGCCGGGGTGGGTCATGAGTGTGTCTGTGGCATCTTCGGTGTTTGTGTTTTTAATTTTTGTGTGAGAAGTCTCAGGGTCGAAGATGTGGTGGATGTAGTTGAATCCAAACTTGAGGTCATGCTTGTCGCCGGGCATGAAGTCGAAGTCGTCGGCGATTCCGAGGTCCACAATAGACGAGTTATATTCCGATTCGTAATCGCTTTTCCAGCTGCGGACCTCTCTTGTGCCAAGTTGATAGTCATAGAACGTGGAAGTGCGGTCTTCTTTGTACCTGTCACCGATGGCCATTTTGTATTTGTTGAACGAGAGTGTGGCGTTGGAGAACAGTCGCGGCGAGAATACGTGGTTCCATCGTGTTGTTGTGAGCAGATTTCCCCAACGGAGGTAATATTTTTCATCGTTCTTGGATTTGTCATAGTCGCTGTCCTTGTATTCATACTTGTCGCGCATCCAAAGTTTGTCGACGCCACGGTAAAAGCTTACGTAGAGGCGGTCTTTGTCGGAGAATTTGTGGTTGACCTTTGCGTTAAGGTCGTAGAACCAGTAACCGAAGTTTATCTTTTCGCCGTCGATTTTTATGAGCGACATTACCGGCGTTGTGAGCAGCGAGAGGTATGTCGTGCGGCCGGAGAGCGAGAACGATGTCTTGTCCTTCTTAATCGGGCCTTCGATGGTGAACCTCGATGTCAATAGTCCAATGGAAAAACTCTGCTTGAAATCCTGCATGTCGCCGTCCTTTGTCCTGACGTCTATCACTGACGACACGCGCCCATTATACCGCGCCGGGAATGACGATTTGTAGAATGTGACTTTCTTGATGGCTTCGGGCGTGAAAACTGAGAAGAATCCAAACAAATGGTCTACTTTATATATCGGCGAGCCGTCGAGGAGGATGAGGTTTTCGTCGCCGCCGCCGCCGCGCACATATATTGAAGATGTGCCGAGCGAGCCTTGCTGTACGCCGGGCATTAGTTGGACGGTGCGCATTACGTCGGTCTCGCCGAGGATTGCGGGCGTGTGCTCTACGATGCGCGCCGGCACGTCGATGCTGCCCATTTTTGTGGACGTGATGCCAGCCTCGTCCTTTTGGGCAGTGACGACAATTTCGCCGATTTCATTGTCGTCGGTCAGGGCGATGTTGATTGTGGTGTTTTCCTTGAGGTCGATTTCGCGGGTCTGTACGACATAGCCGACATAGTGGTACTTAAGCGTGTGGCGGCCTTCCGGGAGCGTCAGTGAATAAAAGCCGAATACGTTTGTGATAGCTCCAGTTTTAGAAACCTCGTCGTAGATTGTCGCGCTGATGAGCGTTTCAGATGACTTTTGGTCAGTGATGTATCCACTGACAGTGTACTTCTTCTGCGCGGCGGCACAAGTCGCCATCGCCAAAAGGATGAGTAGGATTTTAAATCGCATTTTTACGTGTGTTGGTTAATTTATATGTCTGAACTCTTATATTGTTTGTAATTATAACACATAAAAATACGAAAACCCTATGAATATTTGGGATTATTTTGTTACGGTCGTCCTTGCGGACGAAATATTTCTGTTTTTTGGGGCGTCCTTGCGGACGATTTCTCGCGAAGCGACAAAAATAAAAAAACAGGGGCGGGAACCCCTGTTAAAGTTAGAGTCGTGATATGTGTTTCTATCGGATTTCCAACTTAATGGTCTGTGATTTCAGGCCATTGCCGGTGACAGTGACGGTAGACGTGCCGGTGGTGGCGGTGGCTTCGATGACTGCGACCAACATGCCGTGGAAGGCTTTCATCGTCGGTTTTGTGAAGACTTCGAGGGATGTCGCGTCGCCGTTGCACATCGAGTTGAACTTGGCAACGCCGGAGACGCTCACTGAAAGTTGGTTCGTAGCGTCGGGGCAGATGTTGCCGTCCTTGTCAACGACCTTCACCGTGACGAAGCTCAAATCGGGCGTTGAAATCGGTTTGCCGTCCTTCGTGGGAGTTGCGGAAAGTGCCGTGCGGTCGGCTTCGAGGACGATGCGATGGGGCTTGCCTGCGGTTTTGATGACCTTTTCGGCGGCACGGTTGCCGTTCTTGTCGTATGCGACGACCTTTATTTCGCCAGGTTCATATTTCACGTCCATCCAGCGCAGGCGGTAGCGGTTGAGGCGGTTCTTGTCGGCGGGAGCGTTCGGGTCGGCAAACTTGGACATGTCGCCCCATGGCATCTTCACGTCGATGCGGTTGTTGAGGTAGTCGTCCAAAGAAATGTCGATATGTTTCTGCCTGCCCTGTGACTTTCCGTTAATGAAAAGTTCAGCCTCGGGGTACGACGTATAGACGAAAACCGGCGTGACCTTGCCCTTGCGGTCTTTCCAAGTCCAGTGAGGGAGGATGTGGAGGGTTTCCTTTTCGGGAGCCCAGTGGGTGCGGTAGAGGTACGCGCGGTCTTTGGGCAGTCCGGCGAGGTCGTAGATTCCAAAGTATGAACTTCTTGACGGCCAATATTCATCGTAGGGCGTAGGCTCGCCGAGGTAGTCGAAACCTGTCCACACAAATTCGCCCGTCACCCACGGCGCTTTGTCCTGCCAAATCCAGTCGTCGTCGGGAAGATTGCTCCAGATGCAACTCTCGAGGTCGTAGCTCGAAATCTGCCCGTCCTCGTATGCGTCGCCGTGGTTTTCCTCGACAGGGAACTTGTATACGCCACGGCTCGAGACTGTCGAGCAGGTCTCAGTACCAAGCACCGCGCCCGACGGCGAGTTGTCATGTCCTTTTTGGTAAAGGTGGAGCCTGTAGTTAAAGCCCGGAACGTCAGTGGCTTGGAACACGCCAGCCCAAATCGCGCCATCTCCACGGTCAAGCCCCTGTGTGCAAAGTCGCGTGTTGTCTAAAGAATGAATCAAGTCCTGGATTTTGCGGGTGTATTTAAGGCCAGTTGAGCTCGACTGGTCAGGAATTTCGTTGCCAATGCTCCACATCACAATCGACGGATGGTTACGGTGGACAAGCACGAGGTTCTCGAAATCACGCTGCCACCACGGACGGCCGTCGGCGTTTGGCGACGAATTGTCAACCTGCTCAAAAAATTTAGAGTAGCCATTTTTGCATTTTGGATATACCCACATGTCGCACGATTCCGCCATCACCAACATTCCCATCTCGTCGCAGATGTCCATCTGCCAGGGCGCGGGCATGTTGTGGCTTGTGCGGATTGCATTACATCCAATCTCCTTCAAGAGCGTCACCTGGCGGCGGAATGCGGCTTTGTTGAACGCCGCGCCGAGGGGTCCGAGGTCGTGGTGGAGGCACACGCCACGGAATTTGACAACCTCGCCGTTGAGCCTAAAACCGTCGGCATCATAACTTATCGAGCGGATGCCGGTCGGAGTTTCACGGCGGTCGACGACCTTGCCATCTTTATAAAGTGTAGTGACGAGATTGTAGAGTGTGGGAGTCTCAGGAGACCAGAGCTTTGGATTATTGACCGTCAAAACCTGTTCAGTGGAGCGGCTGTCGCTGACCCAAGCCTCTGATTTAGAGACTTCCGCGCCGTCGCCCACGAGCGTGTGGACAATCTTGAAGCCATCGGTCTTGTCCGCGCGGATTTGGGTCGTGACAGCTACGCGCGCAGTCTTGTGGTCGGCGGAAAGAGCCGTTGTCCTTGCAAAAATTCCCCACGTTTCTATCGCCGCATCTTGGGAGAGCAAAAGCCTAACCGGGCGGTAAAGCCCCGCGCCCGGATACCAACGGCTTGACTCATCGACATTTTGGAGGTGGACGGCTATCGTGTGGCTGCCCTGTGCGAGTGAGCCGCCGTTTTTGGGCAGGAAATCGGTGATGTCGATTTTGAACGTGTTATAGCCGTAAGCCCAGTAGCCAGCCTCCTTGCCGTCGATGTAGACACGAGGCTCGGACATTGCGCCGTCGAAGACGAGTTCCGCATGGCTGTAGCCGTCAGGAATCACGATTGAATTGCGGTACCATCCTTCGCCAATCCACGGCAGCGAACCCGAGCGCCCTGTCTTTTCGGAAGCCTCCTGCTCGCCGTTTTGTACGATTGCAACAACCTGTTTGTCAATTTCTTTGTCGAACGGGCCAGAGATAGCCCAGTCGTGCGGGATAGTCACCGACTGCCATTTTGAATCGTCAAAATTGGCATTTTGGGCGTTGTCGGCCTTTCCCTTCTGGAATTTCCAGCCGGAGAGCATCAGTTGCTCAGTGCTTTGCGCATTTGCAGCGATTTGAGCCGCAAGCAGCACGGGTATGAGAAAAAATCTTTTCATATTTTTGTAATTAGGATTCACGGTGTAAAGATAAGAAAAAATCCTAAAATTCAACGAAATAATCTTTTTTTGCGAAATTTTGCGAAAATAAGGCTTTAACCATCACCATTGCTAAAATTTTTATTCCTCCCGTAATCCTGAAATTCAAATCGTTGCTTTTTTAAGTTGAATTTAAGTTCAAAAAAATTTGCATATCTCAAAAATTAGTCATACTTTTGCATCGTGATTCAAAATCACACAGAGACAACTAAACAAAACAAATATTTTATAACAAGAAATGAAAAAACTTCTACTAAGATTCATCGTGCTAATTGCTGCAGTTGTGGCAATGCCATCTTGTCAAGAGGAAGATGAAGACGATGTGATTGCATCGTTTGTCGATGACACAGGTACAGTGGGTGAAGACATCCCTTCTCGCAGCCTTTCAAAGGACGGTCTAATAATCTGGAAGATTGATACGGTTTATGTTCGAAGCGTATCAGTCACAACGGGTGAGGAGCGTCGTGTTCCACACAGAACACTTCGGATTAAAAATTCGGATGGAAGTGTAATGCAGGAATGGTTGTTGGATTACCTTCACTGCGCGTATTTCTCTACCTTTTATTCTCTTCCAGGAGATGACGAAGGTTCGAAGTATGGATTCTTCTACAATTGGTACGATTGTTTCTCTGCAATATCCCAAGCTGAAATTGACTGGTTGATGGAGGACAAAAGGGGAAACAAACTCAAAGATTTCCATATCCCGATATTGTCGGATATCACAAGGTACAATTCGCTTTTCCCTAACAAGGTGAAAGCCGCTGACAAGTTGGAACTGCATATGAATGCAAATGGTCCAGTAGGTCGTCTGGTGGCGCAATGCAATGAGGACAAGGATGTCTTTTTCTCTCACCCTTTCAGTTTGGCAATGTGGTATTATGTGCCACCGTCCACGCTTCCGCACTATGATTGCGGTGTGTCTGTGATTTGGCCGCGAAAAGGTAATGAATATAAGGACATTACTCTTATCTCTTGCAACAATCCTGACGAGGTGCTAAGAGTAAGATTTGTAAGAGACTTGCAAAAATGGTAACACGCATTTACCTACGCACATTGGCATTGTGGATTGTCGCAATCTGCAATGCCTTTTTTTCGTCAGTTGTGATGGCACAGGGCGACGGGGTAAAAATGTGGAATATATGCGGCTATTGTTTTGATTTCAGGACGGGGACGGTAGAAGTTTCTCCTCTGACTGGAATAAATAGGAAGAATTATCCTGTATTTTGGTATGTGGATTCAGAAGGTACTTTACGCCTTGTGTTCAGTAATGGGAGCGTGTACAATGGGGAAGGAATTTTGTTGGATGGCGGCGAAAATATCATTTCGGAAAATCACCAAACCAGCGTCCGCTTTGTCCCTGTTCCCTCAAAAAACTTGGTATATTCCTTTCTCGATAGCAAATACCTTATAATTGACCTCGACAAAAACGAAATAGTTTCCGAGCATCAATTTGATATTGGGTGGAATGATGTAAACTACATGTTGACAGTCTGCCATGCCAATGGCAACGACATTTGGATTATAGACTGTTCCAAAGACTCCATATACAAATATTTGCTTACGTCAGATGGGCTTTCGCTTCACGAAATTGTACCGTGGCCAGACGGAATGGCAAATGCGAAATCCAATATCAATTTGTCTCGGAATGGGACTCATTTTGTTACGCGTTACGATTTCAATGTCGTTTATGGAACGTTTGACCGCAGCACGGCAAACTTTACTATAACTTCCGTTCACAATTTGGAAGATATGGTTGTAAACAAAAAATCTAATGCACGGCTTATGGAATGTGCGCTTTCTTGGAACAATGAGTGCATATACTTGTTTGCGATAAACGTTCCCAACTATATAATGTGGCAAATTAACATATTGGATGGCATTCCCGATTGCACTTCTCCAATCACCATTGCATTTGAAGATTTTATACCGGGTGTGATACCGGTTTCAAGAACCTACTATGGACCCGATGGCAAAACATATATGGTAGTTGGTTCCAAAGGATTCGTTAGGGCATTGACTTACAATAACGACGGGGCGTCCACTTTCGTGGATTACCAAGTGGATAGTTTTTCTGTATTGAATTCCTTGCTTCCAAAACAGACAATAGCATTGTTCTCCAATAGTCTGCCCACGAATCCATGCGAGAATATCAAAATACAAAATCCTGTGATTATCAAAGAGTAACTATGTCTTTAGCTATTTGATACGAAATTTTACAAAAAAATAATGTCTCCACGAAAAAAAATTTGCAACATTGCCAACGATTCAATAATTTTGCAAGTTATTGGGAGGTAGGCATCAAACTACCCAAAAACATTGTATCAACAAGCAAAAAAATATAAATGATCTTCAACATCTTGACTTTCAACCATTACTAATACTTTGGCTTTGTTCTGGCTCCCTATGCCTCTTTTAAGTTTTTCATCTTCTGACAACGTCGAATT
>CAJOJG010000070.1 GCA_905234655.1 uncultured Bacteroidales bacterium
AGCGGCACTTGAAATGCGTCGACGACAGCCGTGCCGTCCTCAGTCTCGACTGTAATGTCGCTCGCCCTGAAAAACATCCACAGCACCACGACAACGATGAAAGTGCCCAGCCAAGTCAAAGTTTTTGTGATTCGGTTCTCGGGAAGGATTTTTTTGAGGATTTTGTCGATGCCGAGGGCAACGCCATGCGCGCCGCCCCACATCACAAACTTCCACGACGCGCCGTGCCAAAGTCCGCCGATGAGCATCGTGAGGAGAAGGTTGACATCAGTGCGTATCATCTTGACTGTCTGCGGGAAAGCAATCGTGACGACCCATGCGACGACGCACACGGCAGTTATCGTCGGCGCAATCACAAAACCTTGCATATACAAAGCCGCCGCGATAATGGTCGCCCCGGCGAGAGTTGCCACTATACAAATCCTATTGTCTGTCTTATAGGCAATTAACCCGACTATTCCCACTGCCGCCAACGCAATCGTCCAGCCCCCCACCCCACAGGTCAACGCTGCGGAAAGCGCGACGAGGACAGGAACGGAAACGACCGAAAACTTGGACACTTCCCTATTGCCGCCGAGCGGAATGTAGAGGTATTCCATAAGCCACGACGATAACGAAATATGCCACCGTTTCCAGAACTCACTGACAGTAAGGCTCTTATACGGCGACTTGAAGTTGACGCCCAAATCATAGCCCATGATCCGTCCGATGCCGATAGCCATGTCAGAATAGCCCGCAAAATCACAGAAAATCTGCAATGCGTAACCCAGCACCGCCATCAGGTTTTCAAAGCCATTATAAGTCTGCGGCGCAGCAAAAATGAGGTCGTTGTACTGCGCTATGTAGTTGGCAATCACCGCTTTCTTGAACAAGCCTGTCACTATCAGCCACAATCCCGAATACGCCTTCTCCTTCGTGAGCGCCGGAGTCTGTTCGAGTTGAGGAAGGAAAAGGTTGGCCTTGACGATAGGGCCGGCGACTAACTGCGGAAAGAATGTCAGGTAAAAAGCAAAGTCAATCAGGCTCTTAGCAGGCTTGACACGCTGCCAATATATGTCGATGATGTAACTTACACTTTGAAATGTGTAAAACGAAATTCCCACCGGCAAGAAAATCTCCATGAAACCGAAATTACTGCCGACGATTTGGTCAATGTTAAAAATTATGAAGTTAGTGTACTTAAAATACGCCAACAGCAACATGCTTGGCACAACTCCAAGAGCAGCCCACAACTTCCGCCGCCGCGCGTCCTCGGTCGCCGCAAGACGGTTGCCGATGACGTAGTCTATAATCGTCGTCGCGACAAGAATAAGCACATAACTGCCGCTGCTCTTGTAATAAAAGAACAGGCTGAACAGCGTTATATATATGGAAACTAACTGTTTACGCTTATAAATGAGATTGTACACCGTCAGAAACACCAGGAACAACAGCAGGAACTGCCCGCTATTGAACAATAATGGCGCCTCCGGGTCATAAACAAATATCTTCGCTAAATTATTGAAAAACTCCATTTCCACTTTTCAAATGTTACGCCATATCAGAACATATCCGAGTGAGTTCCTGTCTGTAAAAATAGGAGCGTCAAGTACTTATCGTTCTGCTCCCATGTCATCGACCAATCAGACTGAATATGGCACTCCCAAATTCCTTCCTTGTCGCCCGACAATTTGCGAGGACGATATTTGGCAGGTAAAGAACCAGTTTCCACGAGTATGGACATGGCATCTTTAATTAAATCCATCTTATAGCCACGTTTCTCGCAGCGTTTCATATCCTTGTCGAACTTATTGGTGGTTCTGATAGTGTACTTCATACCTTTATCCCTAATTTGTCAAATAAATCATCAACAGATTCATACTCCGTCACTCGTCCATTCTTAACATCGTCCATGGCCTCCTTGAATGCGGCCGTTTTAGTGATGTCAAAATCCTCTACAACAGGAGTTTCTCGTTCCTTTGCCTTTTCTACCTTCACGGACACAACGCCCTGAAGCATATTGCATACCTGCCTTACCTTGTTGACAAGCGTCTCGTCGGGTACTTGTAATACTATTGTCGCCATTTTTTGAAGAATTATTAATGTTAACAAACGCAAAAGTACATATAATCATCCTATTTTCCAAAAAAAAATAAACACCGCCGTTGGAGCTTAGTAACCTCCTCGGCGGTGAGTGATAATTTTCCGTAAAATTACTGGATCCGTCAGGAACGCTGGCCGCTACAGATATGCGTAAATCTTGTTCATAGTGTCCTGGCTTGGCGAGAGCATCATCGAATCAATTCCGGCGAAGATGTCGCTGTCGATGTCGTCGAAGTCGCGGACAATGTCGTTGAGCGTGTCGAGCGATGTGTACTTGTTCCTGAGGGAGTTTGCATTAGTGTAACTTTCATTCATAGGCAACCTGGGGTTTAGTTAAACTTCATTTTTGTCTTTCATTTGTTTATAAAACGATGATATATTGGCTTTATTGCAAAATATGATAATATTTTTGCATATTTTTTTTGTGGCTCGGTTTTATTTTTCTAAATTCGCTCGTCAAAAAACACAAAACCTATCAATTATGGCAAAGAAGACCAACACCAAACAGACCGCAGAAACGCCTGTGGCACAGAAAAAAGCACAAAAAGCCCCCGAGCCGCTTCACCTCGCCATTCTTGACGACCATTGGCTCGACCCGGTGAAGGGCGACGTTGAGGCGCGTTACCTGAGGTTCCAAGGCAAACTCAAGGAACTCGAATCTTACTACCCCGGCGGGCTCGTAGAGTTTGCGGGTCAGTACAACTACCTCGGACTCAATTATTCCAAAGATGACCACGGCTGGTGGTACCGCGAGTGGGCGCCCGCCGCAAAAGAGATGTACATCTTCGGCGACTTCAACAAGTGGGAACGCTACCAGCACCCGCTCAAAAAGCGCGACGACGGCATCTGGGAAATCTTCCTCGACGACAAGACATTCGGCAAGACATTCGTGCATGGCTCGCTGTTCAAGATTATCGTCCACGGCGCCGACGACAGCATCATCGACCGCCTGCCCGCCTACACCAAACGCGCTGTGCAAGACGACGTTACCAAAATATTCTCGGCGCAGGTCTGGAAACCCGAAGAAGAGTTCAGCTGGGGGCGCAAGAAGTTCAAGCCCGCCAAAGACGAGCCGTTGCTCATCTACGAGTGCCACATCGGAATGGCGCAGGAAAAGGAAGGCGTCGGCACCTACAAAGAGTTTGAAGACAACGTGCTGCCCCACATCATCAAGGGCGGCTACAATACCATCCAGATAATGGCCATCGCCGAGCACCCGTACTACGGCTCGTTTGGCTACCACGTGAGCAACTTTTTCGCGCCGAGCTCGCGGTTCGGCACGCCCGAGGAATTGAAACACCTCATCAAGACGGCGCACGAGGCCGGCCTGCGCGTCATCATGGACATCGTACATTCGCACACCGTCAAAAACACCACCGAGGGCATCAACCGCATGGACGGCACCGACGACCAGTACACCCACCCCGGCGGACGCGGCGACCACCCGCAGTGGGATTCCAAACTGTTCAACTACGGCAAAAACGAGGTAATCCAGTTCCTTCTCAGCAACATCCGCTACTGGATGGAAGAGTTTCGCTTCGACGGCTTCCGCTTCGACGGCGTAACCTCGATGATGTACTTCCACCACGGCAACATCGAGAGTTTCGACCAGTGGAAATATTTTTGCGACGGCGTTGAGTTTGACGCGATTACGTACCTGCAACTCGCCAACTGCCTGATGAAACGACTCAATCCCGATTCCATCGCAATCGCCGAGGACGTTTCGGGCATGCCGGGCCTGACGTCGCCAATCGAAATGGGCGGCATCGGCTTCGACTACCGCCTCGGAATGGGCATCCCAGACTATTGGATCAAGCTCTTGAAAGAGGTCGGCGACGACTATTGGAACGTCTATCAGATGTGGCACGTGCTCAACGACCGCCTGCCGCTCGTCAAGACCGTCGCATACGCCGAGAGCCACGACCAGGCACTCGTCGGCGACAAGACAATCGCCTTCCGCCTGATGGACAAGGAAATGTATTTCTGCATGTCAACGAGCATCGGCAGCGACATCATCGACCGTGGCATCGCCCTGCACAAGATGATTCGCATGTTCACCATCGTCAACGGCGGCCAGGCGTACATGAACTTCATGGGCAACGAGTTTGGGCACCCCGAATGGATCGACTTCCCCCGCGAGGGCAACGGCTGGAGTTACAAGCACGCCCGCCGTCAGTGGTCGCTGATGGACGCCGACTACCTCAAATATCATTTCCTCAACGACTTCGACGAGGCGATGATTAAGCTCGTGCGCCAATACCCCGTGATGCAGGATCTCTACGGCCGCCAGCTCAACATGGACGAGCAAAACCACACCGTCGTAGAGATGAAGGGCGGATTGATTTTCGTCTTCAATTTCCACCCGACGGCTTGCATACCCGACTACAAGTTCTACGTCCCCGAGCCGGGCGTTTACAAGATAATCTTGAATTCCGACAACCTGAAATTTGGCGGCTTTGGCCGCGTGGACGACACCGCCGAATTTTTCACCCTGCCGGAAGCCGACCACCAGGTGCTCTCGATCTACAACGTCAACCGCACCGTAATGGTCTTCAAGAAAGTCCGCGACTAACTCTTTTAACGAAAACCAACGCCTTACGGCGTTGGGATTTTTTTAAACACAAAAAAGATGCAGAAGATATTAATTTTGGATTTTGGTTCGCAGACCACGCAACTCATTGCGCGGCGAATCCGCGAACTCGACACATTTTGCGAAATCGTCCCCTACAACAAGTACCCCATCGGCGACGACAACAACATCATCGGCGTAATCCTCAGCGGCTCGCCTTACAGCGTCTATGACAAAGAGGCGTTCAAAGTAGATTTGCAACAATTTCGCGGCAAGAAGCCGATATTGGGCATTTGTTACGGGGCGCAGTTCATTTCATATACATTGGGCGGCAAGGTGGAACCCGCCGGCAGCCGCGAATATGGCCGTCAGAATTTGCAGTTCATCGACCGCAACAATCCGTTGTTTGACGGCTTCGACGACAATTCGCAAGTGTGGATGAGCCACGGCGACACCATCACCGCCATTCCCGAAGGTTTTGAGTGCATAGCATCCACAGAATCAGTCAAATACGCCGCCTACGCCGCCAAGAGCGAAAAGATTTGGGGCGTTCAGTTCCACCCCGAAGTGTTCCACTCGCTGCAAGGCACGTTGCTCTTGAAAAACTTTGTCGGCGGCATCTGTGGCGGCCGTCAGGACTGGTCGGCGGCATCGTTCATCGACACCACGGTAGCCGAATTGAAGGCGCAGCTTGGCGACGACAAGGTGGTGCTTGGACTTAGCGGCGGCGTGGATTCGAGCGTTGCGGCGGTGCTTCTCAACCGTGCAATCGGCAAAAATCTCACCTGCATTTTCGTTGACAACGGCCTCTTGCGCAAAAACGAGTTCCAAGATGTCCTCAATGATTACAAATGCTTGGGTCTCAACGTAATAGGTGTTGACGCCAAAGAAAAATTCTACGCAGAACTCGCCGGCGTGGAAGAACCCGAAAAAAAGCGCAAAATCATCGGCAAAGGTTTCATTGATGTCTTCAACGCTGAGGCTCAGAAGATTACGGATGCCAAATGGCTTGGTCAAGGTACAATCTATCCCGACCGCATCGAGAGCCTAAACATCACCGGCAAGACCATCAAGAGCCACCACAACGTCGGCGGCTTGCCCAAGGATATGAAACTTCAACTCTGCGAACCCCTTAAATGGCTGTTTAAGGACGAAGTGCGCAAGGTGGGCCGTCAACTCGGTATGCCAGAGCACCTTATCAAGCGTCATCCGTTCCCCGGGCCGGGATTGGGCGTGAGGATTCTTGGCGACATCACGCCCGAAAAAGTCCGCATCCTTCAAGATGCCGACGACATCTTTATCCGTGGGCTTCGCGAGTGGAAGACGATGGTTGACGGCGTTGAAACCTCATTGTACGACCAAGTTTGGCAGGCGGGCGTGATTCTGTTGCCCGTCAAGAGTGTTGGCGTTATGGGCGACGAGCGCACATACGAGCGTGCGGTTGCGTTGCGCGCCGTTACGAGTGCCGACGCGATGACAGCCGACTGGGCGCACCTTCCCTACGACTTCCTCGCCAAGGTTTCCAACGACATCATCAACAAAGTCCGTGGCGTCAACCGCGTCGCCTACGACATCAGTAGCAAGCCCCCGGCGACGATTGAGTGGGAATAAGGGCAGGAAAGAGGAAAAAGGAATGAGGAAAGAGGAATGAGGAAAGAGGAAAGAGGAAAGAGGAAAGAGGAGAAAGGAAAGAGGAGGAGAGAGACTTCTGTTCATCTTCGGAAACTAAGTCCCGTAGGGACGAAATAACTTAGACGGGGATGTGAACCCCCGGTACAATGAGAATTTAAATGCCTAATTCATAAAAACGAACCACAACGCCAAGCACTGAAAGACTTGGGTTGTGGTTTGTTTTTGGAGTGTTATGTGGTGGATGGAAGATTGATTACATGTCAGGCTTGATGCCGGTCAATACGGAGACGCAGCCTTCTCTTAGTGGCGGATTTTCTGTGGTCTGGGGAACTTCGACGTTAATCTTGACGCGCTGGGTCTTTGTGCTGTTATAGTCCCACACGCTGCTGAAGTTCTGATCCTTGTTGTCGAAAATCAGGTTGTCCTCCCAGTCCTTGACGGTGAAATGGAGGTTTGTGGCGAGCGAATCGACACATTTTACAATGACTCTGTAGTCGATTCCCTTGCTCATTGTCTTGAAGATGAGGATTTCCTCGCCTTCTTTCAGTTTGATTGTGTTGTAACGACCGCTGATGATGTAATCCTCTAACAGTGGCATTACCTCGACTTCTGTGAATTGCTTGCACTGGGAATGTGACTGTGACGGGAAAGCCAAGCACAGCACAATCGCCGCAATCATGTTGTATATGTATTTCATAATCCTTCGTTTTTTTTTATTGAATGAAATTATTACGGATTTCCGTAACGCTAACTATAAGGTTGTCAATGTGTTCTTGAGTAATCTCGCCGTGGATTTTGTCGAACTCGGACTGGAGCGCAAGGAGCTTTTTCTCAAGCGCGTCGATGTTCTTGTCGCCGTTGAACAGGTCGAGCATGCCGATAAGATCCTCGAGCGTGAACTGCTGGTTAAGCATGATGTCGTTAATCTCGGACTCGTTAGCACTGAGGTCGACTTCCTTGAGCATGTTGAGCGTCAGGTGGAGCGACTCGACCCAGCCACCGACGATGACCGTCGACGCGATTTCGGCGCGCTCCTGCTCGTCGAGGTAGTTAGTCGACTGGGTGTACGACTCGGAAATCGAGCTTACGATCTTGTTCTTGTTGTTGATATTCTCCCGGAAAGTCTGGATGGTGCTGTCGTTAAAGAATCCGGAAATGCCGAGCTGTTCAGAGAGTTTCTTTACAGTCGCGAGGTATTCGATGGCGGCCTGGTTCTGCTCGTAAAGCGCGCAAAAGCTCAGGTCGGCGGTGTAGACGCCAAGGTTGACAGCCTCGGCGGCCGTTGTGTTGTACTTATCGACGTCCGAGGTCTTGTGGAGGAACTTGTCGGTGAACTTAATGCCGAGGTGCTCGAGCGTCGTGGCGGTCTCTACCGGCGACGGCAGCGCATAGAACACGGCCTTCGCCTGACTGAACGCCTGTTTATGGAGCTGCGACATGGTATCGTTCTTAGGCTTGTTGTTGTTATTGCCAACCTGAGTGCAAGATGCCACCGCCATCAAGCCCAAAGCCAGCGACAGCATTATTTTACAATGATGTTTCATCGTCTTATAAGTTTATTTATGAATTAGTATGACGCAAAGTTAATATATTTTTCTTTCTAAAAAATATATTTTGCATTTATTTTCATCATTATTTTCGCACCCAGTTCATTAACTTTTCCACGAAATTCTCACGTGCCGTCTCGTCGTCGTAATCTGCGATGGAGAACCTCTCGCGGAGCTTGTCTGTCAGCTGGGTCGGCGTGACGTCCTGGCATATAGAGCCATACTCGCAATATGAAATTTCGCCCCTTTCCTCCGACACTACGACGACAAGGCTGTCGGAGACTTCGCTCATGCCTATCGCGCTGCGGTGGCGCGTGCCGATGTTTTGAGGCACGTCAGCCTTGTCGGTCAGCGGCAAGATGCACTTTGCCGCCACAATCCTGCCTTTGGAGATAACGACCGCGCCGTCATGGAGCGGCGAGTTCTTGAAAAACAGCGAACCCAACAGCCTTGCCGTCACCGCGCAGTCGAGTTTTTCGCCGTTGTTGACTATGGACTCGATGTTCGAATGGCTCGGCAAGACAATCAGCGCGCCCGTGCAGTCTTTAGCAAACTGGGTGCAAGCCTTCACGATTTCGGGAATGTTGAGGTTTTCGGGCGAATCCTTAATCACGTTACGGAAAATCCTCTCGACCGAAAATACCCTTGAAATCGACGACTTGTCGCCGACTTCAAGGAGGAATTTACGTATCTCCTGCTGGAACACTATCACCAAGGCCAATACGCCCACACTCGCTATCTTGTTCATGATTGTGCTCAAGAGGCTCATGTTCAATAGCCTGACTATGAGCCACATGACGTATATCACGAACAATCCGATGAGTATGTTGACGGCCTTAGTACCGTGCAACTTCGTGTACACGATGTACATCAAGTACGCACTTAATAATATGTCTATCAGGTCGATGAACCCAAAATCGAGAATGCCCATTTCTATTTAAACTTGAAGTCCCTGTAGTTCCACTTTCCGGTGACAGTGCCTTTCTCAAGCTTCACTATGCCGGGGTTGGCGCGGACAATGGTCTTGAGGGTTATGTCGTCGGTCTGGACGAAGGGGAACTCTATTGCAAACTCGCTCTTCACATTCTCCACGACATCCCAGTTGCTGCTCGTCATGCCGATTACAGCGTAGTTTTTCTTCTGCGCGTAGTCCTGGAGCTTGCGGAGCATGTCGAGGCCTTCCACTTCGCTCTGCTCGAGCTTGTGCATTACGACCAAGAGGACAGGCTTGTCGAAGTTAAGCACCTGCTCGGTATAGTCGACGCCTGATGTATCCACCATCGTAAAGTCGTGGACTTCAGGCACATATCCCTTCTCCACAAGCACGGATTTTGTTTCCTTCCAGACCCATGTCGAGTCGTTCCAAGGATAGTTGTCAGTGTCGAACTCCTTGAGCTCGCCAGTGATGCTGTTTTCGTAGATGAGCTGGGTCTTGTAGACATCGCGCGGCGCGTCCGGCGGAAATTCCATCTTCTCGGCGATATTATTGCCAATCTTATACGGGCGGAAGTCCAAAATCGGCAAGTGGCGAATCATAAAATGCTGGAAGATGAGCGCGATGCAGAATGTCGTTATGGCTATCGCGAGTTCGACATTGTCCGACAGCGGGTTGTCGAGGAGCTTGCGCTTGACGACGAGGTAGATAATCAACGCCAAGAGCACGACATTTTTGGCGAATGTGGTCCAGTTGTCCAAGACAAGCGCGTCGCCGAAACATCCGCAGTCATGCACCGGGTTTGTAATGGCGATGTAAAGCGTCAACGGAGTGAACACAATCTCGAATGCCAACGCCATCCACACCGCCCAACGCGGCTTGAGCTTGAAGATGAGCATTACGCCGGTGGTGAACTCCAAGGCGGCGAGCATGAACGCCAATGGCAGCGAAAACTGCGCCATGTACGGCATGTCAAACGCCAAGTTAAAATAGTCTGTGAACTTGTAGCACGAACCCAGCGGGTCCACCGCCTTCACAAACCCCGAAAATACAAACACTGCACCTACGATGATGCGTGCCAGGAAAAGCAAAATTCTCATTTGGTCTACTATTTTATGTGGTTATTTTTTTACTTCGTCAACTTTATCAAATTGAACACGGCGTAGTTGATGATGTCGAAATATCCGGCATCGATGCCCTCGGAGACCGTCGTCCGGCCGTCGTGATCCTCTATCTGCTTAATGCGGTAGAGCTTCATCAGGATAAGGTCAGTGATACTCGTCACACGCATCATGCGCCACGCCTCGCCATAGTCGTGGTTCTTCTTCATCATCAACTCCTTGGCAAGGAGGACGTACTTGTCGTAGAGCGACTCTGCCTCGTCGACATCGAGGTCGGCGGTGTCCGCAAAGCCTTTTTCCAACTGTATCAGCCCCATGACCGCATAGTTGACTATGCCGACAAACTCCGGCTCCACGCCCTCGTCTATCATCCTCTCGCCGCAAGTCTCAAGGCTGCGGATGCGGTTAGCCTTGATAAAAACCTGGTCGGTTACAGACGACGGACGCATTATCCTCCAGGAAGTTCCGTAGTCGGACGCTTTCTTCAGGAAGACCTCACGGCACCGCTCGATCTGCTGCTCAAACTGTTTTTCTGTGTCCATTTTCGATTGTGTAGTTTTTCAAGATGCAATATTACACATTTTTTCAGTATTTGGCAACAAAAAAAATATGTCGCTCGAAAAAAATAAAACCGCGCAGGTCATTTGACGACCTTGCACGCCACGAGCCTGTCGCCCCGGTCGCGGGTGAGCGATGTGTAGACAGCAATGAAATAGTCGTTTGAAGTGTTGAAATGGCTGCCGGTCGAATAGCCGACAGTCGTGCCGTCATGATCCTTGAGGATGAATTTGTAGTTATAAAGGCCTTGTTTGAGGAATGTCGTCACCTGCCACAGCTCCGCCTCGGCGTCCCATTTGAGCTTGTACTCGTCGATGCACTGCCAGCCTGTCAATGAGCCGTAGAGATAGATGTCATAGTCCGTGAACGGGTCATACTTAAACCTGAACGTAACTTCCACATAATCAGACTCCAAGTCACGGTCAAAGCCACGGTCGTTCTTGACGTAGAACGCACCGTTAATGTCGCCGTTTGAGAGATAGCCGTCGTCATATTCCTGCGGTGTCATGTAATAGTGGTAATGATTAGTCTGATAGAGGATTGCGTCGACGCCCAACGGCCTGAAATGCACATCTTTCGCGTCGAGGAAGTCGTACTCGTTACCACCGTCAAAAATATTTCCGCCGTCATTGAGGTCGTACTGGATATTGTCACCAAGGAAGCCACTGATTTTCAGGCGGCGGCGCGTGTTGTGGTCGTTGTTTTGGATTGCGTAGACCTTCAGGTACTTGTCAGGGTTATAGACACGGAGGCGCGAGTTGTCGACTGTGACATATAACTGTTGGCATTGAGCCTGGTACTCGGGCAGGAACGGCTGCTCAACGCGGGCGGAGATTGTGGCAGGGTCATTATCCTCATAGACCATGAAACGCCTGACGAGGATCGGATTTCCGGGGTCGTCGGGGTCATGGACACTGACAATGTAGTTGCCCGATATAGTGAGCTTTATGTCATTATTAGGAATCACGAGCGAGTAGTGGGTGAAATGCTGGAGAGTGTTGAAGGACTCCCTGTAGTCGTCCAGCGGCCTCATGTCGAACCCCTCGGCAAACTCGTTGAACATCAGGTCGTCAACCTCAAAATCACTGTCGCAATGCCTTACAGAATATTCGAGCCGGTCATACTCGCTGTCCAAAATATCAAACGCGAGTTCAACCGCCTCGCCGAGCCTGCACGCCGGATAGCCGAAATCCGTGCCGGGTTGCTTGAGCGTGACAGTCTTGACACCACGCGCGGCATATTCCCCCTGTGCGGCGGCAGCGACCGCCATGAGAATCATTGTCAATGCAATTATTGTCCGTTTCATCGTCGATGGTAATTATACAAACACAAAAAAAGAGACCCGCTTCATTGGCCTCCTTTTAGGTTAATTTTGACTCCCGGCATGGTCGTCAAAAAATGTTTTTGGTTTTAAAGAGAGTCTGTATGTCTTAAGTCTGTTTTCACTCTTATAACACTCAACTTCCATAAAACCCTAACTCATTTTTAAGATTTTTTTTTTAATCGCCAAACCTCCACAGGATTCCAAACATGAAATGGAAGTCCTGAATCGGGTAGTCGTCGGTAGACGAATACCAGTCGGTAGTCATGCCGTCATTGACATGCTCCCACTTGAAAAACATCAGCACGCCGCGTATCTTGATGTTTGCAAAACCGTTGATAACCGGGTAGTCGCCAGCGTTAAGGCGCGTCGACGGGTAGAACAATGACGTGGCGGGCGCGTATCCAAACGCATCATACTCTGTCGTATACCTCACCTCGCCGCCCAACTGGGTCAGCAGCACGTTCTTCACCAAGTAAAACTCAAAATATGTCGAATGGTACAGCGCGACGGTCGGCAGGTTAAGGATTTTGTCACGGTTAGAAGTCTGGAAGGTCGCCCTGTCCGCAAACCTCACGTGCCACACGAAGAAGTCCTTCATCACGCTGGCACTGAACACATTAATCGCGCTGCCCGACTGAGCCGGCTTTGCGTTCTTGGCGATGTACACGTAGTTGTTAAGGACATAATTCGATATGCCCGCCTTTAAATGCCATCGCGGAAGCTCTATCTCGCCGCCGATGCGCAGGACTTGACGCTTGTCGAAGTCGTTGCTCCAACTGAAATTATTTGAGTAATAACGCTGTTCAAAATATGTCGGCTCCTCGTTCCTGAAATCTGCGCTCGCCTTTACCTTATAGTCGACAGTGTCCGACTCGCCCTTAAAAAGCCTGAGCCCGAGGTCGCCGTGGATTTCCATGTCGCCAAGCTTGCGGCCCGTGAGATACTGGCGGTAAGTGGCGTTAAGAATCAGGTTCCGCGTCTTGTTCTTGCTTATGCCGCCCTCGATGAATGTGTTGGTGTACTTGTAGTTGCCATTGTCGGCAAGGTAGTCGTTAAAGTTATAGTACAGCTCATTCTCCACGCCCAATGCGCCACGCACCGCCGGAAGATACTGGTTCTCACAGACTTTGAGCTGGAAACGGTTTGTGAGCCTATGGAAAAACAACGAGTCGTATGTCGCTACGGTCTTCTGCCGGAAATAGCTGTATACGCCCTCGTCCAAGTCGCTGTCCTCGTATGTGCGGAAAATCTTGTCATAATTAAAGACATAGCCAAACGCAAGCCTCGGCGTGTAAATCTCCGTGCGCGTGGAGTCGTTGATGATATTGAAGTCAGTCTTTCCTATCGAATACTCGCCCACAAGCCCCCACGTGCGCCGTCCCCAATTACTGAAGGTATTTTCAAGTTTTGTGGTGAAACGGTTGCTTCGGATTTCGATAGTGTCCACTATGCCGCCATAATCCTCGGTGTAGAACTTGTTGAACTTATAGAAAAAGTGGATTTTCAGGTGCTTGCCGTTATAGCTCATCTGCGGCGTGAAAGTGGTGTTGCGGGTGTGCTGGTGGCTGATACGTCCAGTAGAGCCGACAAGCCCGATATTAAAGCCCCAGTTAAAATTCTTGTTGACATTCTGGGTATGCGTGAAGTCAATGACCTGGCCGTTACGCGCCTTCGGGGTGGTCGCATAATAGAGCCAAGTGTAAGGATGGTTGACCTGGTAAAACTTTGTGTCCTCGGGTTTTGCGACGAAATCCGCCACGTAGTCCATGAAAAACACTGGCGACTTCCTCTCCTGCTCGCGGTCGTCGAAGATGTTGGAGATATACGGCGAGCCCATGTTGCCGAGGTTGCTCACCGACAACGAATGTTTGTCATTATAGTCATAGACCTGAAACAGGTGGAGCGACGTGTCACGGTCGAGGTCATACTCCTTCTGGTCATAACTTTCATCGAGCTGCCAAACCTTTACCTTCATCGGATATTCCTTGTTCTTGCCGTCGTCCTTGTTCTTCTTGGACTGGGACATTGCGGAATTTGCGCCAAAGCACACTAAAAGGCAAAGTGCCAAGTATTTTTTGATGGAATTAGTCATTATTCAACATTATTACGCCACTGCTGGCGGATTTTTGGTGCAAAATTAATCTAAACGCTCCAAACCGTCAAATTTTATTTTCACCTTACCGCCAAATAGATTTGGAATAGATTGGCAACTGTCTGTAAAGCAGTGTGATAAAAGAAAATTGAAAAAAAACTTCAAAAATATTTGGATATAACAGCAAATAGCCCTACCTTTGCAACGTTTTTAAAGCACTTGCCGAAGTAGCTCAGTTGGTTAGAGCATCGGATTGTGGATCCGAGGGTCATAGGTTCGAAACCTATCTTCGGTACTATCGCATGGTGAAAGATGGGGCACGACGGATTTTTCAAAGAGAAACGTTGTGCCTTTTTTCTATCATTACGCCTACTACCACCATCACACATTAAAACTCACTAATACCATGAATATCAGATACTCGCAGATAACTATCACGCCCGGCAATCCGGCAAAGAATTATGAAACCTGCCTCGCCGCCGTCCGCCGCGCAAAAGCCGCCGGTGTCAACCTCCTTCTCCTTCCCGAAATGTCAATCCCTGGATATATGATTGGCGACAAGTGGGAAGAAAATGATTTTATCGACGATTGCGAGTATTATGCCAACGAACTCGCCAAAGAAGCCGACGAAAATTTTTCGCTGGTATTCGGCACAGTGGTGTTTTTTGAGAGCGTGTTTGGCAATCCGACCAACGGCTACGACGGCCGCAAGGCAAAAATGAACGTCGCCTGCATCGCCACGAATGGCAAGACGGAATACCGCATCAAAACACTCCTGCCAAATTACCGCGAATTTGAGGAGCCGAGACATTTCTTCGACCAACTTTCTGCGATGTTTCACAGCAAAGATTTGATGCCCTTTCAGCCGTCAGAAATCGGCGGTATCAAGTTTGGAGTAACAATTTGCGAGGACGGTTGGGACGACGACTACGTTTTCAAGCCGTTTGAAAGGCTCAATGGTAACGGGGCTGAAATTCTCATCAACATAAGCTATTCGCCCTTCACTGCCGGAAAAAATCAGAGCCGTATTCGCCATTTCTCCAACCACGCCAAGACCCTCGGCAAGCCAGTGATTTACGTCAATGGTCTTGGACTTCAAAACAATGGCAAGACAATTTTCTGTTTTGACGGAAGTTCGGCGGCGTGGGATTCCGAAGGCAACCTCATTGCCCACAGCGGAATGTACACCGAAGAAGATGTTGATTTTGAATATCTTGACGGCAAACTCACTGCCATCGACGCGCCGCAGTTGGTGGAGACTACGGAAATCGACGACATCCACAGGACTTTGATTTACGGCATCCGCAACTACATGGCACAGAACCACTTGCAACGTGTTGTAATCGGTGCAAGCGGTGGTGTTGATTCCACACTTGCGGCGGCTCTCTACGTGGAGGCGATTGGCAAGGAAAATGTTTTGCTCGTCAATATGCCGTCGCGTTTCAATTCCAAGACCACAATCGGCATTGCGGAGCGTTTGGCGCACAATCTCGGTTGTTGGTACACGTCTGTGCCAATTCAAGAGAGCGCAGAACTCACTCATCGTCAAATAGATGGTCTGAAACCAACCAACGCCAACGGCGACGAGATTACAATAAATCTTTCGTCCTTCAATATGGAAAATGTGCAGGCTCGCGACCGAGGATCGAGGGTTTTGGCTGCAATAGCGAGTGCGTGGGGCGCAGTGTTCACCAACAACGGCAACAAGACCGAAACCACAGTCGGCTATGCGACATTGTACGGTGATGTTGCAGGCTTCCTCGCAGCCATCGGCGACCTGTGGAAACACACGGTCTATGACCTCTGCCGACACATCAACGCCAAGGCTGGCAAAGAACTCGTGCCCAACGAAGTCCTGACGTTGAAACCGTCGGCAGAACTTTCTGACAATCAAGCCGTTGACAAGGGACTTGGCGACCCGTTAATTTATCCCTACCACGACAGATTGTTTGAGGCGTGGCAGCAATGGTGGAATCACGCGTCTCTCGCCGACATTCTCCAGCATTACCTCGATGGCGACCTTGCCGCATATCTCAACCACGGCGCGGAGACCGAACTCACCGAAGACCTCATTCGCAAGCATTTCCCCGATGCCAAGACCTTCATCGCCGACCTTGAACGTTGGTACAAACTATTCAAGGGCATGGGCATCGCCAAGCGCATCCAAGCCCCGCCAATCCTCGCCGTCACCCGCCGCGCCTACGGTTTCGACTACCGCGAATCTGCAATTCAGCCGTATTTCACACGGAAATATTTGGAGATGAAAGAGAGGATAATTGGA
>CAJOJG010000071.1:0-1048 GCA_905234655.1 uncultured Bacteroidales bacterium
GCGAAGGCTGATGTCGCTGTCATCAACACCGCCGCCGCTAATGTCAAAAGTTGTCTTCTCATTAATTTTAAATTTTTATAGTGGTAAATAATGTGTTTGCCAATACACGAAATTAGCGACATCTGCCGTCTTGACCAAATATTTATGTTACATTTTTTTTAGGTAGTGATACATATTTGCATGTTTGGGTTTCGATTTTGAAACATTTTATATCATTTTCGTAATATTTCCGCAAAATTATGGTGGACTTTTGGAATTTGTTGCTACTTTTGTAGTTACATTTTCCATAACAACACCAATATTTTTTTATACCAAAAATAATGAAGACACTATTTATGCATTTCACATTTTTGCTCGTCGCCATGATGGCAGCGGGCGTTGTCATGGCGCAGCCCGGCGGTGGTCAGCCGCAAGTCGTCTCGCCAGTTGTCAATAAGGACAACTCTGTGACATTCAACTACTTCAACAAGTCGGCAAAGAAAGTTGAGGTCGATGTTCAGTTCGCCGGTCGGCACTTGATGGAAAGGAACGACGACGGCGTGTGGTCGGTGACGCTCGGTCCGACGGCTCCCGACATCTACCCTTATTGTTTCATCGTTGACGGTATGCAGGTCATGGATCCTCAGAACGCCGAGTGGTTTCCTAACGAGGGCTTCAAGAGCAGTCTGCTCGACATGAGGGGCGATTTTAACCTGCCACATGCCCATAAGAACGTGCCGCATGGCAGTGTCGAGTACGTCACGTACTGGTCGGACGCTACTGGCACGTTCAACAACGCCATCGTCTACGTCCCGCCGTCGTATTATGAAGGCATGGCTCGGAGGTACCCGGTCATGTACCTCGTCAGCGGCACGACTGATACCGAGGAGGTGTATTTTAAGGTTGGAAAGGTCAACTTCATCCTTGACAACCTCATCGCGCAGGGCAAGGCGAAGGAGATGATTGTGGTTTTGCCGTATGGAAATCCGTGGCGCATTGTCGGCGAGAGTGGCAATCATCTATCTCAGTTTGACCTTTTTGACAAAGACCTGCTCCTGAACCTCATGCC
>CAJOJG010000071.1:1082-17114 GCA_905234655.1 uncultured Bacteroidales bacterium
ATCGGCGGATTTTCCCGTGGCGGCAATCAGGCGTTGAGCATCGGTCTCAATCATTTGGACAAATTCTCGCACCTTTGCTCTTACAGTTCGTTCACACAACTCCGTCCGGGACAGTTGGACGATGCCAAGTCGTTGAACTCCAAGATAAAACTTTTTTGGCTCGGAGTCGGCACGGACGATTTTCTGTACGGTAACGCAAAGAGTTTCATGGATCTTCTCGATTCTAAGAAAATCAAGAACATCAAGGTCATAACCTCCGACAAGCACGGCCACACATGGATGAATGCCCGGTATTTTCTTGAGGAGTCATTGCCAAGGCTTTTCCAGCCGAACCCGTACAAGGGCGCGAACATGAGCGTCAAACTTCCTGAGCCGAGAGCCGACCAGAATTTCACGCCTGGCGTGATGGCGAAGATGTTCCCCAAGCCAGTGGTATCTCCTGAATATTATAAGGACGGAAGCGTGACGCTCCGCATAAAGGCCGACAATGCCGAGCATGTCGAACTCGACTTGAACCAGCTTTTCGGCTCGCGCAAGACTATGACTAAGGATGCCGACGGCGTTTGGAGCATCACTATTGCCACTTCTGACCCCGACATATATCCTTATAATTTTGTCGTCGACGGCACGGCAATCTGTGACCCCAACAACATCGACATTTTCCCAAATGAAGGTTTTAAGGGCAGCCTCCTCGACATCCGTGCCAAAAATCCCACGCTCCAGGACACCCAGGACGTTCCGCACGGCAGGATTGCCTACCGCTACTACCACTCCAACACCCTCGGCATCGAGCGTCCGATGTGCGTCTATACGCCAGCCGGTTACGACCCAAATGGCAGTGAGAAACTTCCCGTCATTTACCTCTTCCATGGCATGACCGACACATACGAAACGTGGTTCAAGGTCGGGCGCATGAACGTCATACTCGACAACATGATTGCCAGGAGCCTGTGTAAGCGCGCCATAGTCGTCATGCCGTACAACAATCCGTACCCCGAACTTATCCTCCGTGGAAAGGCTGACCGCTATGACCCGCTTGACACTAAAAAGATTGTCGCCGAGATTGTGGACGAGGTCATGCCGTTTGTGGAAAATAACTACAATGTACTCGCCGACGCCGACCACCGCGCGGTGTTCGGGTTCTCGCTTGGCGGACGACAGGCACTCGCCACCGGCCTCGGCAATCCTGACAAGTTCCACTATGTCGCCGCGTTTGCGCCCGCAATCTTTGGCCCGGAAATCACGGACAACTTCTCCAACGGGACGTATGCGACGCCGGACGTGCTTAAGTCCAAGCTCAAGATGATGTGGCTCGGCACAGGTAAGGACGATTTTCTTCTTCAGTCGTCGCTCACCTTGGACAGGTTCATGAACGACAGCGGCATTGTCCACACGTTCTACAACCCCGGCGGCGGCCATACTTGGATGAACTGCCGCGACTACCTCGAACTTGCTGTCAAAGAAGTGTTCAAATAAAAATAAAAATGTTTTTGTTGAATTTTTACAAAAATATTTTATAACTTTGCAGACTTGAAATCGGATTTGAATACGAACCCAATTAAATAACTATAAAATGACAGAAACCAATAAACCGGTGACGGCAGTGGAAACGACCATTGAGGACAGGCTACGTGCATTGTACGCATTGCAGACCATCGACTCCAAGACCGACGAAATCCACCGCTTGTGTGGCGAGCTTCCCCTCGAAGTCCAGGACAAGGAGGACGAACTCGTTGGACGCGAGACTAAAATCAAAAGGTACAAGGACGAAATCGCCGCCTGCGAGAAGGAAATCGCGCAGTACAAAGTCGACATCGAGGTCGCAAAGGACAACATAAAGAAGTACGAGCAGCAGCAGATGCAGGTGCGCAACAACAGGCAGTTTGATTCGATTACGAAAGAAATCGAGTTCCAGAACCTTGACATCGACTTCAAGACTAAGAAAATCCGTGAAGTCCAGACCTCGATGGTCACGAAGAAGACCAAACTCGAGGAGGAGCTTGAGCATCGCGCCGACTGTCAGAAAGACCTCGACCGTAAGAAAAGCGAACTCGACTCCATCATCGCGTCGACAAAGAAGGACGAGGAGGCTCTTACAGCAAAGCGTGTGACGCTTACCAAGAAGGTAGACGAACGCCTGCTCACCGCATACGAGCGTATCCGCAAGGGACATAAGAACGGCGTGGCTATCGCGAGGGTGATGCGTGAGGCTTGTGGCGGCTGCTTTAACAAAATCCCGCCTCAGCGTATGATTGATGTCGCGACACATAACCGCATCATAGTCTGCGAGTATTGTGGCCGTATCCTCATCGACAACGACCTTGCTGACGAAGTCGAGCCGAGGACACCTGTCGTAGAAAAGGAAGCTGAAACCGAAAAGTAGCATATTCTTTGACACCAAAAATGCAATAAAACACAACAACCCACGAAAAAAAGACCAGTTCAAAGACTATTTCGTGGGTTTTTGCGTTTTAGAGAAAGGATAACACACCAAAACAACCATAAATAAATTTCGTACTATGAAAAAGAACAGAATTATTAACACACTAATTGTATTGCTTATGGCGATTACAGCAACAATGACTACCTCGTGTACCGAGGAGGACGCACCAGAGTTCGCGCACAGCCTGGGTGACTTGGAAGGAACATGGACGTGGGAAACGACTGATGGTGACGAGTTCACAGACTTTGAAGTGACTATTTCGACAATTTCCGATACAAAAATCGAAATCGGCAACTTTGGTAATCAGGATGAGTCGATGCCTGTTACCGTAAGTGGAACGACCTTGAGTTTCGCAAAGGAACTCAGTACAATGAACATCACTGGTGGTACTGGTTCAATTACAAATGGATATGCTACGATGGAAATCAGTTTCCAATATGATACTGGTGATGGTCCTCAGACTTGTAGGGCTACACTTCAAAATACACGTATGGTTTCCAAGAAACAGCGTGTTTCCGCACGATAACTTCATCTACCTGTGGTTTGCTCCACGGTTAAACACGTAAAGAATAATAATCCGGCGACATTGTATTTATTACGATGCTGCCGGATTTTTGTTTAAGTGAACAGATATGTCGCGCCAATAGTATAAATTGTAGCCGCAAACACCTGCATTGCTTATGAGGTACGCGCCGACGGCTGATTCCACATACCTGCCCCAAGCCTTCGGGTCTTGCACAGCGTCCATAAAATCTTCCTCGGCATAGACGTTGCGCAATGCGTTGATAATTATGAATTATGCATTATTAATTATGCATTAAAAAGACTTTTGGGAACACCTCTCTGTCGAAGTGTTCCCAAAAGCCTTTTTCCATAGAAGAAATATTTTTATGTTTTCGCCTATGAAACAACCCTTGCTGTGCCGATGCCAAAGCCGTGTTTACGGTGTCTTAGGCGTAAAGGCAGAGGTTTCTGTCCTCTATCATCTTCCGGAGATTGATAAGCGCGTACCTCATTCGTCCAAGCGCAGTGTTGATGCTTACGCCAGTCTGGTCGGCAATCTCCTTGAAACTCATTTCGCCATAATGACGCAGCAGGATTACCTCTTTCTGATCGTCAGGAAGTTCATTGATGAGCTGCCTAACTTCAAACTCTATACGGTTTTGTACAAGACGATCCTCGACGTTGCTGTCTGCAAACTTTTTGCTGTTGAAGAGGTCGGACTCCGATTGGTCGGACGACGTCACCTTCAAGTGCTTTCCCCTACGGTAATGATCGATTATCAGATTATGCGAGATGCGGACTACCCATGAAAGGAATATGCCCTTCTCCATGTATCTGCCCTTGCGAAGCGACTTGATCACTTTGATGAAGGTCTCCTGGAATATATCCTCGGCCAATTCGCGATCCTTTACGTTGAGCATGATGTAAGTGAATACTTTGCTCTTGTGACGCTCGAAGAGAGTCTTTATACAATTGCCATCACCACTTTCGATGTACTGGTTGATGAGCTCCTGGTCTTTCATTTCTGTATAAGCCATGATTCTGTATGGTTTAAAAGTTAATACGTGTAGCTCTCAACTTATAGGCGTTCCTCCTGATTGTTTAAGTTAGTGAATATGTTTACTGTGTTTTAATTTGTTGTTTTTGTTTGTTTCTTTTGATGAGTTATACGAGACAAACTGAAAAAATGTTGCATATAATTATGTTAAAATTTGTAAAATTTTCAACATTTTTCGCTATTATTTTCACAAAAATTTAGCCAAAAACGCCCGATGCGCTTTTTTTTAACAATTATCGTAAAAATGATGGCAAGTAAGAATAAAATTTGTATTTTTGAGCCACAATCTTTTTTATTAACACATTATTATTAATATGAGAAATATTGCAATAGGAATCGACATCGGTGGCACTAACACCGTAATCGGAGCGGTGGACGACGACGCAAAAATCATCGCCGAGGCATCGCTCTCGACCCAGAAGTACGTGCAGCTCAACGACTTCATCACGGCTCTCGCCGAAAATATCCGCACCGTCCTCTCCAAATGTGGAGAACACACGCTGAAGGGCATTGGCATCGGCGTGCCTAATGGAAACTTCTACAGCGGCTCTATCGAGATGGCGCCCAACCTGCCATGGAAGGGTAAAGTCATGCTCTCTGACGAACTGAGCCACTATTTCAGTTGTAAAATAATCGTGACTAACGACGCAAAAGCCGCAACTATAGGCGAGATGGTCTATGGCGGCGCAAAGGGCATGAAGAATTTTGTCATGATAACCCTCGGCACGGGACTTGGCTCGGGCGTGGTTGTCAATGGACAACTTGTCTACGGCGCGGACGGCTTCGCGGGCGAGTTCGGACATACGACGGTCGTGCCGGGCGGCAGGATTTGCGGCTGCGGACGAGCCGGCTGCCTCGAGACATACGCCTCCGCCACCGGCATTAAGCGCACTGCGTTCGAGCTTATGGCTAAATACAACACGCCGACAAAGATGCGCGACATTCCGTTCTCACAGCTCACGAGCAAGGACATCTACACATTCGCGATGGAAGGCGACCAGCTCGCATTGAAGGCTTTTGACTTCACCGCCGACATACTTGGACGCAAACTCGCCGACCTCTGCACGGTCATCAGCCCGGAAGCTGTGTTCATCTTCGGCGGACTTGCGAACGCAAAGGAACTCATCGTGGATGCTACAAAGAAATACATGGAGCAGTACATGCTGCCGGTGTTCAAGGACAAGGTGAAAGTCTTGCCGTCGGCATTACTCGGCACCAATATCGCTGTCCTCGGCGCGTCTGCTTTAGTCGCAGTCTAAGAAATCACACACCAAATATCCTGTACAATGAAATCTGAAACGGTAAAAATAACTTCAGGAGCCTCGGACGGCGATGTCGTCCTTGTGATGAAGCGGCGCAGATTCCCATGGTGGATTTTGTTGCTGCTCCTGCCGCTGGTATTGCTTATCCCGATAAGCCGGGAGATAAAGTTGCAGTTCGTCGAGGCGGACACTAACACGCCTGTCGCCGGTCAGCCTGCATCTGTGCGCTATCCGACGGTCTCTACATTCGGCACGCGCACGCCGATAAGCGTAAGCCGTCCGACCGACACAGAAGGCAAGGTCGTCATTACTGGAATCAGCGAGCCGTTGTGGTACAGGATTTTTGGCAGCGACAAGGACACGCTCCATGCGTCCGTCGCCTCGGTATGCGGTTCGGGTGGCGCATCGGTCAGGTATTCCGATGTGCCGCGCGACCGTTTTATGGTAATCCCAGTAAAGGGTGGGGCAGGGGAGTTGGTGATTAAAGTCATTGACACGTCCACTGGCGAACCGCTCACTGGCGCATCTGTGGTCGTAAGCGGCGCGCTTAACAAGGAAACTGTCACAAGCGGCGACGCGACACTTGCGTTGACATTGCCGTTATGCTCCGACATCGCTGCAAAGGCTTCCAAGGAGGGCTACACCTCCGACAGCCTTTCCATCAAGGGCTTTGCGCCGGGCGGTAATCGCGGGGAGCGCACCCTAAGGCTCACACCAATCCAAAAGCCCGAACCGCCCAAACCCGACCCTCCGAAGAAGGTCGACCCTCCAAAGCCAGACCCGCCGAAGAAAGCCGACCCGCCTAAGCAGGACGACCTCAAGGGCAAGACTGGCGACTTGAGGTTCAACTTGCAGTGGTATTGCAAGGCTGACCTCGACATGATTATAAAAGACCCGTGCGGAAAGTTGACATACTACGACGCAAAGCGCACATCTTGTAACGGCTCTACTGGCATACTCGACATCGACGCCAACCAGGACGCGACCAACCATCCCGAGCGCGCATCGACGTCGCCGCAGGAAAACACCGTCTGGACAAACCCCTCCGACGGCAAGTACACTGTGATAATAAAGTGTTGCCCGTTCCATAAGAGGATGTACCTTCAGTCTAATAAAGTGAAGTTCACCCTCACAATCGTCGACCGCAACGGACGTATCGACAAGACCGGTCAAATCGGCGAGAACGATTCGCTGATTTTCTATACTCATACTCTAAAACCTTAATAAACAACATTAAAAAAAATCATGAAGACTAACACTATTACCGTGACATCTACGGAAGATGGCGGTGACGTAGTGATGGTAATGAAACGCAAGAAATTCCCATGGTGGATACTGCTGTTTTTATTGCCACTGATACTGCTGATACCCATTAAGCGCGAACTACGAGTCCATTTTATCCAGCAGGGTTCGTCGATTTCTGTGGCGAAAGCCGCCGCCGATGTCAACTATCCGCTTACTTCGACATTTGGCTCAAAGACTATTGTGCCGCACCATGACACGACCGACACCGATGGCCGCATAATAATAACCGGCATTAAGGAGCCGCTGTGGTACAAACTTTTCGGCGGGCAGGGCGACTCGGTGTTTGTAAGCTGTGGGAATGGATGTTACAGCCTTAAAAATGCCGGTTATAAGTACCGTGAATTTCCGACGGACGACTTTAAGGATGTTTACCTCGGTGCTGTGGCGAGCGTCGAGACGCTTAAGGTAGCCGATGCCGACGACAACGAGCCGCTGCCGGACGCCGCTGTCCAGATAATCCGCACTGTCGATGGCAATACCACGAGCGGCAATACAAAATCCGATGTAGCCGGACAGTTTGACATCGCCGACATGCCTTTATGTGGCACTGTAAAGGTCGTGGCATCACATGAAGGCTATGAGAACGACACATTGGAGGCGTCGCTGTTCGACATCAGCAATATGACCGACTACGAGCGGACTTTGCATCTCAAGCCGTTGAAAGGCTGCGTGAAGGTCATCGTGAAGAACCTGAAGACAAAGACGTTGCTTGCCGACGCGACTGTGACATTGGAGATTAATGGAGCGTCGCGTACCATGAAGACTAACACAAACGGCGTTGGCGTGGGAATGTTCGATTCTCTTAGGATTTCCAGCACGTTGAAGTTCACAGCCTCAAAATCCGGCTATGCCGACACGACGCTTTCGGGCTACACTGTGCAACAGTTCATGACTTTGGACGAGGAAAAGCGCACGATGTACCTCCGCCCGCTGACAAAGTCGCTCGTATTCATCAACACGGACGGCTCTGCGCCGCTTTCGGGTGTAAAGAACATGATTTATAAGAACGGCACGCTCATAGCCACCGAGTACAGCAACAGCAAGGGCGAGTTCATAGTCGGCGACATCGGTGAGAATGACAAGATTTCCATCGATGCGACTAAGACCGGCTATAACTCCAACAACACCAAGGTCAAGAACAAGCTTCTTTCGCAGCTCAATACGCAGGACTCGCGCACGATTCCGTTGACGAAAATCGAAGTTCCAAAGCCCACCCCTCCGCCAAACAACAACAAGCAGGACGACCTCAAGGGTGAGAGTGGCGACTTGAGGGTCAATCTCCAGTGGTACTGCCGCACCGACCTCGACCTCCATGTCATCGACCCGTGTGGAAATGAGATTTATTTCTCAAAGAGGAAGGCCACATGCCAGGGCGGCACTGGAATCCTCGACCTTGACGCGAACGCTCTTATCGGCACGACGACTCGCCCGCAGGAGAATATCTATTGGCTCAAGCCTACGCCGGGAACTTACACAATAAAGGTCGTATGTTTTAAGTGGCGCGAGCGTTCCCAAAATCCGATTAGTTATAATGTCTCCATCGTTGATAAGAATGGCCGTGTGGACAAGCGTGGCACGATTGCCAGTGGTCAGTCGATTACGCTGAAGCATACGGTGAACTGAGAGGAACGAGGAGAGAGGAAAGATTTAAGAGGAGAGAGGAGAGAGGATTGATTTGGGGGGATACGAATTACGACTTAGGAACGCGGGGTTCCTAAGTCGTAATTTTTTGTTAAAAAATCAAAGTTCGTTTTGTCCCTTCATTTCAGTCCCTCTTTTATTATGAAGGCGAACTTTGACTTTGTAGGATTTTAGGTTGCTGTTTGTAGTGATTTTAAGTTGCTGTTTGTATTGATTCGAGAGTAAGGGAACTTATCGTCCCTGCTGTTGGATAGCGGCTTTGGCGTACAGGAGGTCGTCCTTGTGCCACATGTTTTTTTCCCACTCTTGGATTCTCGACGCGACTTTCGAGTAGACTTTGTTGCCGGTCTTGCAGTCGGTGTAGTAGCACCATTTTTCAAATTCCTGGTCTACGTCGCCGTTAGCGTCGATTTGTTTTTTCAGGCCGCTTTTTAGGAATGAGCCGATTCCTTTGCTGAAGATGAAGTGGGTGATGGCCATTTTCTTGCTGCCCCTGAGTTCAGGATAGACTTTGTTGGCAGAAGAGTACGCGCTTTTCATGTCTGCGCGGAGAAGGCTGTCCGCAGTGGCCACTGAGATTTGTTCGGGAAATTCCTCGCCTTCTCTGATGACGTGTCCGTAGCCGATAGTGAGTTTGCCCGAGACACATCTGTAGGCATAGCCATTGGCATAGCCTTCGTGTTCTTTAATGAAGTCGACCGTGACTTCATAGTTTTCACGCTCGCTTTCGTCTATGCTGGTCTCGAAGTCGAATGACGGCCCTGCGAGCGTAGGTAGTTTGCTGTCTTGGATGTACTTTTCACTGAGTAGTTTTTGACCGTTGGCGGTGAATAGCACAATCAACAACAGTTTTAGTAAAAACTTTTTCATTGCGAATTAGTTTCTCATACAATAGCCGTCTTTTCAGGCGGCGCCGTCCTTTTTAGATGGCGGTGCAAAGTTCTGTAGTTTTTCTGATGCTACCAAATTTTTTTGATGTATTTGCTATTTATACATTACATTTTGTAATTTTTAGTTTTACTGTGTCGCTTATTTTTCTATTGGTGTCAATCCTTGTGGTAAAAAAAACTTGCTTTTTGCTTATTTTGCGGTACAAGTCAGATTTACAGAACTTTACGCTAATTTTAAGAATTGTTTAAAAACTCGACTATTTGGATTTAATATAGATAATTGACACCCGAAAATGTTGGTTTTCGGGTGTGGAATGTCTGTATGGACGGCTGATTTAGTCTTTTGTGCATTTAAGCTTGAAGTAGAATGTGGAGCCTTCGTTAGGCGCGGAGTCTAACCATATCTCTCCGCCGAGCATGTCGATGTAGCCTTTGCACAGTGTCAGTCCAACGCCCACGCCGTCGTATTTGCGCTCTAAGGGGTTTTCGATTTGGCGGAATGGCGTGAATATGGTTTTGTGGAGTTCCTTTCGGATTCCTATGCCTGTGTCGCGGACGTAGAATGTTATGTGGTCTCCGTCGATGTCATAGCCGTATGACACGCTGCCTTCGTTTGTGAATTTTATGCCGTTGGAGATCAGGCAGCATAGTGTCTTTTTGACTTTGTAGCTGTCGGTGTATATGTTGGACTCCTCGTCGGGGCGTGAGGGCTGGGCCACGAGCGCGATGTGTTTTGTCGTGGCGAAGGTTTCCATCTCGTGGAATATGGTTTTTAGCATGGAGTTTATGTTTGTCGCGGACATGCTGATTACGTTCTGCTGTGTCTGTAGTTTCGACATCTCCATGATGTTTTCTATTATGTATAGCAGCCTTCTGCAAGCTTGTGATATGTACTCTACGTACAGGTGGTCTTTGGCAGACAGGTTCTTTGACTTTTCGAGCAGTTGTCCGAAGCCGAGGATCGAGTTCATCGGTGTGCGGACTTCGTGGGACATGTTCGCCAGGAATGTGGTTTTTAGTCTTTCGTTCTGCTCGGCGCGCTCCTTCGCTTCTATGAGTTCGCGTTTGTATAGTCTTTCCTTAATTTCGGCTGCCATGAGCGGCGATATGTAGTCCGCGATGCCTTTGACGAATGCTTTTGCTTTTGGTGTGAATGTCGTGGGCGTCGTGCAACTTATTATGCCTATGACTTTTCCGTTGTCCATGACTGGTGTAGTCAGGATTTCGGCGCAACTGTATATGTCTTTTTCGAGGATTTGGTCTTTGCAGTCGAGGACTACTTGAAGCCCGTTGTTTTCTATTGGCAGGTGCAGCTCGCTGTTCTCGTCCCGTGGCGGCAGGTTTTCTATTGCTTTGGTGGTCAGGCATATCACGGACTTGTTTTGGTGTACGTAGCCAATGAAACCGCCTTTGCCTTCGGTTTTTTTGAGCACTATGTCGAGTATGACTTCGTATAGGCTCGTGTCGTGGCCGAGAGCGAAGACTTTTGATATTTCGTTCTTGATTATGAGGTCGTTGCGGATTTCGAGTTCGTGCTTTATGTCGTTGAATACCGCCGCAGAGAATCCTTTTCTTGGCGAGTATGTGCGGACTTCAAAGTGTTTGTTTGTGTTTTTGTAGAAGTATGTCGCGCTGTACGAGTTGCCTGTCAGGGATGACTTTGTAAGTATCCGTAGCAGGCTTTCGTCGAAGTCCGGCATTATTTCGTCGATGTTTTTTCCGACGACTTCATCTTTTTCTTTGTCGAAGTATATTTCGAATGCGGAGTTTACGTCGAGGATTTGGTGTTTTGTGACGTTTCGGGTCCCGGTAGTCACGCTTCTGAGGAAGACGAATCCCGACGACATGTTTTCGAAGAGCATTTTGAAGTTAGTCTCTTCTGTCGATTCTCCACTTTTGCTTACGTTTTTGATTATGAACAGTACGCCGTCCAAGAGTGCGGCGGCTTTTATGTTGAAAGTCCAGTCGCTTTGGGTGTTGATTATCCTTTCGAGCTTTTGGTCTGGCTTTGTCCTTAGCGGCAGCAGCTGTTCGTAGTAGTCGGGCGGGAATTGGGCCGGCATCAGGTCGAAGAATCCTCGTCCAGTTGCTTCTGATTTCGTTACCCCGAGGAGCCTTGTCGCGGCGGCGTTAAGCGAGCGTATGAGGTAGCTTGTCCATCCGCAGTACACAACGATGTCTTCGTGGGTGTCGATGAGCATGTCAAGCATGTGGCGGCTTGCCTGGTCGTCGCTTGCTTGTGCCTGGATGTCCCATGTCGGTATTATCGGTGTGTTGTTGTTCATAGTATGCTATTCGTTATATTCACTTCAAAGTTATATATCTTTTTTAAGATTTTCAAGTTTTTTTTCTTAAATTTGTTTAATTTTTTCAGTTTTCATTTTTGTCGTCTTTGTTGGCCGGGAAGGTGACTGTGAACCTCGAACCCTTGCCGAGTGTGGAGTCTATGTGGAGTGTGCCTTTGTGCCTCTGTATGAACTCTTTTGTTATTATGAGTCCCATTCCTGTTCCGGTCTCGCCGGATGTCCCTTTGGTCGATGTCACTTTTGAGATGTCCATCAGGGAGTTCATGGTTTCGGTGGTCATTCCTGTTCCGTTGTCTTCTATTGTTATTTCGGTACATTCCGGTGTCTGTGACGATGTAATGACGATAAGCCCGCCTTCGTTGGTGAATTTGATGGCGTTTGATGTTATGTTACGGACTATTGTCTGGTACATGAGTTTGTCAGCCCATGCGGTGTCGCCGTTTGTGGTGCTGTTAATGAGCATTATGTGTTTCTTTTCGGCTTGAACTTTTATTTCGTTTATCGTTTCGGTCGTCACGCTGTGTATGTCGATGTTTTCCGGGACAAACTGGATTGTGTTTTGCTGCGTGCGTGCCCAAATAAGCAGGTTGTCGAGGAGTTCGTATGCGCTTTTTGCCGATTGGTGGAGGATTTTTGCCATTTCGAGCGCGCGGGCTTCCTTTTCCGGGTCGAGTTTGCGTGTCAGTAGTTCTGAGAGGCCGTTAATCGCGTTAAGCGGGTTTCTCAGGTCGTGTGCGATTATGGATATGAATTTGTTTTTGGTTTCTATCGCGGTCTTAAGTTCGTTGTTCCTGTCGTCGAGGAGGAGGTTGAGCTTTCGGAGTTGTTTGGCTCGCTCGAGGTTTTCTCTGTGGCTGAGTGTCTCTTCTGTTATGTCGTTTATGAGCACGGCTACATAGTCCGGCTCGGGTTGGTACATGTTGACGTTGAATACGGATTCGTTGACCGGGGCTTTGATGATGAATTGTTTTGATTGTCCGGTTTCGAGTACGGTGAACATCGTGACGTAGAACTGTTGGGGGTAGAACATGGATATGTCCCGCAGCCTTTTGTTGTAGTATTTTGTGATGTCTATCTTAAGGATTTCGCTTAGTTTTGCGTTTCCTTCTTTGAGGTACAGCATGTCGTCTTTGTGTTCGACGAGCATGAATCCTGACGACATGTTTTCAAAGAGGAGGCTGAGTTTGTTCTTTTCGGTTTTGAGCGTGTCGTTGATTTGCTGGAGGTATGTTACGAATATCGCGTCTTCGATTTTTTTTATGTGTGTGTGCTGGATGCTCTCGTATCGCGCGAATATACATTTTGTCCTTGCTTCGAATATGTCGTCTTTGAATGGCTTGCGCAGGTAGTCGTCCGCGCCCATTTCGAATGCGCGGCATATCATGTCGCTTTTGGATTCCGGGCCGAGTAGCACGATTTTGGAGTATTGTTTGGTGTTGTTGACGAGGTTCTCGAGCCTCGTCATTTCGTCGATTGTGTCCAGGTCAATGAACACGGCGTATATGTTCCTTTCGGCGACAACTTGCTGCGCCTTTTCGGTGTCGCTTGTGCATAGCGTCTTGTATCCAAGCTTTGTGAGGATTTTGGATAGTTGAGCCTGGCATTGCTCGTTTTCGTTTGTTATTAACAATACTTTGTGCATTGGCGGTTGGTTGTTGGTTTGACTTGACGTTTATTTATTTGAGCAGGAAGTCCGACACGAGTGCTGTAAGTTCGTCGTTGGCTTTCTTGAGTTCGTCGTTGACAACTACGCAGTCGAACATTCCTTTGCGTTGCATTTCAGTAGTGGCTTTTTGGACTCTTTTTTCTATTTCTTCATCGGAATCCGTGCCACGGTTAACGAGCCTGCGCCTGAGTTCTTCGACTGATGGTGGTTGTATGAACACTGACAGGGCTTTCTCTCCGAATTTTTGTTTGAGGTTAATCCCGCCTTCGACATCGACGTCGAAGATTATGTTATTGCCTTTCGAAAATATCCTGTCGAGTTCGCTGCGTAGTGTTCCATAGTAGCGACCTTCGTACACTTGCTCATACTCCACGAAGTCGTCGCAGGCGATGTGGCTGAGGAACTCGGCTTGTGAGAGGAAATAATAATCCTTTCCGTTGACTTCCTGGCCACGTGGCTGGCGTGTCGTGGCGGATACCGAGAACTCAAGGCTTAGCTCGTCGTTCTGCATGAGCTTGCTGATTAGAGTGCTTTTCCCAGAGCCTGATGGCGCTGATATGATGACTATCTTATTCATGATACCTTATATATTATATATACTCTTTAACGGTTCAAGTTGCAAAAATGTTACCAATAGAGAAACATCTTTTGAAAAAAATTTGGTAACAATGATAGTTTTCAGTACTTTTGCACAGCAAATTAAAGAGTTTTAATCAAATAAGAGTTCTTAAAAAACACAAATCGACATACGATGAACAATCTCGAATTAACAGAGCAGGAACAATTCCGCCGCCAGTCGCTTGCGCGTCTGCGCGAACTCGGCATCGACCCTTATCCGGCTGCGAAGTACGATGTCAATGTCCATACGGACGAAATCCGTGCCAACTATTCGCCCGAGGCCAACAACTACCAGGACGTATGCTTGGCAGGGCGCATAATGAGCCGCCGCATCATGGGTGCATCGTCGTTCACTGAGCTTCAGGACTCTACGGGCAGGATTCAGTGTTACTTTAACCGTGACGTGCTGTGCCCTGGCGAGGACAAGACGATGTACAATGAGGTCTATAAAAAGCTCCTCGACATCGGCGACATAATCGGCGTAAAGGGTTACGTGTTCCTGACGAAGACCGGCGAACTTTCGGTTCATGTCCAGGAGTTCACTATATTGTGCAAGTCGCTCACGACACTGCCAATCGTGAAGGAGAAGGACGGCAAGGTTTATGACGCATTCACAAACCCCGAACTGCGCTACCGCAAGCGTTATGTCGACTTGATTGTAAATCCGAAAGTCAAAGAGGTTTTCATCAAGAGGACACGCCTTGTCAACACGATGAGGCAGTACCTCGATTCGATAGGATGCCTTGAGGTCGAGACCCCGATATTACAGCCGATATACGGCGGCGCGTCCGCCCGTCCGTTCAAGACCCACCACAACACCCTCGACCAGACATTGTATCTCCGTATTGCTAACGAGTTGTACCTCAAGAGATTGATTGTGGGCGGCTTTGATGGCGTCTATGAGTTCTCTAAGGACTTCCGTAACGAGGGCATGGACAGGTTCCATAACCCGGAGTTCACACAGGTAGAGCTTTACGTGGCATACAAGGACTATTTTTGGATGATGGACACTGTCGAGGAGATGGTCGAGAGGGTCGCCATCGCGCTTAATGGCACGACCAAAGTCCAAGTCGGCGATAATGTCATCGACTTCAAGCGTCCATGGCAGAGGTTCACGATGTTCGAGGCCATTGAGCATTACACAGGCGTCGACATTTCGGAAATGGACGAGAAACAGCTTGCCGAGACAGCAAAGAAGTTTGGTGTCGAGGTTGACAGCACGATGGGCAAGGGCAAACTCATTGACGAGATATTCGGCGAGACCTGCGAGGCTAAGATTATCCAGCCTACATTCATCACTGACTATCCGGTCGAGATGTCGCCGTTGACTAAGAAACACCGCAGCAAGGAAGGGCTTGTGGAGCGTTTTGAGGCCATCTGTAACGGCAAGGAGTTGTGCAACGCATATTCGGAGCTTAACGACCCGATTGACCAGCGTCAGAGGTTTGAAGACCAGTTGCTGTTGGCCAAGCGCGGCGACGAGGAGGCGATGGTATTGGACGAGGACTTCCTTACCGCCATTGACCACGGTATGCCCCCGACGGCAGGTGTCGGCATCGGCGTCGACCGCCTTACGATGATAATGACAAACAGCGATTCTATCCAGGACGTGCTGTTCTTCCCGCAGATGAAACCTGAGAAGAAGTTTGAATACGACCCCGTCGAGGCGTATACCGCAGTCGGCATACCGGCAGAATGGGTGTCCGTAATCCAAAAACTCGGTTTCTTGAAAGTCGAGAACCTTGTCGATGCTAAGGTTGGAAAACTGTTCAACGACCTTTGCGGCATTAACAAGAAAGGAAAACTTAACCTCACGAACCCGACACAGGACGATGTCAAGGCATGGGTCGAGAAGGTGTGCGAGATGAAGAATAACGAGTAATTCAATACGAGTTTCACTAAAAAAAGCAGCAATTATGCGTTTTTAGCGCAAAAATTGCTGCTTTTTTCTCCCTTGCAACCCCCTGGCTTCCACCTCATAGTAAAAAATTTTGAAAAAAGTTTCAAAAAGATTTGGAGAATGGGCGGGAAAGTGCGTACCTTTGCACCCGCAAACACAAAGAAAGACGCACATTGACAAAAGGCATCAAAGTTTGATGGTTGCATGAGGACACGCAGCCTGAACGCCACGGGACAAACACTTAACGAAAAGTTAACCTGAAAAATTTGGAGCGGTGGCGGAAAAGAGTGTAACTTTGCAGCGTCTTTCGGGAACGAGATTCCCGCACTGGCGAGAGGGGGGCAATCCACCCGCCGAGGATATTTGAAAAAGATTGACAGCAAGCACAAGGCGTTTTATTAAGAGGGCTGTAGACAGGCAGCCCGCACATGGAAGAAGTC
>CAJOJG010000072.1 GCA_905234655.1 uncultured Bacteroidales bacterium
ATGACCGGCGCGTTCGAGACTGTGATAAGGAGCTTCTACCTGCGCCTTGTGCATCGCGGAACACTTGTAGTAAACCGGCACGTGGCTCGAATTGGTGTAATATTCGCGGTCAGTAATGCCCGGAATGACACCAAAATCCTTCTTGTCCCTGCGTGTGAACGAGCCGCTGAGCCCTTCGGCTGGAGTAGCCAACACGCTGTAATTGTGGCGGTACTGCTCCGAAAAATCGTTGCAAAGGTCACGCATGTGGGTTACAATACGCAAGCCAAGTTGCTGGGCCTCATCACTTTCGCCGTGATGCTTGCCGACGAGTGCTTTGAGACATTCCGCAAGGCCGATGAACCCTATCGACAATGTGCCTTGGTTGATGGCGTCGCCAACAGGCTCGTTTGGCTTTAATTCGTCGCTTGTAATCCAGAGACGGCTCATCAGGAGCGGGAATTGCTTTGCGAGGGCGGTCTTCTGGAAGTTCATACGCTCGTCGAGCTGCTTGGCGGCGATGTTCATCACGCGGTCGAGTTTCTCAAAGAAAGTGTTGATGCGAGCCTCCTTGTCCTCGATGCCCATACACTCAATCGCCATACGGACGATGTTGATGGACGTGAACGAGAGGTTGCCACGGCCGATGGAAGTCTTTTTGCCATATCGGTTTTCAAATACGCGTGTGCGGCAGCCCATAGTTGCCACCTCGTATTCGTAACGCTTGGGGTCGTCGGGAGTCCACTTTTCGTGATGGTTGAAAGATGCGTCGAGATTCAAGTAGTTTGGGAAGAACCTCTTTGCGGTTACCTTGCAAGCCATCTGGTAGAGATCGTAGTTGGGGTCGCCAGGCAGATAGTTGACGCCGCGCTTCTTCTTCCAAATCTGGATGGGGAATATTGCGGTGGATCCATTGCCGACACCTTCGTAAGTGCTTACCAAAAGTTCGCGGATGATGCAGCGACCTTCGGCGGAAGTATCTGTGCCATAAGCCGCCACGGCTGTGGATGGTGTTCATATTGTGGATAAACGCCTCCATCGACTGATGAACACGGTTGACGGTGCGGTTGATGGCGTGCTGCAACACACGGTCGATGCCTTTGAGTCCGTCGAGGGGACGGCTGATGAAATCTTCAATCTTGGCATCGTAAAGCGCGGAATAATCCTCGCCGTTGAGGTTTTCCAACACCTTGACTTCCTCCACAAACGACGTCCTCACGAAGGGCGCGAGATAGAAGTCAAACGCAGGAATAGCCTGACCGCCGTGCATTTCGTTTTGAGCGGTCTCCATCGAGATGCAGCCAAGGATGCTCGCCGTCTCGATGCGCTTGGCCGGGCGGCTCTCGCCGTGTCCTGCGCTAAAACCATATTTCAATATCTTGTCGAGCGGGTGCTGTACGCATGTGAGGCTCTTTGTGGGATAGTAATCCTTGTCGTGGATGTGGATGTAGCCCTTCTTGACAGCCTCTCGCACCTCCGGAGAGAGTAGGTAGTCGTCAACAAACGGCTTCGTGGTCTCGCTCGCAAACTTCATCATCATGCCAGCCGGGGTGTCGGCGTTCATGTTGGCGTTTTCGCGGGTTACGTCGTTGCTCTTGGCCTCGATGATTTCCATGAAGACATTCTTGGTCTTAGCCTGACGAGCGATAGACCTCTTGTCGCGGTACGAGATGTATGCCCTCGCAACTTCCTTGCGCGGACTTTTCATCAATTCCTTCTCCACAGCGTCCTGAATCTCCTCAACGGTCATCTGCTTCTTGCCGTTGTAGGCGATGCGGTCGCATATCTTGGCGATGAGTTTCTCGTCCTCGCCGAGTGCCTTACGGATGGCGGCGGCAATCTTCTCCTCGTTGAAGCCGACGATCCTGCCGTCGCGCTTGATTACGGTCTGTATCATAGTAGCCTCCCTAAACTTTACGGTGGTTTTCTCCATTTGTTGTTCCATTTTGCACAAAAAAATATATATTTAAATAGTAAGGTTATCACTTACAAAGTAAAACAAAATTTATGAAAAACAAGCACTTGAAACCCAACTTTTTTCGGTGGCAAGTTACGGCGGTTGTTTTTTTGTTAAAAACTTGTATTTCGCTCTGATAGTCTTATTGTTTGGTAATAAAAAAATCGTCGCCTATTTTTTGCTAACGGATTTTTTTCAATGTTAAGTTTTATGCGATGTCCGGATTTTTGAGTTTTTTTAACGTCAATTTTGGTCTTGACCGTCGTGTTTCGCGTCATTATTTTGGGTGGTACGCTTCACCATTTTCTTCACAGAGTCGAGCTGTGACTCCAACTTCGCAAACTCCCGCTCTATGTCGCTATGCTCCATTTTCTCCTGTTCATTCACCTCGTTAAGCGAATCGACGACGATACCAACTATCAGGTTAACAAGTATATACGCCGCCATGACAATGAAAGTCACAAAATACAGCCACGCCCACGGGTAGACTTCCATGACACCTGACGCAAGCGCAGCCCAGTCGTCGAATGTCATTATCTGGAGCAGGGTCAGGAAAGTCCTGTGGAGCGACTCGAAATGGTCGCTGTGGGGACCGAATATCTCGACGCCAATAACGCCATATATATAATATAGCATGACGAAGAATATGAATGTCCACGAAATCCTCGGCAGCGCATACATCAGGGCGTGGAAGATGCGCTTGAGGTTGTTGGAACCTGACACTACCCTCAACAGCCTCAACTCGCGCAAGATACGTATGGCACGTGCGCCGACGACGCCTTCGATGCCTGTAAAGAAGCTGAGCGACGATATTACCGTCACAATCAGGTCAAATATGTTCCATCCTGCGTCCTCGCCCCTGAAAAACTCCTTTGGCGACCTGCCCCAGAATATCTTCACAAGGATTTCGATTACAAATATCACAATGCTGACGTCGCAGAATATATTGAGTATGCGCTCCTCGACAGAATCGTCGGCGAGGTAGGTCATCGCACCGGCGGCGATTGCGTTGAGGATTATGAGCGCGGTGATGCCCTTGCTGCACACATTGGAAATCGTCGGGCGTAGCGCGCCGCGCGCTTTTTCGCTGCGTTTGGAGACGCTCTCGCGGCGGATGCCGTACTTGTTGTACTTGACGAAATTATTACCCTCACACATCACGATATGGCCATCCTCGACCGACGAGAGCCGGCCAGTGTCTTTCATATATGTGCTTAGGATTTTGCCGGAGGACGACACGGACTCGTACCTGTCGTTCTTTTCCACAACAAAAAAATCGCCGCCATGCCCACAGACACTGCCACAAACACCGTCAAGTTCCCCAATCAGGAAACCTTCGGTATTGTATAGCATGACTTTTTCACCTGTCTTGTCGATGTACGAGATTTTCATTTTTGCAGTCGATAGTACATGGCGCAAAAGTAAAGAAAAAAATCATGCTATGCAAGTGGGTCGCCTTCTTTTTATACACGACAAGCCACTTGCCATCCGCTCAAATCCTCTCCATCGCCTCGCGTGTGCGCTCGTGGGTGTTGAACGCCGTGAGCCTGATGTAGCCCTCGCCTGAAGGTCCAAAACCAACGCCAGGGGTCGTCACAATGTGTTTTTCGTGGAGGAGATAGTCGAAAAACTCCCACGAACCCTCGCCCTTGGTCTTGAGCCAAATGTACGGCGAATTGATGCCGCCAAACACTTCATAACCTTTGGCTGTCAATGCGTTGCGGATGATTTTGGCGTTTTGGAGGTAATAATTGACGATGTCCTTGACTTGGCGTTGACCCTCGTCGGTGTAGATGGCCTCCGCGCCGCGCTGGACGATGTAGGGCGTGCCGTTGAATTTGGTACACTGCCGCCTCCGCCAAAATCCGTTCAACTGATATTCCCTTCCGTCCTTGCCGTAGCCGACACAATCCTTTGGAACAACTGTGTATGAGCATCTTGTGCCAGTGAAGCCTGCCGTCTTTGAATAGCTGCGGAACTCGATTGCCACCTTCTTCGCGCCGTCGATTTCATAAATTGAATGTGGCACGTCAGGTTCGGTGATGAAAGCCTCGTATGCCGCGTCAAAAAGTATCAACGCCTTGTGTTCCAGTGCATAATCGACCCAAACTTTCAATTCCTTTCGCGTCAATGTCGTGCCGGTAGGATTGTTTGGAAAACAGAGGTAAATCACCGAAACGTCCTCTTTCGGCAACTCCGGCACAAACCCATTCCCGGCGTTGACCGGCATATAAACAATGTTGGACCAGCAGCCGGTGGGCAGCAATTCGCCTGCGCGACCAGCCATGACGTTGGTGTCGACATAGACAGGATAAACTGGGTCTGTAACAGCGATTTTGTTGTCGGAGGATAGTATGTCGCCAATATTGCCGGTGTCGGACTTTGCGCCGTCGCCGACGAAAATCTCGTCCAAGTCGATGTCGACGCCAAGCGGCTTGTAGTCGTAGTCGCGGATTTTCGTCTGCAAAAACTCATAGCCCTGCTCCGGCCCGTAGCCACGGAAACTCTCTCTCACAGCCATTTCGTCCACAGCCTTGTGCATTGCATCTGTGCAGGCTTTTGGCAACGGCAATGTGACATCGCCAATGCCCATCCTGATTATGTCGGCTTTTGGCTCCGACGACTGGAACGCCGCAACCCGCCGCGCAATCTCCGTAAACAAGTAACTCGCGGGCAACTCCGCAAAATGTTCGTTAATCTTTATCATTTTTATTAATTTATTTTTCGCGAAGCGATATTTTATATCGAAAATACACCTTCAAACGCATATTCCGCAGGGCCGGTCATCAGAATCCTGTTTGAATCTTCATTCCACTCAATCACAAGGTCGCCGCCGAGGAGACGGAGCGTTGCCTTTCGGTCGGTCAGTCCATTGACAACGGCGGCAACGAGCGTCGCACATGCTCCCGTGCCACACGCGAGGGTCTCTCCAGCCCCACGCTCCCAAACGCGCATTTGGATTGTCTGGCGGTCGATGATTTTGGCAAACTCGACATTTGTCTTTTGCGGAAAAACTTCCGTAAAATTTTCAATCTCAGCACCCAACGAGTGTACTGGCGCATTGTCGGTGTCGTCGACGAAGATGACGCAATGGGGATTGCCCATGCTTACCGAGGTGTATGGATGACCGCCAGGGATTTTGGCGGTGGAATCCAGGACGGACGGCTCGCCCATATCGACCGTTGCGCTTGTGACAGAGCCGGTTAAGTCGATGTTGACGGTGATGTTTTTAGTTCCCGATTTGGTCTGTAGCGTGAAATTTTTGGCATTGACTATGCCATGCTCGTAAGCATACTTTGCGACACAACGGCTCGCATTGCCGCACATCTCCGCCTCCGAGCCGTCAGAATTGAACATCCTCATCCTCACGTCGTCACCGCTGCCGGACGGCATTATAAGCACCATGCCGTCGCCGCCAACTCCAAAATGACGGTCGCTCATCCGCCGTGCGAGTGCGTGTACGTCGCCGTGCGTGTCCATCGGCGTCCTGAAACAATCTATATAAATGTAGTCGTTTCCCGCGCCCTGCATTTTAACAAAATCTATTTTATTTGCCATTGGAATATCGTTTTTCACGCCGCAAAAGTACCACAGGAGCAGCACACGCACAACTTTTGGCATTGTCATTAAGTAAATGACTTATGCAAAATACGTGAAACGCTTGTAAAAAATGTTCAAAATACACTATAAAACCCAAAATTTTGATGTATTTTTACGACCGTAAAAATAATTATCACAATCACACTTTAATCAAGAAACAAAATGAAACATAAATTATTAGCTATCAGTCTATTGGCGGCAGCTGCGATTGTCGGTGGATGTACTGGCAACGGCAAGGACACGGCGAAGGACGCGGCGGTCGAGACCGGCTGCGCAAACCCCGTCATCTGGTCCGACGTGCCGGATCTGTCGATGCTGCGCGTCGGCGACACGTATTACATGACGAGCACCACGATGCACCTCAATCCCGGTGTGCCGGTGATGAAATCCAAAGACCTCTCTAACTGGGAAATCGTCAGCTACTGCTACGACATACTCGGCGAGCAGGACGAGACCATGCTTCTCAACGGCAAAAACACCTACGGACGCGGCTCGTGGGCAAGCTGCATCAGGTACGTCAACGGCAAATACATCGTCAGCACATTCGACCAAGTAACCGGCAAGACGTACTTTTTCACTACCGACAACATCGAGGGCGGCAAGTGGACGCGCACCGAATTTCAGCCGTCGCTGCACGACCACACCGTTATGTTCGAGGACGATGGCAAGGTCTACATGATCAACGGCAACGGCAGGCTGTCCCTGCGCGAAATCAAGCCCGACCTCACCGGCGTAGTGGAAGGTTCGGAAAAGGTAATCATCGAAAACGCGGGCGCAGTTACCGGACGCGAACTGATGCTCAACGCCGAAGGCTCGCAGATGTTCAAAATCAACGGCAAATATTACCTCTTCAACATTTGCTGGCCACAAGGCGGCATGAGGACGGTAATCTGCCACCGCGCCGACAACATCTTCGGCCCTTACGAAGGCAAGGTGCTTCTTGAGGACAAGGGCGTTGCGCAGGGCGGCCTGATTGACACGCCCGACGGCAGGTGGTTCGCATACCTCTTTGGCGACCGTGGCGGCGTGGGGCGCATACCGTATTGGGTGCCCGTGGAATGGAAGGACGGCTGGCCGGTGATTGGCGTGGACGGCAAAGTACCTGACACACTTGCACTTCCAAAGAGCAAAGGCCTCATCCCCGGCATCGTTGACAGCGACGACTTCGACGGCGACAAGCCAAAAATCGTCTGGCAGTGGAACCACAATCCTGTCAATAGCCTTTGGACAATGACCGAGCGCAAAGGCTTCCTTCGATTGAAGACCGACCGCACCGACACTTCGTTCACCCAAAGCCGCAACATGCTGACACAGCGCACTTTTGGTCCCAAATGCACTGGCTCTGTCTGCCTCGACGCCACCAACCTTCAAGACGGCGACATCGCGGGACTTTCGCTTTTGGCGGGTCAGTACGCATACGTCGGCATCAAGAAAAACGGCGACAAAAAGCAAATCGTCATGGTTGACAACATGCCCGACGAGCCCGAACCCGGCTGGCCGCCGAAGTACCATCCCGCACGCGAGGTAGAGGCTGTGGACTACGACGGCGACATCGTCTATCTGAAAGCGACTTGCGACTTTTCGCGCATCGCCGACAACAGCCCGATTGGCAGCCACGGCGCCGACACCGCCGAACTTTTCTATTCCGCCGACGGCAAGGATTGGAAAAAAATCGGCCACACCTTCAACATGGTCTACAAACTCGACCATTTCATGGGACAGCGTTTTGCCTTGTTCAACTACTCGACAAAAAAAGCCGGCGGATATGCCGACTTTGATTGGTACAAGGTATCTTATTAATTCATAACTCATAATGCATAATGCATAATTTGGCTTCCGCCGGATGGCAATTATGAATTATGCATTATGAATCATGCATTATTTTTTGATTACTTTCACGCTCTGCAAGAGGTCGTTGGAATATACTTGCAGGATGTAAATCCCTGACGGCAAGTTGGTTAAGCCAACGTCCTTGCCAACGCCGCTCAATACCTTGCGGCCGGCGATTGTGTAGAGCATGTATTTGACAAACTGAGAGCCGCAGTCGATGGTTACGTAATCCGCAGTCGGGTTGGGAAATACATTGACTGCGGCTTTTTCGTCCGCCTCGATTTCCGCAACGAGCGTGTATATCGGCAGCTCGGCGGCGGCCACGCCTGATGCGTTGGACGCGTAAGGCGTTGATGTGGTGAATATTACCAACGATTCCGCGCCGTCGGTGCTGCGGCCGAAAGATTGGTTTTTCTTGAGTTCGGGCGCCTCAAACCAGTCGAGGTAATTGGCGGTGCCGCCGATGACTTCGCCGAGATAGATTGCGTTTTCCTTGTCCTCTTTGAGCGTGAAGGGCAGGTGCAGCGGGCCGAGGTCAGGCTTGTTGTCGGCGTAGAAAACGAGGTGTCCCTTTGCGGGAATCGTGGTCAGTTCGCTGTGTCCGCCGGGGATTTGGTACTCGGATTTTTCGCTCATGATGTACAGCCCAGCCATATCGACGGCGGCATTGTTGTCGTTATAAAATTCTATCCACGCCGGAAAATATCCCGTCTCGTCGGACAGTGAGCCACGGTTGCGCGGCATTATCTCGTTGACGTACAAGCCAGTAGCCGAAACAGTGCGCTCGGGGTACGTGGTCGGCTCGGCGTCCTTCGTGAAAAGTTTTACGACCAAGTCGCTTGTGAGGTCGAGGTCGATGGTTTCGGAATACATTTGACGCTCGCCGCCGTTGGAATCCACTATGAGCCAATAATTTATGGACTTATCCGACGGCAATGACGCGCCGAGATTAAGCACCACGCCCGAAAAATACTTGCCGCTCACCTTTTCCGTCGATGGGCAGCCGTTGACGGAAAACTTTGCCCCGTCGCAGTCCGCCATCACGGTAACATCGTATTGCGACTTCAAGTTGAAGTAACTTTTGAGGTGGTTGACGACGTTTGCGGGGCGGTTTTTGAACCAGTTGTTCATGTTGTTGCAACGGTCGTCCCAGCCCCAATGCCACCAGTCCCACCAGCGGTCGGCGTGGTAGTTCCACTCGTTGGCAATCAGCGACTTCAGCGAATCCGAAAATTCCTTGACCCTCTCGTAGCGGAAAGTATAATTCTTGCTGTCGGTGGAAATCGCCACCATATGTCGCCGTAGCCGCGCGGCTCGCCTTGCGTCCCGAATGTACCGCCACGGCACGTAGGACGGTGTTGCGGCTGATGTTGATAGTGCCGCTGAAAACCCGCGAACCCGCGCCTGGCATCGAGCCGTCGGTGGTGTAATATATCGTCGCCGACGGGTCCGGACAGGTGATCGAGACGGTCTTTGTGCCGGAATAAAACCCCGCTTCGAGCGAGATGACAGGCTTTTCGGTCAGTGCCTGCTGACGCGCGTTGCTCTCGCCGGGGGTCGCGATGTCAAAAATCCCCCACTCGCCCGCCCCGTCGGCTGTGCGTCCGTATGAATAGTCGTCGGGCAAATGCACAGTGGCTATCTGATCGATGACCTCGCCGTCGGGATTGGTAATCACAACGCTCTCGCCGCCGTCGGACGACAGTTTGAACCCCGCATTGAGCCCCGAGCCGATGCCGTTGCAGAGTATCACTTTAAAACCGCCGGGATTAATCCAAGCGTCGCCGTCGATGACGTGTTTGCGCGGCTTTTTGGGATTGTCGGATATGCCATAGCCGTTGAGGTTAACTTTCTCAGTGCCAGCGTTGTATAGTTCCACCCAGTCGCACGAGCGCCCTCTGTATTCGAGCGTGTCGGTGGCGGTGCAAATTTCGTTGATTACAATTTGTGAATGTGCTGCCAACGGAATGTCAACATCGCAGCCATTGTTGCTAAGTTTTTCATGTTTAATAAATTGGTTAAAAAAACGACTGCAAGTTAGCAAAAAAATGGAAGTTGGCGAAGATTTGATTATGAAATTTTCAGATTAACAAAAAAATCGTTATATTTCGGAAAAATTTGACAATGAAAATTCGGAAACTCATAAAATACATCACAGCGACAATACTGATTGTAACGATGTGCGTCGGCATCGCCATCGCGCGACCCGGCGGCGGCCATTCGAGCCACCATTCGCGCCCCGGCGGCGGTCATTCAAGTTACCACTCGTCAGGCAGGGGCGGTGGCGGCGGCGGCATATTTTACGTCTTGTTTTCCGACAACCCGCTGGTTTTAGTGATATTTGTAGTCGGCGGCATAGTCGTCATGGCACTCCTCAACAAGAAGGAAAATGACGACGACCAGCCCGCCGAAGTACGCCGATACCGCAGCGTCAGCCTTCACGACGATAGAATCAACGCAAAACTCAAACAGAACGACCCAAACTTCTCATTAGTGATATTCAAGGATTTTGTGTCGCTGCTGTTCCTGAGGTTCATGGACTTGCGCGGCAAGGACAACAATTTCAACGAGATACGTCCATTCTTCACCGACGAGACACTGACCGATGAGGACACCGGCGACACCGCCCGATACACCGAAGTCGCCATTAACAGCATCACTATATCCGACTGCGCCACCTCAAACGACGGCAAGAGCGACATCGTCAGGGTCAAGATACAAGCCGACTACACACGCCGCAAGGACGGCGACGCCACACGTCAGCAAAGCGTGTTGATGTGGAGTTTAACACGCGCAATCGGAGCGACGACCGTCGAGCCACAGGACGCAGAGCGGATATGTTGCCCATGCTGTGGCGCACCGGCAGACATAACGGATGCCGGAACTTGCGCACACTGCGGTCAGCCCATCAAACTTAACCACCAGACATGGACTGTAACGTCCGCAAGAGGCACCCACAAGGTCCTAAGTTACCGTGACACAATGCTTTCGTACTCCAACACCGACGATGCGACAATGCTCGCCACGGTCACTAAATCGCCATCCACCGACGAAATCCTCAATATGATGGCGATGAAATCCGGCTCTCTCGACGGCGTAACTTTTGCCAACGAGTTTGTCGCCAATGTCGCCAAGCCATTGATTTACAATCTATACGAATCATGGTCGGGCAACGCGCTCCAAAATTGCCGCCACTTGCTCTCTGACCGTCAATATGCCTCGATGAAGATTTGGACGGATTATCTGTCAAGTCGTGGCGTTAGTAACCGACTGAAAAACATCAATGTAAAGAGTGTCCGCCCCATACACGCAAGCATCGACAAGTTTTACGACTCGATAACGTGTGAGGTGACGATTTCATGCGCCGACTACATGGAAAACAATAACGGCAAGATTGTGGCAGGTTCGACGACGCCACACCCGTTCAAAGAACTGTTCACCTTTGTACGCGGCACGTCCGTCCGCTCTAACTCAATCTCGATGCGCACTTGTCCGAGTTGCGGCGCGCCCGCCGACCGCATGGGCGAATCCGCAATCTGCGAATACTGCGGCACAAAGATTTCCACCGGCAAGTTCTCGTGGGTTCTCAGCGGCATCGAACAGGTTTGCTGACAATACCGTCCAGGTGCGATTCGGTTGCCAATAGTCGATACAAGAAATATCAACACTATGCCGATGAGGTTAATCGTTTTCATCTGATTTTCAAATTATCATCCTCATAGTTATCCGCCGCCTTAGCCTCGCCAATACTCTTGACACCTTGCGCCACGGCGGACAATGCCGCGTACTTGAACATCGTCTGAGGGACATTCGACTTGTTGATGATGGCGTTGCCGCCAATCAGGATTCCGGACAGGACAATGTTGCCGGAAAGATTCTCCACCGCGCCGCCCAATGCGCCGACAAGCAATGTCTGAAAGATGTTATCTTTCTTCAAGATGCCGCCGACATCGTTTTTCTCCTGATGAAACCAGAAACAGTCAAAGACAAGAAAATCAAAATCCCGAAAACCAAACAACCGAGTTTTTGGGAGAAGATGAACAATGGTTTTATGAAATATTGGGAAGACCAGGCCGCCGCAGTGGAACGCGGCGAGGCATAAAACAAAAAACCGCCGTGGCAATGTCAGAACGCCACGGCGGTTTGGTAGAATGAATGATAAACTAACTACGGAAACTATTTCTTGGTGTACTTGTCAACCTTATCGCCGGACGCGATGGCTTTCCTTGTGAGGAAGTCGTATGCGAGCGGTGATGCCACAAACACTGAAGAGTAAGTACCGATTACAGTACCGAGCATCAGGGCGAACACAAATCCACGGATTACTTCGCCGCCGAAGATGAAGATTATCAACAATACGAAGAATGTGGTGAGCGAAGTATTGACGGTACGGGAGAGCGTCGAGTTGATAGCCTCGTTCATATTCTGCTTGAGCGGATTGCTCGGGCGCAAGCCGATGAACTCGCGCACACGGTCGAATACGACCACGGTATCATTGATTGAGTAGCCCACAATGGTCAATATTGCCGCTATGAACGACTGGTCAATCTCCATCGAGAACGGCATCAGCGAACTGAACAGCGAGAACACGCCGAGAACGATGATTGTATCGTGAACGAGTGCGGCTGTCGCGCCAAGGCCATATTGCCAGTTCTTGAACCTTATCAAGATGTAGAGGAACATCACGATGAGCGAAATCACGATGGCGACAGTCGCGGACTGCTTGATGTCGTCGGCGATAGTCGGTCCCACCTTTGACGACGATTGGAAACCGTAATTTTCGATGCTGTCGTCGGTGGAGAGGACGGGTGCGCCGTTGTTGATTACAAAACCTTGAAGGAACATGTCGCGTGTGATGTCCTGGGTCTTGTAGAGCGACTTCAACTTGTCATAGAGGATAGTCTGAACCTCAGAATCAACGCCATCGCCCTCATCGTCAATGCGGTATTTTGTGATGATTTTTACCTGATTTTCAGCACCGAAAGTCTTGACCTGCGGCTCTGAGCCAAAGCTGTCTGCCAATAACGACCTCACGTCGCCAGTAGAAACCTTGTCGTCAAACTTGACAACGTATGTGCGTCCACCCACGAAGTCAACGCCCTGGTCGAATCCCTTGATTGCCATCGACGCGATGCTGATTACAATCAATGCGCCGGAGATGATGTAGAATGTCTGTTTCTTGCCGATGAAGTCGATGTGAACGCTCTTCAAGAAATATTCATTCCAGTTAGTCCAGAACTTGATATTCGTGCCCCTGTCAAGAAGGAACTCCAAGTAGAGCCTTGTAACGAAGATGGCCGTTACGAGTGTGGTGATGATACCTATTACGAGTGTGGTGGCAAAGCCCTGAATCGGGCCGTGGCCAAAGATGTAGAGGATGATACCAGTCAAAAGCGTAGTGGTATTACCGTCGAGGATTGCGGAGTAAGAATTGTTGTAACCCTCTTGGATGGCGAGTTTCAAGCCCTTGCCGTTGTGAAGTTCCTCACGGATGCGCTCGAATATGATGACGTTGGCATCCACAGCCATACCCATCGTGAGCACGATACCTGCGATACCAGGAAGCGTCAATACCGCGCCGAGCGACGAAAGAACGCCCATTAGGAAGAACACGTTGCAAATCAACGCGATAGCCGCGCCTATACCAGCCGTGCTGTAGAATATAATCATATAAAGGATTACGACCAAGAACGCGCCCACAAAAGACCAAAGGCCTTGCGAGATTGTAGCCTGACCGAGGGACGGGCCGACGATTTCTTCCTCAATTACCTTGGCGGGAGCGGGAAGTTTACCTGATTTGAGGATGTTGGCGAGGTCTTTTGCCTCGGACACAGTGAAGTTGCCGGTAATCTGCGAGTTGCCGCCCTTGATTTCCGACTGGACGGTCGGGAAAGAGTAAACATAATTGTCAAGCACGATGGCCACCTGACGGCCGATGTTGTTGTGGGTGATGACGCCCCATTTACGTGCGCCTTCGCCGTTCATGGTCATAGAGACCATTGCCGAGCCGCCTTTCCTTTCGTCAAACTCCTCACGTGCGTCCGTTACGACATCGCCGTTAAGCGGAGCCATGCCGTCGCGGTCTGTAACCTTAATGGCGACAAGTTCAAAACTGCTCTCGTCCTGCTCCATCGGCTTTACGCACCAGAAGAACTTCAAGTCGCGGGGCAAGAGGTCTTTAATCTGCTGTGCAGCAAGATATTTGTTGACAGTCGCAGTGTCCTTGTAGTTGGAGTAGCCGACAGCCGCACCGCCGACGAGCTGTCCATTCTGGTCAGCCAACGGCTTGAGGACAGCGAACAAAGGATTCTGCTTCGACCACTGGTCATAGCTTTGGTTAGCCGCCGAAGTGTCGGATTCAGCCACGATGTCGTCGTCGCCATCGCCAAGGAGCGATTTTGTCGTGTCGGCTGCCTCGGCCTTCGACGAGTCTGCCGTGGTAGTCGCGGCGACAGTGTTGTTGTCAAAATCATAACCTGCGTCCTTCAACATCTTAATGCGCTGGTTGGCGGCCATGATGTTGTTCCAGATTTCCTGAACGTCGTAAGTCTCCCAAAATTCGAGGTTTGCAGTACCTTTAAGGAGGTTCTTGACGCGCTCGGGATCCTTGACGCCCGGAAGCTCGACGAGGATACGTCCAGTCTGACCCGAAAGTTGCTGAATATTAGGCTGAGTAACGCCAAAACGGTCGATACGGGTGCGCAACACATTGAAAGAGTTGGCTATAGCAGCCTCGCTTTCCTCGCGCAAAACCCTGAGTACCTCGTCATTTGTGGAGTTGAAATTAACTTTGCCCTTGAGATTGTAGTTGTTGAAAATAGAAGCCAGCATACCGTCCGGCGCAACCTTCTCAAACGCCTGACCGAACAGCGTGATGAAATCGTCCTGGCTGTTTTTCTGGTTTTCCTTGGCAAGGTTGAGAGCCTGAATGTAAGCGGGATCCTGGCTGTGTCCAGAAAGCGCGTTAACGACATCAGCCACCGAAACTTCGAGGATGACGTTCATACCGCCCTTCAAGTCAAGGCCGAAATTGAGTTCGTTCTCAAGGCATTCCTTGTAGGTGTAGCCAAAATAGACCTTCTCATTACCAATGGAGTCCAAATACTTGGCCTCCTTTTCAGGATCTCCTGCTGCAAATTTAGCCGCCTTGGACTTTATATTGGACGTCACCACCGAAAATGAAAGGTGGAAAAGACATGCCAAGGCCAACGCTATTGCCAAAACCCTAATTAATCCTTTATTTGACATTTGTTATCGTTTATTATTTTGTATAAGTATTTGCAACTAAATATAAAATTAGCGGTTGCAAAGATAGACATTTTTTTTATTCGCGCAAAAAGATTTATTATTTTGAGTCAATTATTTTTATCTCGCGTCATTTTTTGTCGGACAAAATTTTTATCTGATAAACTTTTGGCCAATTCTTTCCCGTGACATACAGCCTATCGCCCTTCGCGTCGTATGCGATGCCGTTAAGCACGTCGGTGTCGTCAGTCCTCATGTTGTCCGGCAAAAGTCCTGTCAAGTCTATGTAACTCAGCACTTTGCCAGTGTGGTAGTCAATTTCGGCAATCATGTCGGTCTGATAGATGTTGGCGAGGAGCCTGCCGTCAACAACCTCCGTCTCGTTAAGCCGCGTGACCGTGGCGAGATTGTCGCATACTTGGATTGTCTTCACGGTAGAAAACCCCTCTGGCTCAATGAAATACAGATTCTCGCTGCCTGACGTGAGTATCAGGGTGTCACTGCCAAGAGCCGAAAGTCCCCAGCCTTCAGTGCCGATATTGAACTCGCGGATACGCTCGAATGTCCTTTTGTCATAGACAAAGCCCTTGTAGGACTGCCACGTCAACTGGAACAGCCGGTCGCCAATCATCGCAAGCCCCTCGCCAAAATATTCGTCCTCGAGGTTGACACTCTGAAGGATTGTGCCCTTGTCGACAGTGACCTTCCTAAGCGATGACTTCCTGTGAAGTCCCGTGGACTCATAAAACGCACCGTCCTCATACACAAGCCCTTGAGTATAAGCAGCCACATCGTGCGGGTACGTCGCGACTATGCGGTAAGTCCTGCGTTCCGGCACGATGTCGGAGTACAGCATCAGCGACTGTGAGCAGTACTCGCACTCGCCGCCGGGCAGGAAGATTTGGACATTGACAGGTATGCGGCCACAGCGCAGGGCGGCGGTTTCTATCAAGAACGACGACTCGCCCTTTGGGAGCGTGGCAGTCTTCACGCCGTCGACCTTAATGACCACCGAATCAGCCTCTACAGTGCCGTCGCCGGATATGTTGAGGTTGAACTTGTCACCGTTCCTGCCCACGGATTCAGGATTGGCATTGAGAATTTTCATCGAGAAATGCGTCTGCGGGGCTTGCTGCGTCCGCGAGTTAGGGACGGACTGCGAGGAGTTGGACTCCCCTCCGCCCAAGCCGCATGACTGTAATGCAAACGGCAATGCAGCCGCCAACATGATTTTTGCTAAATATCTCATTTTATGTTTCTTGTATCAAATGATGATGTAATCTTCACTTAGAATCCTCCGCAAGCCGAAGCCCGACATTTTTGACCGACGTCCCGGGATAATATGCGTAGCGGTACGACACGCGCAAGGTGAGTTCGTTGGACTTGAACACTTTAGTCAACCTGCCACCCCTTGCGGCGTACTCCCACTCCGATTCGGTTGGCAGGCGGAACTTGCGGCCGGTCTTTTCGTTGAGACGGGCGATGAACTCCTGACATTCGTCGTATGTCACGTTCTCAACCGGCAGGTTATCAGCAGTTTTTAGGCTCGGGACACTGCCCATGACAGCCTTCCAGAGGGCGTTCGTAACCTCGGTTTCACCAATCCTGAACGGCTTTTGGGACACATTATGGACCGGCAGTTCACGGTATATCGCGTCGTCGCCCTGCTCGAAGGTCGCCCCCATCTCAAACAGCCCGCCCTTGACGGTTATCATGCTGAATGTCACGCCCTCGACAGTGCATGTCGCATACTTCTTTTGTGCCGATGCTGCCACGACCGACGCGAGCAACATGGCTATCATCAAAAATTTCTTCATTAATCGCTTCAACTTGAAATGAAAATTCTCGCCGCAAAATTAAGGATTATATTTCTTCTTCGCAAAAAAAGTTGGCATTATTCAGGGAGAGATTCATGCGCACCATGCGGCATATCTTCTTAATAATGTAAATATAGCAATAATAGATACTTAATCTATATTCATCAAACGCATCGACCTCCTCCCCTACCGCACAATAGGTCGCTTCAAATTCCAAAACCTCGGTATCAAATATCCGCCCGAAATCGTTGATGCCCTGCGGCAAAAGTTTTACTTCATTGCTCATAGCCAAAATGTTTTCGGCAAAGATAAACAATGTTGCTGAAAAATGCAATTTTTATTTTTCCACCTCGACAATCTCGCACGTGTGCTGACGCTCTTCGTCATAATTAATTCCGACGAAAAGTAAACGTCCGTTGTAACCAGCGAGTCGCTCGGAATATTGCTTTTTGCGGATTTGGTTGAGGGCTGATTCAGTTGACGAATTGCGTTTAAGTTCGATGATTACCGCCGGCCAATTCGGGTACAACGGCACCAAGACCACGTCCGCAACGCCTTTGCCCGTAGGCACTTCATTAAAGATTCGATAATAAGTCTTGGCGTGCATATAGGCGATGTCGATTGCGGATTGCAACGACTGTTCGTGGTTGTAACTGAGGTTGGACGTTATTTCGTCGTGAAGTCTTTCCAACGCCTTTGCCACCGTCTCGCCGTCCTTGTTGAGGGTGGCTTTGAGAAGCCGCTCGGAATTTTTGATGAACTCGCCCAAAACTTTGAACGATTCGGTGTTTTCCAAGGCGTTGCCCCAAATGTCCTGAGTTTCGAGGTTGGGCATACGGCAGGTCTTTTCATCAGGATTGTAGGCGAGAAAACCCGTGTGCATCATATACGTGAACAGTTTGTCCTTGGTGTTGATGTCGTCGAGAGAGTTTGCAAACTCGGTAATGCTCACAGGCACACTGCCGCCCGCGAGCATTGTTATAAGGTCGTCCTTGATGCCCTTGTAATTGGCGGTGATGTATGGCGCGATGGTCTCGTAAGTGCCTGTGGCAGACCAATGAGAACCGAATTCCCTATCTGTTATCGCCTGAACGATTGCGTGGGGGTTGCAGATCCTTATGCCGTTGACAATATAGCCGTCGTACCAATTCAGACATTCCTGATAGTTGATGTCGAATTTGTCGCAAAGTTCCTTCACC
>CAJOJG010000073.1 GCA_905234655.1 uncultured Bacteroidales bacterium
GTCAAACATTTAAGTCAGAATCATTATGGCAAAATACCTCAATCCCAAAGTCGATTTGACATTTAAGAAAGTCTTTGGCGAGCATCCCAACCTCGTCAAGAGCCTTCTTAACGCCTTGTTGCCGCTGCCGGAGGGCATGGAAATCGTCAATGTGGAATACCTTACGCCCGAAAACGTCCCCGAGAATCCCTCAAAAAAATATTCCATCGTTGACGTCCGCTGCACCGACAACAAGGGGCGCGGCTTCATCGTCGAGATGCAGTCGTATTGGAACAGGGAGTTTTTTTCGCGGACAATATACAACGCCGCCTCAATGTACACCAAACAGTTGGAGAAGGGCAATCCATTCGAGCGTTTGAAGGAGGTCTATGCCCTCGCGCTTGTCAACGACGAGGCGTTCGACTATAAGGACGACGACGGCTATATGCAGGAGTTCTACATCACCAACAAGAACCATCCCGACGACCGCCGCAGCGATTTGTCCTTCATATTCGTTGAACTTGTCAAATACAAGCCCAAAGACCGTGGCAGCCGCGCCATCAAGGAATTGTGGCTCAGGTTCGAATCCACCAAAAAAGCGGACGACGTTTTGCTCGAAAACCCCGAAATCAATCAGGCGTTGGAGATTCTCGAAACCTCGGCCTACACCGACGCGGACATGTATGCCTACAATGACGCACTTTTGGAAATAATGACGCACCACAATGCGATGAAAAACGAGCGCGAGGACGGATACGCGGAAGGGCTTGCCGAGGGTGAAGCCAAAGGCCGTGCGGAAGGCGCAAAGCAACAAGCCATCGCCACCGCCCGCCAAATGCTCGCCGACGGTCTGCCTATTGCAGTCATCGCCAAATACACCAACCTCACCCCCGACGAAATCTCAAATATGTAGCATACAATAATGAAAACTTTCAACGATCTTCGCGCCCTCATCGAGGACGAAATCAAGAATATGGCTCTGCCTGACGAGCCGAAAAACTTCTACGAGCCGATTCGGTACATACTCTCGCTCGGCGGCAAGAGGCTCAGGCCGGTGTTTGCGCTGATGGCTTGCAACATCTACAACGACGACGTGTCCGCCGCTGTGAAACCCGCCGTCGGAATGGAAATTTTCCACAATTTCACGCTTCTGCACGACGACATCATGGACAATTCCAAGTTGCGCCGCAAAAAGCCCACCGTCAACGCCAAATGGAACGACAACGTGGCTATCCTGTCGGGCGACGGGATGATGTACGTGGCGTCGCAATATGTATTCGCCGCGCCCGTGGAAGTCCGCGCCGAGGTGATGGAATTGTACCACAAGACCGCAATAGAAGTCTGCGAAGGGCAGCAATTCGACATGGATTTTGAGACGAGCGACGACGTATCGCTCGCCGACTACATCAAGATGATAACCCTCAAAACCGCCGTCCTGCCCGCCGCCTGCCTCAAAATTGGCGCGTTGATAGGCGGCGCGTCCAGTGATGAGGCTCAAAAATTGTATGACGCGGGCATAAGTTTTGGCATTGCGTTCCAGATGCAGGACGACTACCTCGACATGTATTCCACGCCCGAAGTGCTGGGCAAACCAGTCGGCGGCGATGTCAACGAGTGCAAAAAGACGGTTTTCTACCACAAGATGACCGAATTGATGCCAAAAGACAGAGTGGGCGAGTGGCAGAGGTTCTACTCTAACAAGGATTATGGCTTTGAAGAAAAACTTCAAACAGCACGTGGATACTTCGCTGAATATAAAGTAGATGAGGCAGTGCAAAAAATGGTTGAGGAATATTACGGCGAGGCTTTCAGAACGCTCGACACCGTCGCCACGCCCGACCGCATCGCCCCGCTGAAAACATTTATGGAAAAACTCAGGGTACGCATCGATTAGAATTGACAGTTGACAGTTGACAATTGACAATTAATCTGATTGTACATTGTCAACAGATAATTGTCAATTGTCAATTATTAATTGTCAATTGAAATGACCATCTTAGGAATCGACCCCGGCACAAATTATATGGGGTATGGCGTTATTGAGTGCAGCGGCTCGAAGATTGAGTGCAAGGCAATCGGCATCCTCGACATCCACAACGTCAAGGACACCTACCTGAAACTCAAAATGATATACGACCGCGTGTCGGGTTTGGCGTCGGGTTATGCGCCAGAGGAACTCGCCATCGAGGCGCAGTTTTACGAGAAAAACGCGCAGTCGATGCTAAAACTCGGCCGTGCGCAGGGTGTCGCGATAGCCGCCGCCGTCAACGCCGGGATGAAGGTCTTTGAATACGAGCCGCGCAAGATAAAACTCGCCATCACCGGCAGCGGGTCCGCGTCGAAGGAACAAGTGGCGAGGATGTTGGCGTCAACGCTGAAAATCGACGAATTTCCCGACAAATACGACGCCACCGACGCTCTCGCCGCCGCCGTCTGCCACCATTATCAAAAACGCCTTCCAATCGCCAAATCCGGCTCTAATTCGTGGGCGGCGTTCATTGCAAACAACCCTAACCGTGTTAAGATTAGTTAATGTATTGATGCTCATGTTATTGCCATTGGCGACATTGGCGCAGTGGACTTCGCGGACGTCCTTCGCCGAGGTCTTGGAATGGCATGAGTACGGCGGCGGAGTTTTTTGCCGGTGTGCCCACGGAGCGTTCACGGTGGACAGTGACGGTGAGATTAACACAATCACGAGGACTTCCGGTCTGTCGTCGGCATCTTTGACGGCATCATGCGCCGACAAGGGCGGCAGGTTTTGGACTTTGGGATATGGCGACGGCAGTGTCGATGTGTGTCGCAATGGCAGAATCACTAATGTCGTTGCATCACCGTCGGCATCTGGCGCGGCGCGGGCTATGGCTTGTGAAGGCAAATGGATTTTGGTCGCGTCAGGCGGCGGCGTGTCGTTGGTTGACGCTGAAAAGTGCGAGATGTACGGCTACTGCGAGTTTGGCGCGGCAGTGGAGAGTGTGGCTCTTATAGACGGCACAGCATACGCAACGGCTGGAGGCTCGGCGTTTTCGATTGATGTTTTGTCGCCCAATTTCCAGAATTTCGGCGTTTGGAAAAGTCAAAGTAAATCTTCTGTCTCTCAGTATTTTGAGCCTGACACGGAATATTCAGGCGCAACGCCCAAAGGTTTGCCAGAGGATTCTGTAGCCGCGATGTCGTCTATGGACGGCAAGATGCTGGCTGTTAACAAGTTTTGCACACAAGTCTCACGCGACGGGATTGTGACGTTCCAAAATCCTGATTTTCCGTGCGGTTTCACTTCCGTTTTCTTCAATCCCTATAACTCCGCCCACTATTTCCTCGGTGGCAGCGATGGCTCTGTGTATGAGTATCTTAATGGCAGTCTGAAAGCAAAATACGATTTCTGCAAAGGCGCGGCGATTGTGGGCATGGACTGTACGGAGGAGGGCGACTTGTTCGTGCTGTCCAAGGCTTTCCCTTATCCTGTCGCGGTCTTCGACCATGACGGCAAGTGGCACAATGCAACTTCCTTTAAACTAACGAAATCCATCGAACCCAAACAAATCCTGCGTGTCGGCAGCGGACAGTTTTGGGTCAACATGGGCGCGGACGGGATTTTGGCAGTGGACCTCAATAATACGCCGCTCGACTTTTCCGATGACAAGTCCACGACGCTTTTCCCGGCTGTCAACGGCTCGCGCGTCGGCACAAAGGTTACGTCGATGTGCGTCGGCGAGCAGGGCAGGGTGTATGTCGGCGGCGACAGGGGCGTGTCGTACTGCTCGAATCCTGCGGAAGCAGCCGACGGCAGCGCAAAGTTTTCACGTCCAATCATCACTGAACATTCCGACCGCGACGGCAATTATTCTCAGTACCTTCTGATGTACAATACTGTCAATGCGATTGCTGTCGATGCCGCCGGACGCAAGTGGTTCGGCACTAATGGCAACGGCGTTTTTGTTGTCAATGAAGATGCCGACGGGGAAGTCATGCGCTTTAACACGCGGAACTCGCCGTTGCCGAGCGACACGGTCTATGCTGTGGAGGTTGTGCAGAGTACGGGCGAAGTGTTTTTCTCTACCGCCAACGGCATCGCGTCGTACATCTCCGATGCCCAAAAGTCCGCCGCTGACCTTGACGATGTGCTTGTCTACCCGAATCCCGTGCGCCCCGGATATAGTGGCGATGTCCATATTTCAGGGCTCGAGGCGGGCTGCGACGTGAGGATTACCGACGTCGCCGGCCATTTGGTCTATAAGGGCGTGGCGGACAGCGGACTGTTGACCTGGGACTGCCACAACCTCAATGGCAATCCTTGTGCCTCTGGAGTGTATCTGATAATGGTCTATAACACCGACACCCGCCACAAAACCGTTAAGAAACTGCTGATTGTCCGATAAAACCTCGTCAAAAAAATAGTTAAAAAAACATTGTCCGACAAAAATATGCGTTACAAACCAAAAAAAATTACTACCTTTGCATCGGATTTTTGCTACAATTTGTTGCCCAAATGTTATTTATCGAAAATAGTTATAGAACGTGGAACGAAATTCTTACACAATCCTTCTTGTAGACGACAACTTCGACAACGTCGAGTTGCTCGCCGAAATGCTCCAGGCGCAGGGGTATTGTACTTTGAACGCCCTTAACGGCCACGATGCTATAAAGATGGCCGCCAACGAGCATCCGGACCTTATCTTGCTCGACATCGCCATGCCGGTCATGGACGGACTTGAGGTACTCGACGTGCTGAAGTCCGACGGCGCGACCGCCAAGATTCCCGTGATGTTCGTCACCGGCATAATGCAAAACAAGCAGATTGCCCGCGCTCTCGAGAGAGATGTCGTGGACTATATAGCAAAGCCATTTGCAATCCCGGACGTCATCGAAAAGATTGACCGGTACCTAAAACGGTCGTCCGGGAAAAAAATCTGAAAAAAAATTGCAAATTATTCCCAAAAAAACTATTATCTTTGCAGTTAGAATCTATACCGTTACCTTATGGACAAAAAGAAAATATTATACGTATCCCAGGAGATGGCGCCGTATCTGCCTAAGACAGACCTTTCTACGCTGTGCAGGTACCTCCCGCAGGGCATCCAGGAAAAGAAGAAAGAAATCCGTGCGTTCATGCCGAGGTATGGCGTGATTAACGAACGCCGTCACCAACTCCATGAGGTAATCCGCCTTTCGGGCATGAACCTCATCATCGACGACACAGACCATTCGCTCGTCATAAAGGTCGCTTCCATTTCGGAAGCGAGGATGCAGGTCTATTTTATCGACAACGAGGACTTCTTCCAGCGCAAGGGCATCGTGACCGACGAAAATGGAAAGTATTACCCCGACAACGACGAGAGGGCTATCTTCTTCGCGCGTGGCGTTTTGGAGACTGTGAAGAAGTTACGCTGGTCGCCCGACCTCGTCCACTGCCATGGTTGGATAACGTCGCTCGTGCCGCTGTATCTCAAGAATGGCTTTAAGGAAGACCCGCTTTTCAGCAAGTCGAAGGTTGTATACTCGATATATGACGACGCGTTCCCCGGCAGTTTCCCGACTAACTTCGTCAAGAAACTTAAGGTGGACGGTGTCAGCGAGAAGGATCTCGATGTCGTCCGTGAGAACCCCACATTCGAGAACGTCTCCAAACTCGCCATCAACATGTCCGACGCTGTCATAAAGGGCGACGCCGCCATAAATCCCGAAGTCGAGGCATACGCCAGGACGTGCGGAAAGCCGTTCTTGGACTACCATGGCACTGACACTTACATAGACGCATATTCCGATTTTTACGACTCCATAATGGCGCCAGGCGCTGCGGCCGCCGACAAGAGTCCGAAGAAGAAATCGTGACTTAGTATTATAGTTACAATCAATGAAAACATCCCTTTTCGTAACACTTTTATCAGCGGGCGTAATCTCGTCCGTAACAATTGGTTGCCAAAACGAGGAAGGCATGGGCAAGGGCATCATGCCGGATTCAGACCTCGCCAAAGTCGATTTGGTAGAAACAATCGACATCGAGGCCCACACTGAACTTGAAAAGCCGGTTCCAAGCGTCAACATGTCGTACATGCTCGTCGGCAAACTCAATGACCCAAAGTTCGGCACTACTGAAACATCTTTCGCTTGTAAGTTCTCCAACACCTCATACGGCAAATTTGCCGAGGGAGCGGTGTGTGACTCCGTTGTCCTGACCTTGGGCGTGGATACTAACAGCGACTACTATTACGGCGACAGCCTTTCTAATGTCACTCTCGAAGTATACCGCCTCACAGACCCGTTTTTGAACGACGACGTGGCGTATACAAACGATTTCGAGATTGAGGGCAAGTACGACGAAAGTTCGCCGCTCGCCGACACGACATTTTTGCCAAAGGACATCGACACGTGCCTGAAGTTCTACCTCGACAAGGCTTACGGCGATACAATCATAAAGCACATCCAAGCCGTGACTTTCGACGATAATGTTTTTGGCTTGTACTTCAGGGCAAAAGACACAGGCTCCGACGGCAGCATCATCAAATTCTACCGCTCAAGTTCCTTCACTCAGTATGTGGTCTATTACCATGTCGACGGCAAGGACTCGACATCCTCATCTGTGGTGTTCTCGATACAGTCCGTAGACCGCACGCTCAATCTTTCCAAGCATGATTATAGCGGTGTCGATGTCCTGACCGACAATAAATATGTCTATCTTCAGGCGATAGTCGGCACGAGGGTTCGTATAGACATCACTGGACTTGGGAAACTGAATCGCGGCAAATATTTTTCCGTGAGGAATGCACGTCTGGTCGCCCCGTTGGCAGATTCGGCAGAAAGCCAGCAGTCCAAGTACCCGGCGATTGACTACTACGTATGTTGGGGGACGAAGAAGGCAGACGACACGGACTTGCGCACAGACACAGTCCCGACATTCCCGGAGTTCCATTCCAATGGCTCTTTGCTTGTCTTTACGAGGGACGTGGCGACAAACTCGTATTACCTTAACCTGACCGGTCGTATAAATGACCTCCTTGATTATTACGACAGAGGCGAGGAGGTTCCATACTACATTTACCTGTACCCCAACGGCAGGACTACCGATTTCAAGAGGAGCATGATTTGCTCGCCGACCCATCCTGAGACACCTATGAAACTCATCGTGGAGTATGTGAACATGGATCTATGAAATCAAATACTTCGACTTTAATCTTAAAACATTGAACTCTAATCTTAAATCTTTAATCTATTAACTTTAAACTTTAATCTAAAAACTAAAAAAAACTATGTGCGGCATTGTAGGATATATCGGATACAGGGACGCATTCCCAATCATCATCAACGGCCTCAGAAGACTCGAATACCGTGGCTACGACTCGGCTGGCGTCGCCATCGTCGACGACACCAAGCCCAACATCTACAAGGTGAAGGGCAAGGTGTCTGACCTCGTTAATTCCATCGGCGACAAGCCCACCGGCGGCAACATCGGCATCGGACACACGCGTTGGGCTACGCACGGTGAGCCAAACGACGTGAACGCGCACCCGCAGATTTCATTGCACGGCAAGTTCGTCGTAGTCCACAACGGCATCATCGAGAATTACGCCCTGTTGAAGAAAAAACTCAAAGCCCGCAGCTACACCTTCAATTCGGAAACCGACACCGAGGTGCTCGCCGACCTGATTGAGTACATCTACGAGTTTGGACACGTGTCGGCGGAAGACGCTGTGAGGTTTGCGCTCGCAAAGGTGCGCGGCGCGTATGGCCTTGCGGTGTATTGCGTTGACGAACCCGACAAACTCATCGCCGCACGTTCGAGTAGCCCGCTCGTCATAGGCATCGGTCAGAAGGAATATTTCATCGCTTCCGACGCGTCGCCATTCGTCGATTACACCGACCAAGTGGTATATCTCGACAACGAAAACATGGCTGTAATAGGTCGCGACGGCATCGTCGTCAAGACCATCAAAAACGACATCGTAAACGCCGAAATCAAGAAAATCGACTTCGACAGCGACGAGGTGGAGAAGGGCGGGTTCGAGCATTTCATGTTGAAAGAGATTTTTGAACAGCCGCGTTCCGTGATGGACACCTTCCGTGGACGCATCAGCGACCGCCACGACCAACTCACCCTCGGCGGCATCACGCCCGTCCTGCCGCGCCTGATGAACGCCCGGCGAATCATCATCGTGGGCTGTGGAACGAGCTGGCACGCAGGACTTTTGGGCGAATACCTCTTTGAAGAATATGCGCGTGTGCCCGTCGAGGTGGAATATGCGTCAGAGTTTCGATACAGGGACCCAATCATCAACAGCGAGGATGTAGTAATCGCTATAAGTCAGTCGGGCGAAACCGCTGACACTCTGGCGGCCATACAACTCGCAAAAAAATGCGGCGCGTGTGTCATAGGCATCTGCAACGTCGTCGGCAGTAGCATCAGCCGCGCCACCGACGCCGGCATCTACACCCACGCCGGCCCCGAGATTGGCGTTGCAAGTACCAAGGCATTCTCGGCGCAAGTGGTGGTTTTGGCGATGATGGCGTTGTTTATCGGACGCAGCAAGTACAATATTTCAGCCGAGCGGTACACCGAGCTCATCCAGGAACTGTATTCCGTGCCGTCGATGATGAGCGAAGTCCTCAAAAAAGCGGACAAAATAAAGCGCGTCGCCGAACTCTACCACAAGTCAAACAATTTCCTGTACCTCGGACGCGGTTGCTACTATCCCGTGGCGTTGGAAGGCGCGTTGAAGTTGAAGGAAATCAGTTACATACACGCCGAGGGCTATCCCGCCGCCGAGATTAAGCACGGCCCCATCGCGCTCATCGACGAGAATATGCCCGCCGTGTTCATCGCCTGCCAGGACAAGAGTTACGAGAAGATTGTTTCCAACATCCAGGCCGTCAAGGCTCGCCACGGCGTTGTAATCGCCATTGTCAGCGAGGGCGACACGGTGGTCTCGTCCATCGCCGACTACGTCCTCGAAGTCCCGAAGTGCAACACCGCCGTCGGCGCGTTGGTAGCCGTGGTGCCGCTGCAACTGTTGAGTTATTACATCGCCGTCCTTCGCGGCTGCAATGTTGACCAGCCGAGAAATTTGGCTAAGTCCGTTACGGTGGAGTAGGGCAGAGGCTATTCTTCGCCTTGGCGAGCCTTCAATGTGTCATAAATGTTTTGAAGCATGAAGTCTATGAAAACCGTGCTGTCGTTTATGGCACGGGATTTTTCGGCAATAAGGTTGATTGCTTTTGATGATATTGTGAATGGCGGTGTGTCCATGATTGAAAGTTGTTTTTGGCGTTTGGATTGTAATGATGACGCTAAGATAATGATTTTTCGTGAAAATCACAAAAATTTTCTATGCTATTCATTGCAATCCCCCCCACTAAACAATTTCTAAACGATTTCTTAACCAGAATTCCGAAACATTTTCCGGCGCGATACGTTAAATATGGTGTGTTTTTTGATAACCAAAACGCAAAAAACTGATACCAATATGAACATACTAAACTATTCAAACATGCGCATAACCGGCAAAATGGCACTGGTGTTCTCCGCCTTCGCCATCGTCGTGATTATGACCGCCGCAATAATACTCAACTATTTCAGAAAGACCGACACCGCAGTCAGGCACACCGCCGAAGTTGTAATGCCGCTCAACAACCTTTGGAACGACGTAAGCCACTACGCGCTACTCACCGTGTTCCATTCGAGGGGATTCGGAATGACCAAAAACCCCGAAGAAATGAAACTCGTCCAAAAATACTTCGCGCTCCTCAACCAGACCGTCAAAGACATCTCAAGACTCGACCTCAACGACGAAGAACGCAAGCGCGTGGCCGAGACGATGGCGCTCGTAACATCCTACACCAAAGCCAGCGACGAAATGACCGCCCTCCAGCGGCAGATGGCGCAACAAGCAGGCCCGCCCGACGCACAGCTCATTGCACGCTCCCAATCGACAGGCAAACTCCTCGAACAGACCGGACAAAAAATAATCGAAATCTCCCGCAAGTCCAGCAAAATCCAAAACGGCATCAACACCGAGACGATGCACAGCATCCTCCATTCAGTGGACCGCACCGCCGACATATACATCATATCCGCGCTCCTGATGCTCGCAATGTTCGTAATCGCCACCCTCACAGTCGGCAAACGCCTCGGACGCAAAGCCAAAAAGACCGCCCGGGGCATCGACATCATAGCCTCAGGCGACCTCACCACGGTAGTGGACCTCCCGTTCGCAGACGAATTTGGCGACATCGCCCGCAGCGTCAACCAAATGGCGGAACTGATGCGCCAGTCAATCGACAACATCGTCGAAAACGCCAACGACATCAACCAAAGCAGCCAGGAAATAGCGCAGACATCAAGCGACATGAACCAAAACGCCGGAATGCAGACGGCGTCGGCACAAGAAGTCTCCGCCTCGATAGAGCAGATGAGCCAAGGAATCAACCACAACGCCGACAACGCAAAAATCACCGAAGAAATCACCCAAAAAGCCCTCCAAAGCATCCGCCAATCAAGCCAGGCAAGCCAGCAGAGCAAAGACGCAATGCAGCAGATAGCCGAAAAAATAACAGTAATCGACGACATAGCCTTCCAGACCAACATCCTCGCCCTCAACGCCGCCGTAGAAGCAGCGCGCGCCGGCGAACACGGCAAAGGATTCGCCGTAGTGGCCGCCGAAGTACGCAAACTCGCAGAAAAAAGCTCCATCGCCGCCGCAGAAATCGACAAAGTATCCAACGAATGTGTCGCCGTAAGCGAAAACGCCGACCAACTCCTCAAAAACATCATACCCGAAATCGAAAAAACCGCCGACCTCGTCCGCGAAATATCATCATCAAGCATGCAGCAGCGCACCGGCATCGAGCAGATAACCAACGCCGTAAGGCAGCTCAATGCCATAACGCAGCAATACGCCGCATCGTCGCAACAACTCGCCACCACGAGCCAGTCCCTCGCCGGCAAGTCAGACGAACTCAAAGAATCAGTAAAATTCTTCAAAACAAAATAACCATACTGAATGAAAAAATCTATCTTGACCATCGCGCTCGCGCTCATCGCACTCGCGCTCAACGCACAGCCGCCGCAAGGCGACTCCACCAATCTCCGTGGCCTCATGGGACCGCTATTCAAGCGAATCCAAGTACACGGCTACATCCAAGGCGGCTACGAATGGAACAACAAACTCGGCAAACAGACCAACGAGTTCAACCTCAAACGCTCCAACGTCGTCGCCCTCGCGCAAATCACCGACCGCTGGTTCTTCTTCTTCCTCCACGACTTCAATAGCGAAGTCCAAGAGTTTTACACCGACTTCCGCGTCACCAAAGGCAAAGGACTCAACATCCGCTTCGGTCAGACCAAGACACCGCTCACGATGGAAAACCCATACAGCCCCGACCAACTCGAGCTCATCGACGTTACGTCGCAGGCCACCACATACTTCGCCGGCACATTCGACCCCCTGTACAGCGACAAGGTGATGTACGGACGCGACCTCGGCATCATGCTCCACGGCGAACTCTTCAACAGCCACTTCAAATACCAACTCGGACTATTTAATGGACAGGGAATTAACGTCAAAGACAAAAACAACAAGAAAGACCTCGTCCTCAACCTCGAAGTAGCCCCGATACCAAACCTCCGCTTCGTCGCCACCGGACAGATTGGCAAAGGCTGCGCCGCCGACTACCACCTCAGCGACAAGTTCGTATCGCCCTACAACCAGGCCATCACCCCCGGCGAAGACTACGACCGCGACCGCTACACATTTGGATTCGAATACAAGACCTTCCCCACGCCGCGCATCGTCGATTGGAAGCACCGTCCATTCGCCATCCGCAGCGAGATAATGGGCGGCAAAGACGGCAAAGTGGACGCCCTCGGCGCATACGCCACCACAGTGATACCGCTGTTCAGCACGGTGGACCTCGTGGCAAGCTACGACTTCATGAACTACAACACCAAGGAAGACTACAAATCCACCAAATACGTCATCGGCCTCCAGTATTGGTTTTACAGCAACTGCCGCATCCAGCTCCAATACACCCGTGGCGTCCTCGAAAACATGACCGCCGGCGAACCCACCATAATCCCCAATCAGTTTGGTCCGCCGACCATCATCCCCAATCTCCAGCCCGACTACGACATGATACAACTCCAGCTCCAAGTCGGCTTTTAGACTTGCATAAGGCATAAAAACAGTGATACCTCCGTCCTGAATAGTAGTCCAGGGTGGAGGTATCTCTTTTAAGTGGGGTGTCGTTATTTAAAAACTGTCAGTGCCAGCCTTATCCTATCTGGCAGCCGTTCTCAATATCCGCGTCGGGATTGAGGAAATGAAGCGAGCCGTCCGCACCGGTGGCGCAGAGAATCATGCCGCGGCTCTCGATGCCCTTGATTTTGCGGGGCTCGAGGTTGACAATCATCAGGATTTTGCGGCCGACAATTTCCTCCGGCTTGTAATGCTCGGCGATGCCCGAAACTATCGTGCGCTGGTCGATGCCGGTATCGACGGTGAGTTTCAATAGTTTGGTGGTCTTGGCGACCTTCTCGGCGGCAAGGATTGTGGCGGTGCGGATGTCGCACTTGCTGAAATCGTCGAACGAGACGGCCGGCTTTTGCGCCTCGGGCGTGAAATTCTCCTTCTGGTTCTCAATCTTAGTGCGGTTGAGTTTGTCAATCTGCGCCTGCACCACCTCGTCGGTAATCGGCTCAAAGAGCAACGAAGACTTGCCCAACTGGTGTCCGGGCTTCAAGAGTTCGCCGCCGCCGATGCCGTCCCATTCCAAAACGCCGGGGATGTTCATAAAGCCGCGCAACTTGGAAGTTGAATGGGGGATAAAAGGTTCAAGGACAGTGGATATGGCGGCCGTTATCTGAAGATTTACATAAAGTATCGTCTTCACGCGCTCGGGGTCAGTCTTCCATACCTTCCACGGTTCCATATCGGTGATGTACTTGTTGCCGAGGCGGCCGAGACCCATCGCGTTGTTCAATGCCTCGCGGAAGCGGTAGAGTTCGATGCTCTGTTCCGTTTCGGACTTGATTTGGGCGATTTTGGCGAGCGTCTCCTTGTCGTAGTCTGTCAGGGCGTTGGGCTGCGGGACGACGTTGTTGAAATACTTTTCGGTCAATAGAAGCGTGCGGTTCACAAAATTGCCAAGCACCGCGACGAGTTCCGAATTGTTGCGCTGTTGAAAATCCTTCCACGCAAAGTCGTTGTCCTTGGTTTCGGGGGCGTTGGCGGTGAGCACGTAGCGAAGCACGTCCTGTTTGCCGGGGAAGTCCTCGTTGTATTCGTGAAGCCATACAGCCCAGTTGCGGGACGTTGAAATCTTGTCGTTTTCGAGGTTCAGGAACTCGTTGGCGGGAACATTGTCGGGCAGGATGTACGAGCCTTCCGCCTTCAAAATCGACGGGAAGACGATGCAGTGGAACACGATGTTGTCCTTGCCGATGAAGTGGACGAGTTTCGATTCGGGATCCTTCCAATATTTTTCCCAGTCGGGCGTGAGTTGGCGCGTGAACGATATGTAGCCAATCGGCGCGTCAAACCATACGTAAAGAACCTTGCCCTCAGCACCTTCCACAGGCACCGGGATGCCCCAGTCGAGGTCGCGGCTCACGGCGCGTGGCTGCAATCCCTGGTCGAGCCAACTTTTGCACTGTCCATAGACGTTGACTTTCCAATTCTTGTGGTCTTGAAGAATCCATTTTTCGAGGAATTGCTGGTACTGGTCTAGCGGCATGTACCAGTGGGTGGTCTTTTTGAGGACGGGCTTGCTGCCCGAAATAGCCGACTTTGGGTCTATTAAATCCGTCGGGTCGAGCGACGAGCCGCACTTTTCGCACTGGTCGCCATACGCGCCGGTATTGCCGCAATGAGGGCATGTGCCGGTGATGTAGCGGTCGGCGAGGAACTGGTGCGCCTCCTCGTCGTAATATTGCTCTGTGGTCTTCTCGACAAACTTGCCGCCCAAGTACAACTTCCTGAAAATCTCTTGCGAGGTCTGCGTGTGGACGTCGGACGACGTGCGCGAGTAGATGTCGAAACTGATTCCAAAATCCTCAAAGGCCTTCTTGTTGAGAGTGTGGTACTTGTCGATGATGTCTTGCGGCGTAACGCCCTCCTTGCGCGCCTTCATCGTGATAGCGACGCCATGCTCGTCGGAACCACAGATGTGCAGCACGTCGCGGTGCTTGAGGCGCTGGTACCTCACGTAAATATCCGACGGGATATATACGCCCGCCATGTGTCCGATGTGTATCGGCCCGTTGGCATACGGCAACGCCGAGGTTACGAGTATGCGCTTATATTGCTTGTTTTCGTCTGACATGATTTGTGAATGTTTTTTATGTCTGCAAAACTAAACAATTATCGCCAATAAACCAAATTATAAAAAAAATTTGTAAAAATAATATATTAATCATAACTTAGCGTCAAAATAAATTGGACACATCATGCTCAGCAAGGACATCGACTACATACCGCACGACGGGGAGATTGAGGAATTGCGCAAGCGTGTCGCCGACATCCGCGAGACTCCCCGCGAATCGCTCCGACAGGCCTGCAACGACATTTTGGAGGGTTTTGTCTACAACAGCGTCAACATCGCCGGGACGCGCCTGTCGCGCACCAACACAGTTGCAATCATCAAGGCCTCTGGCGAGCCGGTGCCCGACGCGCCAAGGGCGACGCTCGAAGTGCTGGGGCTGAGGGACGCTTACGCTAAGATACCCGACATCGCCTTCAACGAGCAAATCGCGCTCTCAGACATCGCCACTCTCCACAGCCTTCTCCACGTCCGCATCGACGCGGAGACCGCCGGACACTGCCGCCCCGACACCGAAAGGCGCAATTACGAGGCGGAGCTCCTTTCGTTCCTCGACTGGCTCAACGGCTGCGGCGGCACAGAGCCGTTCCCGACCGCCGCAACCGCTTACCGCCGTTATATTTACATGCACCCGTTCAAGGGCGGCAACGGGCATCTTGCGCGGCTGGTATTGGCGTTGACGATGCTCCGTCAAGGTTTTCCGCCGATTATAATCCCCAACAAATGGAAGGCTGAGTACGACAATTTGATTAAGAATTTTGATGAGGAGACGTTTGCCAACTTCCTGAAAAAGTGCAGTTTCTTCACGATGAACATTATCACTGCCCGACACGGCGGCTCGTACAGCGACCGCAAGACGCGCCATATCCGTGGCATCAATCCCGAGTCCGACATCCTCGAACACATCCGCCAAAATCCCGGCGTGAAGTCTATCGAGATGAAGAAAAGTTTTCCGAAGATTAGTTACACGAAGATGACCCGCATCATCCGCGCCCTCCGCGAAAGCGGCAAGATCGAGTTCAAGGGCGCGACCAAAAGCGGTGGATATTACGCGGCAGAGGGGTAGGGGGGAGGCTTTACGGCTGAAAATTATGATGTTACGATAATGCAAAACGTTTTGAGTTTTGCATTATCGTTGCTTGACCTTAAATAAGAAAAATTGGACGCAAGGACTGTAATTGTGTGCGAGGACATGCAAAAATTCGCCATCCAAAACGATTTTGAAATGGATGTGCCATCTCTGAAGACAAAGATATTACAGCAGATAGCAGATGCAAAAGGATGTATGATGTTTTAAAAGAAAACCATAAAGTTTCTTTTGACTTCATTGACATTAGCATTCCTTATTCTCAACAATTTGGCATCATTGATTTTGATAATAACTAATTCTCTCACCCACGTCCGCCCAACTGCTTAAGGAAAGTCGTATCGCTGGAAACCGTGCTATTTTCAATTAGTGGTAGATTCAGAAAGTTTATAAAAAGCCGTCAGGGAACTTTCCTTGACGGCTTTTTTCTTCTCTTAACGGTCGTTTTTTGACACTTACAATTTCCGTATGCCCGTAATTTCTCATTTCTTTATTGCTTACTTTGTGCAAAAATCAAAACAGATAGAGCAATGAAATAGACAAGATAGAAAGTATTTGAGTAGAATGGCCGATGACAGGTCAAGTCGATTACTTGTACATTAACGGTTGTCCAACACCCATGACACCGCAAAAGAGTACGGTGTCAAAGGATGGGATTGTCCAAAAAGGCGTTTTTTGTGTAGGGCAGGGACATCGCCCCAGCCTTACAATTGCCTCAAATGGCATATATGTTATGGTGTTGCATTGCCGCAATCCCTTTTTGACCAGCCCCTTAATCCTTGTTCTAATGGAATATGCTCTCTGACTGC
>CAJOJG010000074.1 GCA_905234655.1 uncultured Bacteroidales bacterium
AATCACAACAATTTGAAAATAATTTAGTTTTACAGAATTATTTTGTGACAAGATACGCCGCAAATTTGGTAAAAAATCAGGTGTTTAATATGGTTGTTGCCGTTGGCGGTGCCTCTGTCGGTATATACATCTGTGATTGCGATGCTGCTGTGTCGGGCTTGGTCGCGGACTTCCGACACGTTCAGCAAGTTTATCATCTTGGTAATGCCGGAATCCTTCAACGAATATAACTGGTACGAATCGGGCAGATTCAACGCTTTGCGCACTTGCAGCCACTTCGCCCGCATAAGCCGTCTTTTTTGCGGCTTACTAACAGAAAATCAATGTGCCGTTTGTGTACCGTTTTGAAAAATGAAACGGTTGCAAGTGTCTAATTTGCAACCGTTTGCAAGTCAATCAGCGGAAAGAGAGGGATTCGAACCCCCGGTAAGGTCACCCCTACGTCGCATTTCGAGTGCGATACATTCGACCACTCTGCCATCTTTCCTTTTTATGACGATGCAAAGGTAAGCAACAAATTTGACTTACAAAAATATTTTTGTAACTTTTTTCATATAAGTTTGTTAATGCCTGATATTCAGAGTGATAATGACGGCGTTTTACAACTAACCATCATGCGGATTTTCAAATCAATAAAACTTATTCCCATACACCCATTTCTTCCGCCATGCCTCCAGTTCGTCGGTCTTGAGGACATCGGGCAGAGGGTACGGGCCGTCCTGACGGTTGAGGATTTCGATGGCTTTATTCATGTCTTTCTCCTTGATGTAGGGGGAGACCGGGACAAAATGGCCTTCAAGACCACGTGAAAGGTTGCGGTCGTCGAGGGCGGCGTAAGCGTCGATTTCGGTGTGGCGGTCGAGGAACTCGCGAATCTCGCTGGTGCGGTTGTCGTAGCCGTCAAAACACTTGTTCGGGTCGCGCGGGTATAGTTCACTCATTTTGTCGTCAATTTTGCGGAACATCCTGCCGGTATCAGCGGACATCGTGTACAACTCGTCCTTGGTGTACGCCTCTTTCATAAACTTCGCGTACATCGGCACACAGAACGGCGCGGCGGGGTACAGGTACTTCCCGAGGCCGTGGATGTCGAGGAGACCGCGCATATTGTAGAGTCCGTTCTCGCGCCAGTCGGACGAAAGGACGATTTTTGCGCCAGTGGTGTCGAGGATATTGCGCAGACGTTCCACCACGACAGGCCGCCAGTCATAATAAACCGCCGCGATGTCGTATTGGGTTGCGGGCGCGTGGCGCGGCGTCCCCTCGTAGTAGTCGCCGCCATATTCAAAATAGTCGAATCCATTGTCGAGTTCCTTTGTGAGGCGTTTGCTCAGGTCGATGAACTCGTCTATGTGGTTGAACCTGTCCTGGTCGCCGGGGCTTTGTATCACGCCGTCTATGTCGAGAAATAATGCTTTCATAATGTGTCGGTATTTATGGTTAGTCTTTAATATGAAGCAAAGTTACAAAAAGATTTGTTCAATGCAATTTTTTGTCCATAAAAAAAATAATTTTTTATAACCGCAGAAATCACTAATTTTGTGCGGATTTATAATCAACATGTAATAACTATACATACAAACATTATGGATACATTGCAAATATCGTTAAAATCGATGTTCGGCGGCATTGACCACCCGTTAATCTTCATACTCATCGGATTGGCGTCCGGGTATGTAGCGGGCAAGCTCATGTCCCTGTCACGTACCGAAAACCGCCTCGGTCTAATCACGAACCTCACTGTGGGCGTATTGGGCAGCCTCTTGGCGGGCTGGCTTTTCCCGTACCTTGGCATTACTTTCACTGACAACATCTGGGGACAGTTTCTCCAGGGTCTTATCGGCGCAATCATTATCCTTGCCGTAATCAACAAACTTAAACGCTAACTTAACATGAAGATAATCAGCAAAATAATGCTTGGAACGGCGTTTTGTGCGATGGCTTTCACCCAGAATGTCGCCGCCCAATTCAAGGTTTCGCCGGACAAGTATGCCGTGAAGTTCACGGACAAGAATAACAATGGCTTCTCCCTCGACCGCCCGGAGGAGTTCCTGACGCAGAAGGCCATCGACCGCAGGAAAAAGTTCCACATCGGCTATGACGATTTTGACCTGCCGGTCAACCGTGCATACGTCGATTCGCTCAAGGCTTTGGGCTTTGAGATTCAGGGCGCGTCTAAGTGGCTCAACTGTGCTGTCGTCGGGACTAAGGACTCCACAATGCTCGACAAACTGAACGGCCTGTCTTTCGTGGACACTGGCTATCAGTGGCTTACCGTAAAGGAAAAGCCGTCGTACATTAACGAGGTCAAACGCCCCAAAACCAAGGGCAAGGCGATTGCCGACAAGAGGGTCTATAACTATGGCGAGGGACTGACACAGGCCACTATGCTCAATATCCAAAAGCTCCACGCGTTGGGATATTGCGGACAGGGCATGACGATTGCCATTTTCGACGCTGGATTCTACAAGGCGGACGTGCTTAATAGCTTCACGAAGTTGTTCGAGGAGGGCAGGATGCTCGGCGTGCGCGATTTTGCGGACAATGACTCCATCGTCTATGACGCCGACAATCATGGCATGAACGTATTGAGCTGTATAGCAGGTAATTGGGACGACAAACTCGTTGGCACTGCGCCGGAGTCGAGCGTGTACCTGTTCCGCACCGAGATTAGCGCGTCGGAGAACATCATTGAGGAATTTCTGTGGGCGTTTGCAGCGGAAGTCGCTGACAGCCTTGGAGTTGACATGATTCATAGCAGCCTTGGCTACCAGAAGTTTGACGACACGAGTGTAAGTTATACACGAGAGCAGTCCAACGGAAACACAGCAGTCGCCGAAATCGCCGCCGACCGTGCTGCCGCCAAGGGCATCGTGGTGACTGTGAGCGGTGGTAATGGCGGTGACGAGCCGGCGTATCCGTGGGTTACGTCGCCCGCTGCGGCTGACAGCGTGTTGGCGGTCGGCGCGGTGGACAAGAACCGCAAAATCGCTTATTTCAGCTCCATCGGCAATACCGTCGACGGCCGCGTGAAGCCCGATGTGTGCGCCATGGGCGTGATGTCGGCTGTCCAAGGGCCTTCTAACCACATCACACATTCCAACGGAACATCGTTTGCCGGGCCAATCCTCGCCGGATGCGTGCTGTGCCTCATGCAGGCTCACCCGACAGCGCCGGTCATCGAGATTTTGAACGCCGTGAGGGCTGCTGGCGACACTTATAGTAAGCCAAGCTTGGAATACGGCTACGGAATCCCGGATTTTGAAATTGCACATAAGATTCTCGTTAAAAAAGGATTCTGACCATGAATTATAAGGAAGCCGAGAAGTTTTTGTTTGAGCAGTTGCCAGTGTTCCAGCAAGTTGGCGGTGATGCCTATAAGCCGGGGCTTGGCACTGCTAACGCCCTGGACGATTATTTTGGACACCCGCACAAGGCGTTCAAGACCGTCCACATCGCCGGTACTAATGGCAAGGGCTCGGTCTCAAATTTTGTCGCCTCGGCCTTGCAGGAGGCGGGATATAAGACCGGACTTTTCACATCGCCGCATATCCTTGATTTTAAGGAGCGTATCAGGGTCAACGGCAAGAAAATAGACGAGCGTTACGTAGCGGATTTTGTGGAGAAATATTCCACAAAATTCATGCAACGCCACCCTTCGTTTTTTGAGTTGACGGCCGCGATGTGTTTCCAGTATTTCAAGGAGCAGGGCGTAGAGGTTGGCGTTATCGAGGTCGGCATGGGCGGTCGCTTGGACAGTACAAACATCATAACTCCGCTTGTGTCGGTCATTACAAACATCGCCCTCGACCATACGCAGTACCTCGGCTCGACGTTGAAGGAGATTGCGGGCGAGAAGGCCGGAATCATAAAGCGCGGCGTGCCGGTCGTTGTCGGCGAGAGCGACCCGCGCACAAACTCTGTCTTCATCGACAAGGCGACCGAAATGGAATCGCCGCTTATCCTGGCTTCCAACAAGTTACAGGCGACGATGGGCGGCAGTTCGGACGACGGCGGACGTGTTTTCAATGTCTTCAAGTGTGGCGAGCCGTACATGACAGGCTTGAAGTGCGCACAGTCCGGAAAGTATCAGGAAAAGAATATCGTGACTGCCATCGCCGCGATTGAACAGCTTCAACTCCAGGGACTTAGAATCACGCGCCAGAATATCTACGACGGTTTTTCAAATGTCAACCGCAACACCGGCTTCTACGGACGGTGGCAGGTTCTCGGCTCTGAACCCTTAATCATCTGTGACACAGGCCACAATCCCGCCGGACTGACCTACACTGTCGAGCAAATCATGCTCCAGCCGTGCAGGACGTTGAGGATGGTGGTAGGTTTTGTGGCGGACAAGGACATTCAGGGCATCCTGAAACTCCTGCCCAAAAATGCCGTCTATTATTTTTGCAACGCCAATATCCGCCGTGCGCTCCCTGCCGACGAACTCAAGGCGCGCGCGGCGGCGTTTGGGCTGTCGGGTAACTCGTATCCGTCAGTCGCCGCCGCCTTCGCCGCCGCAAAATCCGACTCTTCAAAGGACGATTTTATATTCATCGGCGGAAGTAATTTCGTTGTTGCCGAGGCAGTGTGACGAGTTGTTCAGAAATATTGTATAAGTGTGTCCTTACGGACAGAAATCTTTCAAATCTTAACAAATCTTTCAAATATTATATTTGTTTGATTTAAAATGAATTTGTAAGATTTTTCGCGAAGCGACAAAAAAATTTTAGGAATAGGAAAAGAAATAGAAACATTCAATGGAAAAGTTCAAGAGATTCAGGGTGTTCCGCACATCGCAGGAAACCCGCGACAAATATGCTGACGTCAAGGTAAACGCCAGCGACTTCATCTATCCGTATTTCGTTGTTGATGGTGATAATGTCAAGGACGAAATCGCCACAATGCCAGGTATTTACAGGTTTTCTATCGACACTCTTGTCCAAGATGTCAAGGAAATCTACGCCCTCGGCATCGACAAAGTCCTGCTCTTTGGCGTTATTCCTGACAGCGAGAAGGACGAGCGCGGCAGCAAGGCTTACGACGAGGGCGCGCTCGTGTGCCGCGCCGTAGGAGCCATTAAATCCGCTGTGCCACAGATGATTGTGATTACAGACGTTTGCCTGTGCGAATATACGAGCCACGGACATTGCGGCTTGTTGTGCAACCATGATGTCGACAACGACAGCACGTTGCCCTTGCTCGCCGAGATGGCATACGTACATGCAAAGGCGGGCGCGGATTTTGTCGCTCCGTCGGCGATGATGGACGGTCAGATTGCGGCGTTGGACTCACGGTTGCGCGAGGGCGGCTTGCGTGACAGGTGCAAAATCCTCGCGTACTCCGCAAAATATGCCTCGGCGTTCTACGGCCCGTTCCGTGACGCTGCGGACAGCGCGCCCTCGTTTGGCGACCGCAAGACTTATCAGATGGACTTCCGCACACATGACCAGGGGCTTGACGAGATAGCCGCCGACATCGAGGAGGGCGCGGACTGGACGATGGTAAAGCCAGCAATGCCGTACCTCGACATGATTGCGCGCGGCGTTCAAAAATTCCCGCATGTCCCGATGGCCGCCTACCAGGTCAGCGGCGAATATTCGATGCTCAAGGCTGCCGCAAAACTTGGCTATCTCGATGAGAAGCGTGTTGTGTTCGAGAGCCTTATAGCCATCAAGCGCGCCGGCGCACAGTTCATCATTTCGTATTACGCTAAAGAATACATGCAAAAATGGGCATAAACAGCAGACCACTGTCGCAGGCGGCTTTTGAGCGCGCTTGCGGCGTAATTCCGGGCGGCGTCAACAGCCCCGTCCGCGCGCTCAGGAGTGTCGGCACGACGCCTCTTTTCGTCAAGAATGCCAAGGGCGCGTATTTTGAGGACATCGATGGAAACGAGTTCATCGATTTCTGCATGTCGTGGGGCGTTTTTATACTTGGCCACAGGCATCCACAGGTAAGCCTTGCGGCGGTCAATGCGGTCTTGGACGGCAGCAGCTACGGCATACCGACCGAGGTGGAGACAATGCTTGCCGAGAAGGTGCGCGAGGCGTTCCCATCGATGGAGCGGCTGAGGTTTGTCAACAGCGGCACAGAAGCCACGATGTCGGCCATCAGGGTCGCCCGTGGATATACTGGCAGGGACATTCTCGTGAAGTTCGAGGGCAACTACCATGGTCACGCCGACCACCTGCTTGTATCGGCTGGCTCGGGCGTGGCGAATATCAGCAATGCTTCGTCGGCTGGTGTTCCCGCTGATTTTGTGAAACATACGGTCGTCCTGCCATACAACGACGTGGACGCTCTGCGCGATTATTTCGACAAGAATGGCGATAAGGTCGCTGCGCTTATCATCGAGCCGGTGGCATGTAATATGGGCGTTGTGCCGCCGACGGACGGTTTTCTGAAAGCCACACGCGAAGTCACCGAACTCCACGGCTCAATTTTGATTTTTGACGAGGTGATTACTGGTTTCCGGCTGTCGTATGGCGGCGCGCAACAGCGTTTCGGCATAAAGCCCGACATGACCACGGTAGGCAAGATTGTGGGCGGCGGATTCCCGGCGGCGGCTTTCGGCGGCCGTGCGGACATTATGAAATGTCTTGCGCCCGACGGCCCTGTGTATCAGGCAGGTACATTGAGCGGCAATCCGGTTGCCATGGCTGCTGGACTTGCGACGTTGAATATACTCGGCGAGGGCACGGTTTATGATGACCTTGAGCTCTTGAGCAATAATTTCATCGCCCGCCTTAAGAAAATCATCGACGGAAAGGGCATACAGTTGAACCATTGTGGAACGATGTTCACGATGTTCTTTAATGACAATCCCGTCCGCAATTTCCAGGACACCAAGCGCAGCGACCAGGAGCGTTTTGCAAAATATTTCCGCAATATGCTCGCGCATGGCATCTACGTCTCCCCGTCGCAGTTCGAGGGCAACTTCATTTCCGTCTGCCACACGCCAGAGGTCTTGGAGAAGGTTTTGAAGGCGGTTGAGGAGAGTATTTGAAAGCGTTTAGTCCGACAGGCTGGGGGAGTGTTCGATTAACGCCACTGTCTCGACGTGGACGGTATGCGGGAACATATCCACCGGCTGGACTTTCTTGACGCGGAATCCGTTGTCAGTCAGGATTTTAAGGTCACGTGCAAGTGACATGCTCTCGCAGGAGACGTACACAATCCGCTGCGGGAGCATTTTTATTATGGTGTCTATTAAAGACTTGTCACATCCTTTCCTCGGCGGGTCGACAACCACGACATCTGCCCTTATGCCTTGTTTCTCAACAAGTTCGGGTATGACTTCCTCCGCCTTTCCAACAATAAAATCGACATTCTTGATGTTGTTCGACTCGGCGTTGCGTCGTGCGTCGTCGATGGCCTGTGGGATAGTCTCGACACCGTAGACCTTCTTAGCGTGGCGCGCCAAGAATAGTGAGATTGTCCCGATGCCGCAGTAAAGGTCAAAGACCGTCTCGCCGCCTGTAAGTTGCGCAAAATCAATGGCTTTAGTGTACAATACGGCGGTCTGTGGCGTGTTGACTTGGTAGAACGACAACGGCGAGACCATGAATTTCAGGTCGCCAATCGTGTCCGTTATGTAGCCGTCGCCGTGGAGCGTGGCGACTTCCGTGCCACGGATGCGGTTTGTATTGTCATTGTTAATGACGATGGAGATGTCCTTGATATTTTTCACTACCGCCAACAGCCTTGCTGTCAAATCGTTATGATGCGGAAGCGTGTTTCCGTTTATGACTATCGACACCATCAGTTCTCCTGTCGAAAATGCCTTGCGAATCATCACGTAGCGGACAATTCCTGTGCATTGAGTTTCGTCGTAAGGTTCTATGCCATAACGTTTTAGGTGGTCGATTACGATTCTTGTGACCGCCATGTTCTCGTCCGCGCCGATGGGACATTCATACGACGGTATGATTTGGTGGGAGCGTCGCGCAAAGAATCCTGCAACAATCTGTCCGTCAGCATTTTTTGAAATCGGATAGATGGCTTTGTTGCGGAATTTTGTGGTTCTTTTGCATCCGATTGCGGCGGCTACTGGCGTTTCTGTGGCTACGTGAGCCGAGTCGAGGTTGTTGATGATGATGTTGCGTTTGAGCGACAGCTGCTGCCGGTAGTCCATTTCCTGTACCTGACACCCGCCACATTCGCGCACATTCCTGCACAATGGCTTTACACGGTATTCGGACGGCTTTTTTACCTTCAGCAGCCTTGCGTGCGCGTGGGTCTTGGCTGTGTCGGTTATAATCGCCGTGACAGTCTCGCCCGGCAGCGCGTTGCTGACGTACACAGTCGTCCGCCCATGTTGGGCAATGCCGTCTCCGTCTTCGCCTAAACTTTTGATTTGTAATGTGATGATGTTGCCGGTAGTCATTTCGTCAGTCGTGTTTTTTATGACGGCAAAGATATTACAAATTTACGAATTAGAGAAACTTGAAAAAATATTTTGGATTTTATGCCGTGTTTCAAAAATAATTTTGTAGGTTTGTCGTGAATATAAACACGAATACGACAATGAAACAGACAGAAAACAAAGAGATAAAGGATGTCATCAAGAAACTCGGCAAGGCTGAAATGAAGGGTGATGTCGCGCAGATGGGCGACTGCTGTAACGCTTTGGTGGATTTTTATGCCAAGGCGGGCGACTTGGACATGGCCATCGCCGTGTGCCAGAGGCTTATAGACACGCTCTCGTCCATGGAGAACGAGCCGACTCAGATGCTTGCTAATTTTTATTTCAAGCAGGGCTTGCTGCTGGGCGACAAGTATTACCGCGCGTTCCCGTGCCTTAAGAAAGCCCTCGACTTGTACAAGAAAGTTGAGGACGAGGAAGGCCTCGCGGCAAGCAACTACAGGATTGGACGCATAACGCTCGACAAGAGTTGTGTCGGCGAGGACAATGCCGAGGACGCGCTGCCGTATTTCCAGGACGCGTCTGATTTGTACGTAAAGCTCCAGGACGTAGAGCAGGTGGCTTTGTCGCTGACGTACAAGGGCGTGTGCGAGATTAACCTCGACAAACTTAAAGAAGCCGAGGAGGATTTGGAGAACGCCGTGGAGATTGCGCGGAAGATTGACGAGCCGGAGATACTCGACGACGCGCTTTACAACCTCGCCAGGGCATACTACTGCGGCGAGAAGTTTTTCAAGGGTCAGAAACTCCTCGAACAGGCCATCGAGATTAACCGTCAGAGCAAGGACTATTATGACCTTTCGTACATGCTCCATACTTACGGCCAGATTCTGTTCTCGCTTGAAAAATACGACCAGGCCATCGACGCGTTCAAGGAAAGCGAGAACATCAAGCGTTGCAGCGGCGACTTGCGGAACTTGCCGGACACGATTTTCTGGATTGGCAAGACGTACTTCAGCATGGACAAGTTGCCCGAGGCGTTGTTGTACTTCCAGGAGGAGATTTCGCTGCGTAACGAGGCTGAAACGGAGAGCCTTGCCACTGCGTATGGCAACTTGGCGTTTGTGTGTCAGAAGTTGGGCTACACACAGGACGCAATCAATCAGTTTGTCAACAGGTTGAAGATTTTGGGCGATGAGCCGTCATACGCCGTCGAGCGCGCCGAGACTTGCTGCCGCCTTGCGGAGGCGCATGTGGACAGTGGCGAGGTCGAGATAGCCGTCAAGATTTACCAGCGCGCGATAGAGGAATACAAATTCGCCATAAAGTCCAAGCAGGCGGACGACCCGGAGCCCATCGACCAGGTGAAGGCCCGCGTGAAGGAGCTTGAGGAGGGCATCACAAAGAAGGATGTCGAACTGCCGCGTATCGACGTGCCGGAGGTTTTGACTGATGATTATATTGCCGACACGCTCCGCACGATGGTCATGGACATTCTCGCCGACCATGACGACAAGCCGAAGTCGATAGGTTTCCGCCAGAAGGACACAAAGCGCAAGTTCAGTGACGACGCTACATTCGAGTCGCTCGGCGCGGACGACCTTGACTTGGTGGAGATTCCGATAACTGCCGAAAAACTCTTCGACATCGAGATTCCGTTCGAGAAGACGGAGGAGATTACTACCACTGCCGAGCTTATCGCCGCAGTCAAGGAACTGCTGGCTGAACAGGCGTAGATAAAAAAATGGCTGTCGAAATGTTTAAGTTTCGGCAGCCATTTTTATTATTCGTGGTTCACAGTCTCATTGTAGAAGTTGCTGAAGTCTATGCGCTTGTCCTTCGTGAAGGCTATTGCTGTGCGCGGGTGCTGGTTGAGCAGGCCGGTAATCATGTACTGTAGGTCGTAGCCCCATACAACGCCCTCGTCCTTCAGTTTTGCCGTGTAGGTCTCGATGAATTTGAGGACCGGCAGGAGGTCGTATTTCGGGTTTTTCAGGAAGCCGAGCAGTAGTTCCATAGAGCAGTTGCCCGCGCCGCGCCCCATGGAGCCGTATGTCGCGTCAAGCCAGTCGACACCGTCGGCGACAGCCTCGATTGTGTTTGCGAAGGCGAGTTGCTGGTTGTTGTGGGCGTGGATGCCGAGTACCTTGCCATACTTTTCGGTTGCATTCTTGTAGAACTCGGCAAGGCGTTGGATTTGTTCGGGGTATAGCGAGCCGTAGCTGTCGACGATGTACACACAGTCCACCGGCGACTGTCCAAGCATGTCGAGCGCGGTCTGCACGTCGCTTTCCTGCGCAGTGGACACCGCCATTATGTTACAGCTTACCTCGTAGCCTTTCTTCTTAGCGTCCTCGATCATTTGGATTGCGGTCGGCATCTGGTGGATGTAGGTGGCGACGCGGATGAGGTCGATGGGGCTGTTGGAACGCTCCTGGATGTCCTGTTTGTAGTTGCATCGTCCGGCGTCAGCCATGACTGCGACCTTGAGGTCGTTGTTCTTGTCGCCGACGACCGCACGTATGTCGTCATCGTCACAGAATTTCCACTTGCCAAAGCTGTTGACGTCGAACATGGTCTTGTCGGCCTTGTAGCCAAACTCCATGTAGTCGACACCGGCAGCAATGTTGGTCTTGTAAAGCGCGTCGACAAATTCGTCGCTGAAACGGAAGTCGTTGACCAGTCCGCCATCTCTCAGCGTAGCGTCAACAACTCGGACGCTCGGACGGTAATTCATAAGGTTCTGTATCTTTTTCATTATTAAATTTGGTCGTTGAAAAATATGTTTTATCGGCTGCGAAATTACACTTTTGGCGCAATGCACCAAAGTTATTATGCCGTTTCCCGATGTTTGACAACAAAAGGGAAATTTTTGCCTACGATTTTTTTCAGGACAACGGTGATTAAGGCAAGTTTTTTGCAAAATTAATTTTGGATTGGCTTTTGAAAATCCAATAATATCGCTACCTTTGCGGATAATAACGTGGGCATGACCTGCATAGTTAACAACATGTGGAACATAATACATAAATTGTCTATAATAATCGCTATCCTGATTCTGTCGGTGGGCGGTGTTTGGGCGCAGTCGACCGACGCAATCGACAGCCTCATCGCCGTTGCCGACAACGCGCCGGACTCGCTCGTGGCGGAGTACAACAACAATGTCTGTTGGAAACTCCGCAATGTCGCGCCCGAGATGGCGATACAGTTTGGCATGAGGGCTATAGAGAACGCACAGCAGACCGACAACAAGGAGCAGCTCGTCAAGGGCTACGCATATACCGGAGTATGCCACCGCAACATCGACAACTTCGATGAGGCGTTGGAGTATTACAAGCTTGGAATCAAGTACGCGCTTGAGTACGGTCTCGACGACCAGTTGGGCTACGGGTACATAAACCTTGGCAACCTCCTGATCTACCAAAAGAAATACCGCGAGGCTGAGGCGGAACTTGACAAGGCTTTGCCAATCGCCATGAAACTCCAGGACTCGGCGATATTGGGCTATGTATATCTCAACCTCGGACGCACAAGGCTCGGACACAGGGACTTCGACAAGGCGGAGGAATATTTCCAGATGTCCATCGACGTCCGCACAAAGTGCAAGAAACTCAACAAGCAGGTCAACGTTCCGCGCAAGTACATGGCTGACTGCCACGCCGCCGCCGGCCTTAAGCAACTGGCTCTTACCGAGTACATGTCGATTCTTAAGAACGTGGACATGATTGGCGACTATGACCTTCTTGGCGAGCTTACATACGACATCGCGAAGATTTATTATGACTACAAGCGGTATGACAGCGCGTATGCCTACGCGACGCGGAGCCTTAACTATGCACGTTGGATAGGCAGCAAGTCCGCACTCTCCGAGGCGTTCAGCATCATTAACAATGTCTGTGGGCAGAAGAAGGACTACAAGATGCTCGTCGAGAACCGCATGAAGCAGATTGAGTTCAACGACAGCCTTTTCAGAAAACAGGGCGAACAAAAGATGAACGCCATACAGTACAGCGTCTTCTCGTACCAAAAAAAGGCTGAAATCACAAAACTCAACGAGGAGAAGAAGTCGAGGCAGTACGTGACTACCATCGCCCTGTCCGCATTGGCAATAGTTGGAATTTTCCTGTTTTTCGTGTTGACAAACGCGCGTAAGGTCAGGAACCTCAACAAACTCCTCGAAAACCAAAAACATTCGCTCGAAAAAGTCAACACCGAGATTGTCTCCTCCGTGACATACGCCCGGCGTATCCAGCAGGCGGCACTGACACCGAGTGGCGTAATCAGCGGCATATTCCCCGACAGCATGGTGTATTACAGGCCCAAGGAGATTGTATCGGGCGACTGGTACTGCGTCGAGGCTTTTGACGGGCTTAAGATAGTCATGGAAGCCGACTGCACCGGGATCAGCGTCCCGGGCGCGATGCTCTCGATGATGGGAATGAGCATGTTCAAGGACATCATTAACGCCGCCGACGGCTCGGTAAGCCCCGCAAAAGTGTTAGACGACATGCGCCGCCATGTCAAGAAACTTTTCAGTGCCAACAAGGAGCAGGACGGCGGCATGGAGGCGACATTGTTCGTGATGGACTGCAAGAGCATGACGATGACCTTTGCTGCGGCTGCACAGAGCGCGCTCCTCATACGCGGCACGGAGACCGTTGTCCTCAAGGGAGACCCGATGCCCGTAGGACGCTACATCGACGAGCAGCCATTCTCGCAGCAGACTGTCCAACTGCGCGATGGCGACTCTATCTACATGATGAACGGCGGAATCCGCGCCATCACTAACCCCGACGGCGAAAGGTTCGCGAGCAGGAGGCTGACGGATTTCTTGGTGGAATGTGCCACGATGCCGATGGCGGAAATTTGCACCAGGCTTGAAGCCGAAATCGAGGAGTGGAGACAGTCCCAAACGCCCGACGACGACATGACGATGCTCGGATTCAGGGTCTGGGCTAAGGACAATGACGCTAAAAACATTGGAACAGAATGAAACCGACGCTTAAAATATTGACACTTCTTGTAGCCGCGATGACGACATTCACGGCGCGGGCATACCCGCCCCAAGTGGACAGCATGTTAAAGGCGGTGACGACGACCCCCGACTCGCTCAAGGCCGCGCTTTATAATGAAATCAGTTGGGCTCTCAGGTACTCGGAACCGTCGGCGGCTTTGCGTTACGCCAACGTTGCCACTGGAATCGCCAGCGAGCACAAGCAGTTGGATGTTGAGGCCAACGCCTACAGCATCATGGGTATTTGCAAGAAAAACATTGGCGAATACGTCGAGGCGGTGGAATTTTACGAAAAGGCACTGTCGCTCCGTGAACAACTTAATGACCGTGAGCAGATTGCATACTCCCACATCAACCTCGCGAACCTTTACATAAACCTTGACGACGCGGAAAAGGCGAAATCCTACATCGATTCCGTCGGCAAAATCCACGAACAGCTTGACAACAAGGACATTTCGGCGTATTATTACCTCAACGACGGACGAATCCACTATATGCAAGGTGATTATGAAGTTGCGTTGGATTTTCTCGGCAAGGCGATGGAACTCCGTAAAGAGTTGAACGCCAAGAAGTCGTCTATACTTTCCATCCTGAGGCTCATTGCCGATGTACAGGTGCAGACCGGTGACACTGCCTCCGCCATCGACAACTACAACCAGCTGATACAAAACTCCGGCGAGTTGGAGAAGACTATCTTCCCCGATGTCTATAACTCGCTGGCTAACATCCACCTCAACCGGCGCGAGACTGACCTCGCGTTGCAGTTCGCCACCCGCGCCCTTGACTTTGCCGACAGCCTGAAAGCGAAACAGAAAGCGGCGGTTATATGTGGCACACTTGGCATGATTTATTACCAAAAGATGGACTACAAGACCGCCGCCGAATACCTCGACCGTCAGATTAGGCTCAATGACGAAATCTTCAGCAGCGCGCTCAGCAGCAGCCTTATCTCCGCTAAAGTGTCCGCTGAAAAAGTCCAAAAGGAGACCGAGGTCCAAATCCTCGCCGACGAGCGCAGGGCTCAGTTCTCGATTAACGTCGCCTTGTCGGTGCTTGTGGGATTGGTGGCGGTCTTGCTTGTGGTTTTTATATCCCACACCCAAAAGACCAAAAGGCTCAACCGCGCCCTCGACGACCAAAAGCGCATACTCGACGAAAGCAACAAAAACCTCACGTCTTCAATAACTTACGCCCGCAGCATCCAGCAGTCCGCCGTCACGCCCGTGGAGCGTGTCTCGGCTATTTTCCCCGACAGTATGGTGCTTTACGAGCCACGCGACATCGTGTCGGGCGACTGGTACATGGTGGAGAGCCGCCGTGGGTTGAAGATTCTCGTCGAGGCGGACTGCACAGGCCACGGCGTGCCGGGTTCGCTGCTCTCGATGATGGGTATGAGCGCGCTCAAGGACATCCTTAACGACCTCGACCACAAGCACGAACCCATCCAGCCCACCACAATCCTTGAACGCATGAGGACTGCCGTGAAAGACATGCTCCAGCAGCACAGCGACGACGGAATGTCGATAAGCGACGGAATGGACATGACAATCGGAATCATCGACCCAAAAACCAAAATAATGAAATTTGGCTCGGCGTACCAGATGGCGATTCTCGTGCGCAACGGCGAATCCATCAAGCTCAAGGGCGACCGTATGCCAATAGGCAACTATGTCCGCGAAAAAAAGTTCACCGAGCAGGAAATCCAGCTCCAAACCGGCGACGCCGTGTTCTTCATGAGCGACGGCATTAAGGATCAGACCAATCCCGAAATGAAAAAGTTCAAAGGCCCGAGGCTCGACGACTTCCTGCTCGAAAACATCAATCTGCCAATGTCCCAAATCGGCGAAAAACTCCTTGTCACCTTGGACAACTGGCGCGGCGGCTCGCCCCAAGTCGACGACATGACGATGGTCGGTGTAAGAATTTAGGAGATTTTTTTGCTAATTTCCGAAAAAAATATCATATTTGCGGTTGGATAATACAAAGCGCATCAATGATTAAGTCAAAAAAAATAATCGGCATC
>CAJOJG010000075.1 GCA_905234655.1 uncultured Bacteroidales bacterium
AACAATAATCCTGTGTCCAACGGCTTGTCGGCGATGTATTGGGTCGGGTTGTTGAAATCCTCGTTGGTGTATTCGATGTGGCGGAGGATTGGGAGGTACGGTTCGAGACAGTCGTTGCGGAGCGATACGATTTTGTCGTAGATTTTCTGAGCGCGGTGGTGAGTGGCACGTATTGGGAACCAATATTTTACGTCGGGCAACAGAGCGTACTCTACCGACTTCCCGTTTTTGGTCTTTCCTCCTTCGGGATTGTACGGAATTATGCGTTCCGTATAGGCGGCAGTGCCGATATTTTGGTCGCTTTGGATTGTTGTTGCCATCTTTCCTTTGCGTTATTTTGGGCGGTTTGCAGGGATTTTCACCGAAAATGGGTTTGAAAATATCTCCACGACATTTGGTCGGGAGTTTTGTGTGGTGAAAATCTGTTTTTCAGCCAAATGTCAATGCCCCAAAACAAGCCGTTTTAGAGGCGATTTTAGCGAAATGCCCAAAATTATGGTCGGCAAAAAAGGACGGAAGACTCCGCCTCTTTTTGCCGCTGCAAAGGTAAGTAAAATAATACACAATGTAAAGTCTTTTTTTTTTTTGTCTGTTATTCTTTACAAAGATTTCACAACGATTTGACCGTCAAATTGTTGAAATGGGTGATTTTTGGTGAGATTTTTTTTGAGCCACAAAACGGACGATTTTGGCGGTTATACGGTGTTATAGATTGGGCGAGATTACAAAAATGAGGCTAAAACTGTTGAATATTAACTTTTTACATAAAACAAATGAGCTGTCTAAAGGGATATTTAGACAGCTCCTTTTTATTATAGTTGCGTAGTATTTTCAGGTCTTCATCTTCTTTTTCTTAGCCGCCGGGAAGAGCACGTTGTTCAATATCAGACGGTAGCCGGGGCTGTTGGGATGGAGGTCGAGGTCGGTAGGCGGGTCGCCGACGAAGTGCTGGTAATCGGCAGGGTCGTGGCCGCCGTACCATGTCCAAGTGCCTTTGCCGTATTCGCCGTGGATGTAGCGAGCCTCATTAGCCGACTTGTTCTCGCCCATGATAAGTACGCTGGGCTTGATGACTTCCTTGCGGTACGAGGTCGTCTGACCCATGAAGGCATCTATGACAGCCACATGGTTCTGGCACAACATCGTCGGCACAGGATCCCACTTCGCCGAAAAATCGAACAACGTGAACACGTCGTTTTCCTGCCTGACGTGGCGCGTCATCGTAGCGTCGATGTCGGCATACTCGTAGACATTGGGATTAAGCTCAAGCGTGAAATTCTGGAACGCAAAAGTCTTGCTAAAATCGAGTTTCTTCTGGCAGTCCGGGTCTATCGGGTCGCCGTCGAACATTGGCTGGCAGATGTCGACGCCCTCCGCAGCAAGCGCGATGTCAAAGCTGTCCGTCGCCGAACACATCGCAAACATGAACCCGCCATTGCCCACAAACTCCTTCATCGTCTTTGCAACCGCGAGCTTTAAGTGTGACACCTTCGAAAAACCCATTTTCTGAGCCAAGGCATTGAACTCCGTGACCTGGTTACGATACCACGGAGCATTCTTATAAAGGGAATAGAACTTGCCGAACTGTCCCGTGAAATCTTCATGGTGGACATGGAGCCAGTCGTATTTCGAGAGTTCGCCAGTGAGGATTTCCTCGTCATAAACAACAGTATAGTCGATTTCGGCGTATGTCAGCACAAGCATCACGGCATCGTCCCAAGGCTTATATGTTTTTGGCGCGTAGACGGCGATTTTAGGAGCTTTTTCGAGTTTCACCTGCTCCATGTTGATGTCGTTACGGCTAATCTCGGACAAAATGTTGTTGGCTGCGGCATCGGCAATCTGCTCGAACCTCACATTCCTGACCCTGCACATCGTCGCTATATAATCGGCATAGTCAGTCATAAAACTGCCGCCACGGTAATTCAACAGCCATTCCGCCTCGCCGCCGTTCTTAAGTATCGCGTAGCACACGCCATACGCCTTGAGGTGGTTAGTCTGCGTCTCGTCCATCGGGATGAGGATTTTCATGGCCACAGCCTGGCTATGCGCCACTGTCAATGCCGTGGCTATCAAAATGATTTTTAATATGTTATGTACAAAGTTCCTCATGGCGTGTCTGTCATTAAAAGAGAAATTAGAATGGCGCGGGCTCATCGCTCGGCATAACGTCGGGCGGCGTGGCAGCCTGGTTCATCGACGACTCATACGACTGCACAATATTTCCCGAATCGTCAAGCGGCGCAAGGCCTGTGGCAAGTCCCATGGAGTTCCACTCCTCGAACCTGGCGAACTCGGCTCGGAAATGAAGGTTGACGTCGCACGTTGCGCCGTTACGGTGCTTTGCGATGATAATCTGACCGAGGCCTTCGGTCGAATTGCCTTCCGCGTCCTGCATTATGCCGTAGTATTGTGGCCTATGGATAAAGCACACAATATCAGCGTCCTGCTCTATCGCACCCGAGTCGCGGAGGTCGTTAAGCTGAGGCCTGTTGTCGCCGCCACGCGCCACAGTGTTACGACTTAACTGGGAAAGGGCGATAATCGGCACGTTCAACTCCTTCGCAAGCTGCTTAATGCCACGGGAGATTGTGGAGACCTCCTGCTCACGATTGCCACGGACTTCCTGGGGGCCAGTCATAAGTTGCAGGTAGTCAATCATGACCATGCCGATGCCGTGCTGGAGTTTCATCCTGATGCACTTAGAGCGCAACTCGAACAATGAAATCGCCGCCGTGTCGTCTATGTACAACGGCGCGTCCTGTAGATTCTTGATTTTAGTGTCCAGCTGAAGCCACTCGCGCTCGTCAAGTTTGCCAGTACGGATTTTTTCACTGCCGAGCTCAGTTTCCGAAATTATAAGGCGGTTGACCAGCTGGACAGACGACATTTCGAGCGAGAATATCAAGACCGGCACTTTGTGGTTGACGGTCATGTTACGCGCCATCGAGAGTATGAACGCAGTCTTGCCCATCGCCGGACGGGCAGCGATGACAATCATGTCGCTGTTCTGCCAGCCTTGCGTAATGCGGTCGAGCGACGTAAAGCCGGACGGCACGCCAGAAAGTCCGTCCGTGCGCCTGGCGGCCTCGCCGATTTGGTCCAACGCTTCCTTCAGCACGTCGTTCATCGAGCGCGTCTCGGTCTTGATGTTGCCGTTTGCAAGGTCGAAAATTGACTTTTCAGAATACGACAACAAGTCGTCCACATCACTTGTCGGGTCATACGCACGACCTTCGATTTCCGTGGAAATCTTGATAAGCTGGCGTTGGATATATTTCTGCTGGAGTATCCGCGCATGGAACTCCAAGTGGGCGGCAGAGCCAACCTTTTCCGTCAGCGAAGCCACATAATACGCGCCGCCGACCTCCTCGAGAGTTCCATTCTTAGAAAGTTGTTCGACGACGGTGTATATGTCCACAGGCTGTTGCGCGGACGAAAGCTTAAGTATCGCCTCAAAAATCTTGGCGTTGGCGTCCTTATAGAAACTGTCCTTCGTCAGGATATTCAACACATCTATCTCCGCGCCTTGCTCAAGCATCATCGCGCCCAACACAACCTCCTCAAGGTCAGTGTCATGCGGCGGTATTCGCCCGTATGCGTCATTGACATTGACGACCATTTGAGCCTGCTTGCCGCGACTGTTGGCGGGCTGGGATGCGTTTGTTGATGTGGATGGCATTTTTGTCCAGGTCTATTAATGGCTTGATTTATATTATTCACAGAACACACCCATCTTGCAGAACTTGTCGATGCGGCTCGTCACCAAGTCGTCGACTGGCACATTCTGCAACTCGGAAATTGTGTCGATGATTGTCTTTTTCATTATCGAGTACATCTCGGTCGGATTGAGGTGCGCGCCGCCGACAGGCTCGGGTATGATTCCGTCAATCAAGTGGTTGGCGTACATGTCCTTTGCCGTGAGCTTAAGCGCGGCGGCGGCTTCACGCTTGAAGTCCCAGCTGCGCCACAAGATGCTTGAACAGCTTTCCGGCGCGATGACAGAGTACCACGTGTTTTCGAGCATGAACACCTTGTCGCCCACGCCGATGCCGATTGCGCCGCCGGAAGCACCTTCGCCAATCACGATGCAGATAATCGGCGTCTTTATGCGGAACATCTCATATATGTTGCGCGCGATGGCCTCCGCCTGTCCGCGCTCCTCAGCCTCGCTGCCCGGGTATGCGCCGGGGGTGTCGATAAGCGTCACTATCGGTTTCTGGAATTTCTCAGCCATGCGCATCAGCCTGAGAGCCTTGCGGTAGCCTTCGGGGTTTGCCATGCCGAAGTTGCGGTATTGACGGAGTTTGGTGTTCTCGCCCTTCTGCTGTCCGATGAACATGATGGACTGGGAGCCTATCATGCCCCATCCGCCGACCATCGCGGTGTCGTCCTTAATGTTGCGGTCGCCGTGGAGTTCGATGAAGTCGTCGCAAATGTTGCGTATGTAGCCCAAGGTGTACGGACGCTCGGGATGGCGCGAAACCTGCACACGCTGCCACGGGGTGAGGTTGTCATAAATTTCCTTGCGGGTGCTGAGGATTTTGTCCTTCAGGTCGCTGATAGTCTTCTCAACGTCCACACTCCCCGCCTTCTGGATTTCCTCGGCTTTTGCAAGCTGATCCTCAAGCTCTTGTATAGGCTGTTCAAATTCAAGTAGTTGCATGATTGAAATCAATGTTTTGCATGGCGTTGTCAAATCGTCAAGCCATAGGTTTTACTTGTGGCAAAATTAATAAAAAACATCGAGAATCCACGGCGCATGACGCGAAAAAGTTGATGTTTTATGATAACTATCTGTTATTGTGGCTCTTAAGCCAAGCCTCGCCGACCTCGCACAACTGGCGGTAAAACTCCACGCCGAACACGTCCGAAATCGGGTCCTCAAGGAACTTATAGCACGGCACGCCGAGCCGCTCGCCCCTTACGAGCGCGCAGTCGCATATACTCCACCTGTCGAACTTTATTGTACGGTAGGGGCCGGCCTTGCCGACGCGGATTGGATAGAGGTAGCACGAGGCGGGTTTGCGCCACTTTGTCTTTCCTTCGAGGAACGCCCGCTCGTATGCACACATCAAGAGTCCGTCCTTCCGTGTCACAAACGCACACTCCTTACTCGGCGCAAGCGGCGTGTCGAGGTCGCCGTCATCGTCCACAATCCCAAATCCCTGCTCCTCGATGGCTTTTATATTGTCATCGGAAAGGTACGGCCTGACCATCGGGTAGTATTTTTCCAGCATGTCGAGTTCCTTCTCCTCGAGCGGCGCGCCGAGGTCGCCTTCTATGCAACACCGCCCCTTGCAGACCGTGAGGTCACAGGCAAAATTTTGAAGGAAAATATCTTCATCGACAAGAACATCGTTGATTATGAGCATGGTTTATAAAAAAACATTAAAAACAAAAAACGACTTGCGGCTTTTTTTTCCTTTTGGCAATTGAATTGTGACAAATTCCAAACTTCAGGCTACATTATCACAGACCAATTGCGCTCGAACAAGGCACTTAGCGCACAAATCGTTTTTTTAGATTAAAGTCTTACTTTAGATTAAAGAAAATAGTCTTGCCCCAGTCTGCTTCATTTCGTACCAAGGCGAAGGGTAAACTAACATTCTTCTTGGAGCGCGCACAACTTTTCGAGGCACATCTTCGAAGCCTGTTGTTCAGCCTCTTTCTTCGATATTCCTACACCCGAACCCAACTCGGTGCCGTCAATGATGACAAGTGAAAGAAAATACTTGCTTCCCGGAGCGTCAAGGGATGTTTCGAACTTGACCGGGCGGCGGTTTTTCTGTCCCCACTCTATCAACTGAGACTTGTAGTTGTGGTTATGGTGTTCGAGTTCTACGACATCGAGGTATTTGGGCAGGATAGTCCTGTAAATGAACTTCCCAGCGACCTTAAAACCCCTGTCGAGGTACAGCGCGCCGAGGAAAGCCTCGAAAGCGTCGCCGTAGAGATGAAGCCCTTTTGTGTTCACCTTCACATTAGTCTTGACGAGTTTGTCAAGTCCAAGGTGCTTGGTAAGATCGGAGAGGTTTTCGCCATTGACGATACGCGACCTGCATTGGGTCAGGTATCCTTCCTGCTTTTGCGGGAACTTCTTGTACAGATACTCGCCGATAAGCAAGTCGAGTACAGAATCGCCAAGGAACTCGAGCCTCTCGTTGTTAACCAAGAAACCGCCCTTTGCCTTAAGCGACTTAGAGCGGTGTATGAGGGCTGTCCTGTAATACTCCAAATGGTTTGGATAATAGCCCGTAATCCGCTTAATCGACTTAGCGAACCGTTTGTCGGGCTTAAAAACATATTTTATGAACGACAAAAAGCCGGTAAACACCTTATCTTGTGATTTTTTAAGGCTTACAACTTTTTGAACACCACCGAAGCGTTATGGCCGCCGAAGCCGAAAGTGTTGTTCAAGGAAGCTCGTATGCTCCTTTTCTTAGCGACATTCGGCGTGATGTCGAGTTTCGGGTCAATCTCCGGATCCGGTGCCTCGAAGTTAATCGTCGGGGGGACAGTGTCGTTGACCATTGCCAATACGCATGCTATAGACTCTATCGCGCCCGCGCCACCAAGGAGATGTCCCGTCATGCTCTTAGTGCTGCTGATGCTCAGATTGTAAGCGTGTTCGCCAAAAACTTGTTTGATGGCCAGGGCTTCCGCCTTGTCGCCAAGACCTGTGGACGTGCCGTGGACATTAATGTAGTCGATGTCCTCGGGCTTCATCCCGGCGTCGTCGATAGCCATCTTCATTACCTGCGCCGCGCCCCTACCCTCTGGATGGGGAGCCGTGATATGATGGGCGTCGGCAGATGCGCCGCCGCCTACTACCTCGCAGTATATCTTAGCCCCGCGAGCTTTAGCGTGTTCGTATTCTTCGAGTACGAGGCATCCTGCCCCCTCGCCGATCACAAAACCGTCGCGGGTCTTGTCGAATGGCCTTGAAGCACGTGTCGGGTCGTCGTTGCGGGTTGAGAGAGCCTTCATGGAGTTGAACCCGGCGAATGCGGCGATGCCTATAGGCGACTCGGAGCCGCCGGTAAGCATTACGTCGACCTTGCCCAGACGAATCCAGTTGAACGCGTCGATGATGGCGTGGGTGGACGATGCGCAAGCCGAGACAGTGGCGTAATTAGGACCGCGGAAGTCATACTTCATAGAAAGGTGTCCAGCGGCGATGTCGCTGATCATCTTGGGTATGAAGAAGGGGCTGAACTTAGGCGTACCGTCGCCCTTTCCGAACTCCAAAACCTCGTCGGTCATCACATTGATGCCTCCGATGCCGCAGCCCCATACAACGCCGGCGCGCTCGCGGTCGAGCGATGCGTCCAGGACGCCGGAATCAGCGATTCCCTCGTCGGCGGAGATAAGAGCAAACTGTGTGAAGAGGTCGAGCTTGGACACAGACTTCCTGTCGAAATACTTCGCAGGGTCATAGTCCTTGACCTCGCAGGCGAACCTTGTTTTGAACTTTTCGCAATTAAAACGGGTAATTGGACCTGCGCCGCTTACCCCGTTTTTCAGGCTGTCCCAAAACTCGGCTATATTGTGGCCTAAGGGATTGATGGATCCCATGCCGGTGACAACTACTCGTCTTAATTCCATAAACTTGCTAAGTTTAATAAACGTTAGTCTAAATTGAATCTACTTACTTGGCATTCTGCTCGATAAAAGCTATCGCCTCGCCGACGTTGGTGATCTTCTCTGCCTGGTCGTCGGGAATGGTGATGCCAAACTCCTTCTCGAACTGCATGATGAGCTCAACTGTGTCGAGCGAATCAGCACCCAGATCGTTGGTGAAGCTTGCTGAATCAGTTACCTCGGCCTCATCTACGCCAAGCTTGTCGACGATGATGGCTTTTACTTTTGAAGAAATTTCTGACATAATCGATTGATTTTAATTTAATTATTAATAATACTTTCTTAGTTACTTCGGTTTCATTTTTCCGACTGCAAAGTAAATGATTTTCGACCATAAAAAAAAATTTTTTTATAAGCCATTGTATAACAAATCATTATTTTTTGAACCGTCGATTTAATAATTAGTTAACAGACAGCGACATTACGCTCTTGGCCACTACAAAAATTTTTTTATGTCAGCCATTACATTCTTTGTCAACGACGAGGCTCCGATACGGAAGTTTGTGTTGTCGTAGCCGTCGCGTCCGTACATGTAATCCATCACTGAGACGTACTGCAACGCATCCTCCGTCGTCCTGACACCTCCGGCAATCTTAATTCCGACGCGTCGTCCCGACACCTTCTCGTAGTCCTTAGCCGCAAGAGCCATCAGGTATGCCGCGCGTTGTGTCGCTCCGACGGACACCTTGCCTGTGGATGTCTTCAGGAAGTCCGTGTTCGGGCAGGCGGCCATGGAGGCATTGTAAATCTCCTCGTCGGTCGTGTAAAGCCCGGTTTCGAGTATGACCTTCATCTTTGCGCCGCCACAAGCCTGTCGCATCGCGTGGAGTTCGTCGTATGCAGACTGATAGTCCTTGGCGATGATGTCGCCGACATTAATCACAACGTCAATCTCGTCCGCACCAGCCATGGCGGACATCGACACTTCATGCACCTTCAAGTCGATGAACGTCAACGAGTGTGGGAACGACCCCGCCACAGTCACGACTTCTACACCAGGCACTGTAAGAGTGTCAATCACGGTCCTGATGAACTTCGGATATACGCAAATACCCGCCACATTAGGAATGTCGGGATAGTTTGCTGTGTGGTCGTTAACACCTTCGACAAACTTCTTGACCGAGGCGTATGTGTCGGTCGTATTAAGAGTCGTATGGTCGATGCACGAATGAATCTTCTTCAACAGCTCCACCGTCACCTCCGGTTTTACGCTGTCAATCTTTGCCAACTCGCTGTCCACGAAACCGTCGCCGTGGCTTTCGAGCGAACAGGGTATCAAATTTTGTTGCATGTCTGTAGCTTTATCAAACTTTGTTTTTCGAATCTATTATTATCGTCACTGGGCCGTCGTTGAGCAACCTGACCTTCATGTCCGCGCCAAACTCGCCTGTGGGAACCTTCTTACCGAGCACATTCTCGACCACCGTCACAAACTTTTCGTACAACGGTTTTGAGATTTCGGGCTTTGCAGCCATGATGTACGATGGACGGTTGCCTTTCTTAGTCATTGCGTGGAGCGTGAACTGGCTGACTACCAGGACATCGCCGCCGATGTCCTTTACTGAAAGGTTCATGACGTGGTTTTCATCGTCAAAAATCCTCAGTCCCACAATCTTAGCCGCCGTCCACTGGAGGTCGTCGTCCGTGTCGTCATCTACAAAACCCGCCAGGACAAGCAGCCCGTTGCCAATCTCGCCATGGACAACGCCGTCGATTGTGACCGAAGCCTCTGTGACTCTTTGGATTACAACTTTCATCGTCCTTAGCAGATTTTTTTGTCGGATTCCAGTTCCGCGTGCCTCTTCAAAGGCTCGACGCCATCGAGGATTTTACGGCTTGACAAGATGTCCACCGCACGGTATATGGCGTTGCGCATCGAGGTATCGTCCGCCGTGCCTTTGCCAGCGATGTCATACGCGGGGCCATGTATCGGCGCGGTGCAGATGATTGGCAAGCCGCCAGTGTAGCTTACGCCGCTGTTGCCTTCGATAATCCTGAACGGCACAATGGCTGAGTCGTATGTCATTGTCAAGACTGCGTCGAACTTCATGTAAGCCTCCGATGCGAAGAAACTGTCGCTGCCGTATGGACCGAAGACGACTATGCCTTCCTCGACCGCCTTGTCTATCGCCGGGCAAATCTTTTCGGCTTCTTCCTGTCCGAAAGTGCCATTGTCACCGGCAAAAGGATTAAGTCCCAAGACCGCGATGCGCGGCTTGCGAATGGCGAAGTCGTCGCGCAACGACTTGTTAAGCGTCCTTATCTTCCACAATATCTTCTCCATAGTCAGCACACCCGGCACACTCGCAAGCGGCATCGGGCTTGTGACAGTGGCAATCCTGATTTTGCCGCCAAGGAACATCAGCACGAAGTTGCGGCAGTTAAGGTCGTGAGCCATGAACTCCGGCACTCCTGCAAACTTAAATCCCGCCTCTATCATGTTCGCCTGGCTTGTCGGGGCGGCGATGAGTATGTCGAGCGCATTGTTCTTAATGTCCGCCATGGCGCAGTGGATAGCCGCAAGGCTACACTCGCCCGCCTGTATGGTGCTGTTGCCAATATCCACGCGGGTATTCTCGTCACAGACGTTGATGATGTTTATTGCGTTAGGCAGGATGTCCTCGATGCCGTTTGCGTTATTAACGACGATGTTAGTGAGGTTCACTAATTTACGGTGGTAGGCCGCGATTTTTGGCGAGCCGTATATGACGAAAGTGCAGTCCTCGTATGACGCGGGGTCCGACAACGCCTTGAACATCACCTCGTAGCCTATTCCATTGATGTCACCTTGAGTGATACCGACTACATATCTGTTGTTTTGGCTTTTTTCCATTGTATGTCTAAAATTCTTTTTTCATTTATTCCATCGGGTTGACGCACATTACGGGAATCTTTGCCTCGTTGGCGATAATCTGTTGCTCCGCCGCGCCGAGTACATAATCCTGGAACCGTATGTTCTTAGTGGTCATTATGATAATAAGCCCGGCGTCCATCGACTGCGCGAACTCTATGGTCTCGCTCGCAAGCCCGTCCTTGCCGGAGAGCTGCTGGAGCTCGTAGTTGATTTGGCTTGCCTCGAGAGCCTTAATCGCCGCATTGATGTTGGCCTGGGTGCGTTTGCGGATTTGCTGGTCGGAGTTTGCGACGTAGCACAGGTAGAACTTGCATTTGAAGACGTTGGCGATAAAATTCATCCACACTAATTTCTGCCGCTCCTCCGCCTTGAAGTCGAGCGGAATGACCACCCTCCTGATGTCCGGCTCGGCAGGCTTGTCCTGGACGACGAGGAATGGCGCACGGCTGCCAGTAATCACCTTAAGTGCCCAGCTTCCGGTGAACTTCTGAAGCCCCTTTAGCCCGTGGGTTCCCATGACGGCGAGTTCTGCGTCGTATTCGGATATGATGCGCTTGATTTCGGTAAAGATATTGCCGGTACGCACGATTACGCCCGGGCGTATGCCGTACTTGCGCATCACGTCCTCGGCTATCAGATTGAGCCGCTCGACGTTAAGGGCATTGTCGAACTCCTCCTTCGTGATGTGCACGAGGATAAGCTCTTTCTGCAACGCCAATGCGAAATCGATTGCGTGGAGCAGGGCGAACTCGGCTTTTTGCGAGTAGTCCCACGGCACGACGATTGGCTTGTTATGGTGAATATCGTCCATCTTAGTTTCACTAAAAAATATGCGTCCGAAAAACGGTGCTATATTATAAATAAAAATCGAATTTGACAAATTTTTATATGCAATATGTGTTCCATTTTTGGAAAAAAATAAGGGATGCAGCATCGCCGCATCCCTACACCCAATTCATAATAATTTAGAAAAAACTAACCATCCTCTAAATGTCATTAGTTCTGGAGCGCAAACTTAATCGGCACAGAGTGGCTGACTTTCACAGCCTTTCCGCGCTGCTTTCCAGGCTTCCATTTCGGGAGCGACTCTACGACGCGCTTTGCCTCCTTGTCGAGCAAGGGGTCTACGCCACGGAGGATTTCGACATTCTTGACCGAGCCGTCTGTGTCGACCACGAAGCGGACGTACACAGTGCCCTGGATGTCGTTCTCCTTGGCCATTTCGGGGTAGCGGACGTTCTCGGCGATGTACTTGCGGAGAGCGATTTCGCCGCCCGGGAACTCCGGCATGTCCTCCACGATGAAGAACACCTGAGGCTCCTCTACGACTTCTTCTTCCTGCGCAACTTCAACGACTTCCTGGATTTCGACCTTAGTGTCCTGGTCGGCCTCCGTGCTCATGAAGTCCTCAGTTACCTCCACCTTGTCGTCCACGATTTCGATAATGTCCGCAACAGTCTGTGGAGGCGGCGGGGGCGGCGGGGGCAACATTTCATCCTGACGTGTCACCGGTGCGAGTTCCTCGTCTTCGGCGACGATTTCGAGAGTGCCGAGGTCATCTGCCTTTTCGACAGTGGACTTCCACTCGAAGACGCCCCAAAATACCAGCAAGGTAATGATGAAGCCAATCTCCAAGAAGTAGCCCCTTTTGTTTTCCAAGTCGGCTTTTTCTGTTTTTTTCTGGTTCATTTTATCTTTTCAATTAAAAAGGTTAAAGTAAAACGGTTGACTATAAAGTTGCGCCATTTTTTTCAAGCCACAAAGTTAATACGATTAATCGTGGAATGAAAATTTTTAGCGCGATTTTTTACAATTTTTTTCGCAAAAAATTCATTTTGCGATTTCTGGCGGTCTTACCGCCGGAACTGTGTCGCCATTGGCCGTCCGGACGTCGATGCCAGTGGCCTTTACAGTGATTGTGCCGGTCTTCGGCGCATGGCTTTCGTAGTTAATGGCGATGACGGCTATGAGCAGCGCGATTATCAACCCTACTTGGAAGAATATCGCACGTTTGCCTTCCAAATCCGCTTTTTCAGTTTTTTTCTGCATGGCTTTTAGTGTTTTGTTTTTAAAACCTGAACACCGTAGCAGGGTCCACCGCCCTACCCTGTGTGTCCTTGACCTCGATAGAAACCGGAACGTCGTCAAGCGGCTTGCCGATTTCCTGACCGATAGATAGTTCACCGGGAACTATTGTGGGCTTTATCCCGCCGACATTGACCTCATACGAGTCGACATGGAGCCATACGCCTTTCAGTCCCACGCTATCCGCCGTGGAGTTTTCAGTGGCGACGATTCGCGCGTCTGGCTGAAGTTCGAGGTTCAGGAGCCTGTGGGAGACTACTCTCACAATCCCGTCCGCGCCGCAGATTTTATGGTCGCTAAAAAACCCGACAGTCACCTCGTACCCGCCCTTAACTGGCACATCCATGCGTGGGTCCCTCGGGAAAAGCATCCCGAACATGAACACGTAAGCCGCGACAACAAGCACCAAGACCGGCAAAGCTGCGAAGAATCTCACGCGCCTGATTTTTTCGCCATCGCCGCTCAAAAGTTGGGCGATCCTGTCGACAAGCGCGCTGCGGCGTTTTGGACGTGGTGCCGAGACCTTGGCAATGTTGGTCAACCCAAGCCTGAGAACCAGTCTTGAATATTCCGTAAGCCCACCGTCGCCGACCGCGCCCGTATCCGCAATGTTCTCGCACACAACGCGCGAGTACCGTGCGGCAATCCTCGACATGGGATTGAACCACTGCAAGACCGAATACAGCCCGAAGACCACGGTGTCCACCGAGTGTAAACCCTTGACATGCTGCATCTCATGGCGTATGATTATGTCAAGTTCATCAGGATTGAGGCCAGCGGACTTTTTGCCGATGAAGATATTGCGGAAGAATGAGAACGCCACAGTTTCCAAATCGGTTTTGTAGACATCCACACCTTCAATACTCTGAACCTTCACCGCGCCGCGCCCCTTCAAACTCGAAGTTTTCATAAGCCCACGGACAAAAGTCACGAGTTTCACAGCCGCACCGGCGACATACACTGCAAACAGTACCGTAATGCAAGTATCAAAGAGCGTAGAGTGGGTAATTTTGCTGACGATGGATTCCGAATCGTGCAAGCGAGAGACCACAACCATCTGCCAATCGTCGGTTTTGTCCAAGAGTTCGATGACTCTGTCCTCAGCCCTCGGCGCAGGCCTAATCTCATGTCCCACCTTCAACAGCGGCAAAAGATAACTCAAAACAGTCGAGGCGAGCAGATAGCCACGCTCCCACTTGTTATAACTAATGCCGTAATACACATGCCGGTAGATTAGCACCAAGACCGCGAACACAACCCCGGCCTCTACCGTGTATTGCAGGAATCCGAGCATCTACTGGCCTTTTTTGTCGATGATTTTCTTGATTTCGGAAATCTCCTTGTCAGAAATCTCCTCCTCATCGACCATGTATGAGACCATAGTCTCGTAACTCCCGTCAAAGTAGTTTCTCAGCATCTGGCCAAAAGTGAACTTTTTATATTGCATCTTTGACACCTTTGGGAAATACTCGTAAGTCCTTCCGTATGCCTTAAAATCTACGAAGCCTTTCTCCACCAAAATCCTGACCACCGAACTTATGGTGTTGTACGGCGGCTTTGGGCCGTCCATCTCCTCGATGACATCCTTAACGAAGGCTTTCTTCAGCCTCCACAGGATTTGCATGACCCTTTCTTCTGCTTTAGTTAATGCTTCCATAACTGAAAATCAAGTTCGTTAATTGACAATGCAATTTTACAACTTATTCTCCAGTTGTGCAAATTTATTCTTCAGTTTTATAACTGATTTTTCAGTTTTATTTTGAAATTTTGACGGAAGTAATTGAGATACAAGGCGTATGACGGTGCAATTTTTTTGAAAGATTTTTTGAAAAAAAATGATTGATGGATGGAAATGGGTTGTACATTACTTCTTAAACAACTTAGAATGGCTACCAACACGAACTAACTTTAGGCTGTACCCCATCAAGTTCAAACCATATAACAAGAAGGTCAGGCTTAACATGAGCCTCGTAATGATTCTTGTAATTATTAGTTAACTTATGAGTCAAGTATGGACTATACGGTAATGTACCCTGTTCCGCTAAAATAACAAGGGAATCATCGACCAATTGTTGATTATCCGAAGTAAGGCTTTTATAGTCTTTTTTAAACTGTGTTGAATACTGCAAAGACCTCATCACTATGATTTTAACTGTCGCAACAAATCGTCAATATCTTTAGCAGTATGTCCTCTGTCCTCTTCGAGTTCTTTAATGGCGGCAATGGTTGTTTCATTGGGCTCGTCATCCTGCAATACATCAAAAACACCTGATGTTTCGATAAGATTCATAATTGCCTTCGCAATCGAATTATTACCATTATAACTCAAAGTGACAGTCCGCAAATTATCGGGGGCTGTATCGCCACCGACAAACTTGGGACTTTTCGTTCTTTTATTTGTTGTCAATACTGCCATAAATATTTACATTTTTCAACACGAAATTATACCTTACGATGCATTCGCGCCGCTGACGATTTCGATGATTTCGTTGGTGATGGACGCCTGGCGGACTTTGTTGTACTGAAGGTTGAGGTCCTTGATGAGTTCGGTGGCGTTGTCGGTCGCCTTGTTCATCGAGGTCATGCGTGCGCCTTGTTCGCCGGCAAAACTCTCTGCAAGCGATGCAAACAGCGTCAACTTGAGCCATTGAGGTATCAACGACTT
>CAJOJG010000076.1 GCA_905234655.1 uncultured Bacteroidales bacterium
GTGTGTCTATAAGCAATGTAAACGGCGACAATATAGGCTGCGGCCACGACAACACAATAAATAACAATGACCTGACGATCCGCGCCCTTATCGACCAAATAAAGGTGAAGGACGGGCAAATAAGCAAGTCGCAAGACCAAATAAGTATGCAGCAAGCACAGATAACTAAGTCGCAGGAGCAAATATCGAAGAGTCAGGAACAGATAGACAGGCTGATTGCGTTGTTGGAGAAGAAATAGGGTAGGGCGGATAAAATCCGCCGGAATGGACAAATAAACAAATGAAAAGCAACAAGATAAACGGCGTAAAAGTAGAGATGAAAAAGGTAGATTTTTCTACTTTCAAAGGCAAGATGGCGATATACCTTTCAGACGGAAGGATTGTCATCACGCCTGTCGGCTTGTTTCCCGACATCAAAAAACTGTCTTTGAAGGAAAGGAAGGCGTACTTCATAGTGGAGGGTCAGTACCTTGCGTTTATGAGGCAGCCGGAGATGTACCCTGTAACGGATTTTTTGAAGACGGCATAGGAGAGAGAATGGATATGGCAATATTATGGGTTGTTAGAGTGTTACGAAAAGTGTTACAAAACTCGGTTTTGTGGGCGGAAATGGTTGGAAATTAGTGTATTACAATAGTCTGGCCACTCCGACAAGATAACACAGGTTATTTTGGGAAAACCGCTGGATAACAGCGGTTTTTTTTTGGTAATTTATAAAATATGTGTTAGATTTGCAGTGTAAAAACTTTGGAAATGAAAATAACGATAGACAATCTCGGAGTTGTGCGGCACGTCGAATTTGACACCCAAAAGCCGCTCTCATTGTTTTGCGGTCCCAACAGCACTGGCAAGACGTATGTGTCGTATGTGTTGTATGCGATTTATAATGATGAAGGGGCTGGTATTGTTCCTTTTATGCATGTTGATAATAATTCTCTATCGGAAAAATTTAGTAGGGAGCGTTTTAAGAATTTTTTGTTGGAGAATTCTTTTGGCATATCAGACGAACTTATAGATGTAAGGTTTAAGGATTTTAAAGTTGAAGTATTGTTTTCAGAAAATGATTTTATTTCAAAAGCCACAATGTTGTCTGTTGAAAGAAATTCTATCTATACCTTCAAAACAGAATTATCTCTAAGTAGAAATGATCTTGTTGACAGAATGATGGCATTGAAAGACAAGAGTAATGTCAATTTATCAGAAATTTTAACATCAAGTTCGCGCCGCTATCCGATGGCAATTACTGATGGACTTAGAACAGCAAACGATCTTGTAAACACGCAAAAAATCAAAGGCGAGTTCTTCGACTTTGCGACTAAATTGGAACAGTCGTTATTGCGCGGACGTGTTGATGTCACGCAAAATGGCGATGTCGAATTTGTGGTTGACGACAATATTAATTTGCCAATACAGATATCGTCGTCAATAGTAAAAACTCTATCCAGTTTGATGATATATCTGAAATATACCGCCAAAAAAGGTGATATGTTGATTATCGACGAGCCTGAAATGAACCTTCATCCCGACAATCAGATTTTGCTTGCTCGAGTGTTTGCAAAAATGGTGAATATGGGCATCAGACTCGTAATCAGCACACACAGTGATTACATTATCAGAGAGTTCAACAATTTGATAATGTTGTCGGGCGTGCCTGATGACGAATTGCCACAAATATCAAAAATGGGCTACGACAAATCTATGATGTTGAAAAACAATGATGTAGCCGCCTATATGTTCAATTTTGACAAAGATAATCTTGTAACCGTAGAGAATCTTGAAGTTACGGAGACGGGCTTTGAAGTTTCAACAATTGACGCTGCCATCAACAGCATAAATGAAGCGTCTGAGGAATTGTATTATTTACTAAAATCGCGTCAAAATGAGAAACAACACAGAGTTGCTTGACAAAATCAAGAATGCGATTGCACCTGAATATCAATTGCCTGATGTTTCGTGTCTTACAGAAAAAAACATTGACAGCAAAGGAAATGATTTTATTATGAAGGTTGAAATCAGAAGTCGCAAAGGATTGGATATTTTGATTTGTCGTTTTGACACCCAAAAAGATTTGTTCCCTTATTTTCAAAATAAAACAGGTTACAAGAAGAATTGTGACTACATTGTTTTCGCCGAGAATGCCACCAATTTGTATGTATTCCTTGTTGAACTCAAAAACACAACGACGAGCCCAAAGACTCAACTCAACATTTCAAAACCATTATTTGCAGAGTTTTTAATATCGAGGATTGAGGCTGTGGCAGGCTCGGCGGCAAAAGAGATTGTATTTCGTATGATTGGAATAAAAGAAAAGGCAAGATTCTGCAAATCTACTACTAAAGGATTTGTGGATGAATACACTTTTGATGACGATGGGTATCTGTTATTACCTCGAAAAGATTATATGGATCTTGACAAATTGATAAATAATTAAACCATTATGACCCAACCCGAACACAAAATCCGGCAGCTTCGAGACTTCCTCGACGACTGCAACTACAAATACTACGTCCTCGCGCGGCCTGACGTGTCCGACTACGAGTACGACATGAAGATGCGCGAGCTTCAAGACCTCGAGGCGCAATACCCCGAATACGACGACCCCGATTCGCCGTCGCACCGAGTGGGCAGCGACGTCAACCAGGAGTTCCAACAAGTGGAGCACCGCTACCCAATGCTCTCTCTTGCAAACACTTACAGCGAGGGCGAACTGCGCGATTTCGACGCGAGGATACGCAAACTCTTGCCCGAAGGCGAGGAGTTCCAATACTCGTGCGAACTCAAATTTGACGGCACGTCAATCTCGCTCACGTACCACGACGGACGGCTCGTGCGCGCCCTCACACGCGGCGACGGGCAGAAAGGCGACGACGTTACCCAAAACGTCCGCACCATCAAATCCATCCCGCTGCGGCTCAACGGCAGCGGCTACCCCGACGACTTCGAGATACGCGGCGAAATCCTGATGCCCCACGATTCGTTCCAACGCCTCAACGCCGAGCGTCTCGAAATCGGCGAACAGCCCCTCGCCAACTGCCGAAACGCCGCCGCAGGAGCGTTGAAGACCCAAAATTCTGCCGCCGTAGCCAAGCGCGGGCTCGATTGCTACCTCTATTACCTTCTGATGGACACGTTGCCCACGGATTCCCACACCGATAACCTCGCGTTGGCGAAGTCGTGGGGATTCAAGGTTTCCGACAACACCAAACTCGCCCGAAACATCGACGAAGTGTGGGATTTCATCAACTATTGGGACAATGAACGTGAAAAACTTCCATACGACATCGACGGCATCGTCTTGAAAGTGGATTCGATGACGCAGCGCGACCGCCTTGGCTTCACCGCCAAAACACCGCGCTGGGCAATCGCCTACAAATTCAAGGCGGAAGAAGCGGCGGCAAAATTGTTGTCCATTGACTATCAGGTAGGTAGGACTGGCATCGTAACCCCCGTCGCCAACCTTACGCCCGTCCACCTCGCCGGCACAATCGTAAAACGCGCCACGCTCAACAACGCCGACTTCATCCAAAACCTCGGCCTACACACCGGCGACACCGTATATATAGAGAAAGGCGGCGAGATAATCCCCAAAATCACCCGCGTCGATGAGACACTTCGCGAGCCGGGCGCAACGCCAATCAAATACATCGACAAATGCCCCGTCTGCGGCGCGACGCTCGTCCGCAACGACGGCGAGGCGGGCTATTATTGCCCCAACTACGAAAACTGTCCGCCCCAGATAATGGGCAAGGTGATACATTTTGTAACGCGCAAGGCGATGGACATCAACTGCGGCGAGGCGACAATCGAACAACTGTACAACGCGCACTTAGTCAACGACATAGCCGACCTCTATTCACTCAAAGCATCAGACATCGAGCCATTGGAGCGGCAGGGCAGGAAGTCGGCGGAAAACCTCGTCCAAAGCATCGAAAAATCCAAGCAAGTACCCTTCGACCGTGTGCTTTACGCGCTGGGAATCAGGTACGTAGGCGAAGGCGCGGCAAGAGTGTTGGCACGGAAATTCCGCGACATCGACGCACTCGCGTCAGCATCTACCGACGCCCTCGCCGCCACCAACGAGATAGGCGAAACGATAGCCGCCACGGTATTTGAGTGGATGCACAACGAGGTCAATATCAGATTGATACAGCGGTTGAAAGAAGCGGGGCTTCAATTCGTCCTTGACGTTGCCGACGACGACGCGCCCAAGTCGGACCGCCTCGCCGGAAAGAACATCATCGTAACAGGCTCTTTTGCGACGCCACAACGCCGCGCCGAGCTCGAAAAAATGGTGGAAGACAACGACGGAAAACTTCAGTCCGGCGTCAACGCAAAGACCACATTCGTCGTCGCCGGAGCCAAACCAGGCGCGTCAAAAGTCCAAAAAGCCGAAAAACTCGGCATCAAAATCATCACCGAAGAAGAATTTTTGGCGATGATGGAAAAAGAGTAGGGGAGTGTAACACCCTGAAAAACAGCAAACTGCATTAGTAAAGTATACATTACAACAAAAAAAATGCAACAAAAACAAAAAAACTTCCCCAAAAGTTTGTAAGTTTGCAACAAATTGACTTACTTTGCAGTCTGAAAGGAAATAGAAAATTTAGATAAAAAGAAAATAAGAAATGTCACGTATTTGCGAAATCACAGGCAAGAGAGTAAGGAGGGGCAACAATGTTTCCCACTCCAACAGGAAGACCAAGAGGACTTTCGAACCCAACCTCCACGTCAAGAAGTTCTATCTTGAGGAAGAAAAACGTTGGGTCACCCTCAAAGTATCCGCAGCTGCCATCCGCTCAATAAGCAAGAACGGACTCAAAGCCACATTGGACAAGGCAGTAGAAAAGGGCTTTATGGCAGGCTACTAAACAGATTTTTTAACAATCAACCCAAGACAAAAAATGGCAAAGAACAAAAACAGGGTTCAGGTGATACTCGAATGTACTGAGCAGAAAGAGTCAGGCGTACCAGGAATGTCACGCTACATCACCACAAAGAACAAGAAAAACACAACGGGCCGTCTTGAACTCAAGAAATACAACCCGTACTTGAAAAAATACACCATTCACCGCGAAATCAAGTAAAACTATATAAGAAATGGCAAAGAAAGTAGTAGCAACCCTCAAAAAAGAGGATGCAGGAAGCGCCCTGACCAAAATCGTGAAGGCCGTAAGGTCGCCCAAAACAGGCGCATATTGCTTCAAAGAACTGGTAGTTCCCGCCACAATGGCAAAGGAAGCCCTCAAGGATTTGAAGTAGGCAGAGCAGCACGACAATGCGAAAAAACAGAAAAAGTTGGGGTCTCCAAAAAAGGACAACCAACTTTTTTTGTATTATCCAAAAACAACAAACAAAAAAACATCAAAATGGGCCTATTTGGATTATTCTCAAGAGAGAAAAAAGAAAGCCTCGACAACGGCTTGGCTAAAACAAAAGAAAGCGTTTTCAAGAAAATTCAACGCGCAATCGTCGGAAAATCAAAAGTCGACGACGAAGTGCTCGACAACCTTGAAGACGCACTCATTACGTCCGACGTAGGAGTAGACACCACATTGAAAATAATCAAGAGGCTCGAAGAACGCGTCGCAAAAGACAAATACGTCGGAACAGACGAACTCAACAAAATCCTAAAAGAAGTCGTCGTATCGCTCCTGAACGAAAACAAAGCGACAAACTTCACCGACAGCATCGCCACAAAAGACGGCTCGCCATACGTAATAATGGTCGTCGGAGTGAACGGCGCAGGAAAGACAACCACAATCGGCAAACTCGCTAACCAATTCAAAGCTGCGGGGAAAAAAGTATACATCGGAGCCGCAGACACATTCAGAGCCGCAGCAGTAGAACAACTCGAAGTTTGGGCCCAACGCGCCGACGTAACGATAGTAAAACAAGCGATGGGAGCCGATCCGGCATCTGTAGCATACGACACACTCAACTCCGCCGTAGCCAACAAAGCCGACGTCGTGCTAATCGACACAGCCGGACGACTGCACAACAAAATAAACCTGATGAACGAACTTTCGAAAATCAAACGAGTAATGACAAAAGTTGTCCCAGACGCGCCACACGAAGTCCTGCTCGTACTTGACGGAAGCACAGGCCAAAACGCCTTCGAACAAGCGAAACAATTCACATTAGCAACAGAAGTAAACGCACTCGCACTCACTAAACTCGACGGCACGGCAAAAGGCGGCGTGGTAATCGGCATCAGCGACCAGTTCAAAATCCCCGTGAAATACATCGGAGTAGGGGAGAAGGTTACAGACCTCCAACTCTTTGACAAAGAACAATTTGTAGACTCATTGTTCAACTAAAGCAATCCTCACAAAAAACAAAATAAAGTCCGCTTCATGTTTTTCCGACCAAAGAAGCGGACTTTATTTTTCAACCCACGCCTATTTAACATAATATTATCCAAAAACACATAAACCTCCAAGGAACGCGTCTTCAAAAAATCCTGCATCAAAACCACAGACAGTTACCATAACAATCTTAAATCCAACGAATTACCATATAACTTTTCAACATAATCTTTATACTATCCAAATCTCTTTCCTACACACAAAATGTTGTCCTATCTTAGAGTTATAATATCCTATTTAACATAATATCAATTATCAGACAAAACAAGGCGGGAGGGGCGGCCAGACCGAGGGCGTGAGGAAAAAAGGCTCGGAACAGGCGGAAAAAGCCTGAGATTTTCGCGGAAACAGCCCGAGCCGCACATTTCCCCGCCTTTTATCAAAAAAAACTCTAAAATCGAAAGAAAATGATGTATAGGATTGAAACCAAAGGCGGCGTGTCGCTCTTTACGGCGATGTACGTCGGAACAATCGAGCAAGTGAAGGAATACTTGTCGTCCCACAACTTCCTCGACACCCCATCCCTCACCATCAGCGTCGTCGATGCTAATAATCTTACAAAATCCTCTGTTGAACATAACAAAGATTTTGCAGCAAACATCGGCGCGGAGGAGGATGACCTACTGGAGTTTCTGTAACCAATAATAATTCATTGACTATGGACGAACCGATAACACGCTGGATAAGGACTTTGCAGGGAAAGACCCGCTTCGAACTTATGTATCAAAGCACAGACTTGATGCTGCCGGGCGGCCGCATAATCGCCGCCGACGTGTACGACGACTACCTCATATTTAACTTGTTGGATGCCGAATTGAACGCTAAACAGTTGTTTATGATGGAAATTGCAGCGTTTAACGATTGCAGCGCAACCACTATTGAAATGAGAATTTCGGACGCAATTAATTAAGTAACTACACACTATGTATCAAATTAAAGTAAAAGACGACAGCACAAAGGAGCGTATCATCGTAATTTGCCCTTCAGCTATCAGCGTGAAAGAATGGCTTTTTACTCAACTTCTACATGAAATGCGCAAGGATGTCGCAATAGACGAAACACTTTCAACTATGCGCGAAATCATTACATTTTATGCCACACAATTAATGAATCTTGACGACTTCGATATGGATTTAATAATATCGACGGTTGTTGTGGAAACATACCACGGCGTTAAATATGTCATTGATTATTATGTTGAACCGCTTAACACTGTTGATGAATCATGCCCAAATTAATTCAATATTGCCTCTTTGACTCGCCGGAAGTAACGGAACTGCCGGTGATGAACGCGACGGTCGGCGATTATAAACAAAATATGTTTGTGCAGAAATTCCGCCCGAAAACGACCACCGACGACTGCTACACGCCGCCCGCAGTGTATGATGCCGTCAAAAATTGGGTCAATGAAAATTTATTGGATTTGACCGGCTGGCTAATCCTTCGCCCATTCCGCCCCGGCGGTGATTATTTGCGCGAAAATTACCCCGATGGCAGCGTGGTAATCGACAACCCGCCCTTCTCGATATACAGCCAAATTGTCCGCAATTATACGCGGATGGACGTGAAGTTCTTTTTATTCGGCCCGGCATTGTCGCTGTTTGTGCGGCACGTGGAAACGGTGCAGTATGTAATATGCAGGTGTAATATTACATACGCCAACGGCGCGAAGGTGCGCACCGGCTTTGTACATAATTTAGGCGGGCCACGCCTCTGTATGGCGGGCGACCTCTCCGACGACATCAACAAGGCACGACACAACAAGGCGGCGTATCAGAAATTTATCAAACCGTCGGGAATGTACAGCGCGGCTGATTTGATGCGATTTGTACCGAAGGAGCGCGAAAAACTATTTTTAACCGGCGGCGCGGAAATTTACACCCACATAGAAGGAAGGAAAATTTTTGGCGGCGCAATGAAATTTGACGAAATGGAAACTAACAAATTAAAGCAATTAGACGATGAAAGAGCGTGAAATAATAAACTACATTCCCGAAAAGGAAACGCCTAAATTTAGGCTGTTTTTCGCCCGCCCCATGGCGTTTGGCGCGTGGTTCTTTACACGCTGCCTTTATAGTATCGACGTAGAAGGCAAGGTGTGGCAGCAAAATTTGTTTGTCGTTTTCGTCGGTCTATTAACGGTCTTAACTGTCGCCATTGATGCAGTTGCGTTGCTTGTCGCGTGGATATTCCGCGCCGCGTTCTACATCCTTCGCGAACTGTGGCGACTGGTGGTTTACGCCGTGAAGGTCGTTTTTGAGCGGTTTTTTGGTACGGCGTTAAGGTGGATTGCCTTTGTATTGGTTGCATTGATATTATGGCTAAAATGGGACGAAATAACCGCAATAATACGCCTTTGGTGTTGGTGATAAGGATTATTAATGCAATAATATTGATAACAGGTTATTGCGTGGTAATCAAAGGCTTGCTTAATGGTACGTTAATCGATGATTTAATGTATTATGCAGGCACGTTGATAAATTGTTTAACTATAATTACGCACGGAACATGAAAGAATTAATAATGACGCTGTTGTATCTTGGCGAGGCTACCAACCACCGCCTCGCCATCGACCCGGACGACGGCAAGGTCTATGAAATAGGAGAGGACGGCGAAGGAGTAACCCGCCTCCACCCCATCACCGACCCTTCGCAAACCGTCGTAATCTACGATAGAGAAAGGCTCGTTACGCTCGGTAATGTAACGGCGATAAATCGGTATTGCAACGGGTTTGCAACGGCTCTCTATCGGAGCGACAACGATAGAGAAACGGCATTACAACGGGCTGCAATCGGAGCGACAACGGACGAACAACGGATAGTGAACGGATTTGCAACGGATGCAGAACGGGAACTCATCGGCGCGGGAAAGGTCAACTTGCCGCCGTTCTCTACGGATTGCCCGCCCGAAGTGGAAGGCGTGGCGCGGAAAATAGAGAACCTGCTCCGCCGCGCCGTCAGCGCGACCAACAAGCCGCAGACGCTGGAAAATTTAATGCAGATACACCGCGACGCGGTGAAGTATGCCGCCGCCGGCAATATCTTCAAACTCAACCAAATTGAGAGCCGCCTGCGCGGAATAGTGGCGAAACAGGGCGCAATAAAAACAAGCGAGCAAACCATCGCCCGCCGCCGTCGCCGCCGCGTATTGCTGATAAAAATTGCCGTCGCCGCCGTATTTGCGGGCGTGGTGGGATTGTGGGGATATTTGAAAATTGGCACACTGACGACAAACGCGCCGCCGCAATCGACAGCCGCCTCTCCTACTCCACCGACGGAGAGCCCGGACACAACAACGGCACTCTCCGCAGCCTTCGTCGAATTTGAGAAGGCGACGGGTAAACGCATTTACAAAGGCGGGCGAGACTGCATCACCCGCGCCGCCATCGCCGCCGGGGTAGAGAACGACAAACAGGCAATTATTAACATAATCAAGGATAACGTAAAATGAAACAATCTTTTTTGCTGGGCGTATTGGTCGCCAATTTGCAGCATACCGCCAATTTCATCAAAAAATCATCGCACAATGATTTTAGGATTGAAATTGTTGAAGGCAATTTCCGCGAAGTCTACGACGTAGTAAGGGGGCTCGTCAAAGACGGGGACGAGGACAAATTCGTAGCAAGAGACTACTACGATATGATTATGAGGTACAAAATGACCTGTTACGCACATAATGTAAAATCATTAAACAAAGAGGCGTATTTGGCGGAAATAAGGAAAATGACGGATGCTGTAATTGATAACGCAGCGCGTAAAGGATATCAAATGCAAAACGTTGATATTGGCGTTGACACATCAAGCGGCGACACGCCCACCACTGACGACACACCCGGCAACGACACGCCGCCGCCGCAACTCTCTGACAAGAACGCACAGCTAATTAAGCTACTGTGCAATATTTTAAACAATTTGGAAAAAGTTATTAAAATACTGGAAAAATGAAGAACATTGAATTCTGGCTGCTTATCATCGCCGCAGCTGTATTTTTTGCCTTCCTGTTTGGTGTGGCAATAATAAAGTGGCTCGCCCACTTCGGCTTGTAAGTTTTTTTGATGTTTAACTTTGGGGCGCGGGGCTTGGCCCGGTGTGTCATCCATACCGCCCGCGCCTTTTATTAAAAGAACCATGAAAAGAAAAGTAATTGAGGCAATAGTGGCGTTTGTTGCGCTTTGCATCATAGGCGGCGCGGTGCTGTCTTTTTTGTCTCACTGTTTTAAATTCTAAGACCTATGAAACCACGCGAATTTTACGAACTTGTCGTAAAGATGAGACAGGCTCAGCGGGTATATTTCAAGAATCGCAAAACAACCGACCTTATAGAAAGCAAACGCTTGGAGGGGTTTGTTGATGCCGAAATCGACCGGGTGCAAAAAATATTGGACGCAAGGGCGGCGGCGGAAGCGTTGCGACAAGGCAACACCATGAAGGCGGCTGCCGCGATTGCAAAACATTTTGGCGTAAATGTTTAGCTTTGTTAGAGTTGGAGGCGGAGTAACAAAACCAATTAGAAAAGTTTATTGAGGTAGCATTGTAAAAAAAATAGGTGGCATTTTGTGCCACCTATTACACAAATAGTATAACTAATCAGCAAATTACACCAATTTATAAAGTGTCTTGTTGCCGTCCCGCCATTTTACGACCGTGGCGGTGATGGGGTAACAGTTGGCGGGGATTTGGGTGAGTTGCTCCTTCAATATCTTTGCATTTGTAAAGAATTTGCCCTCGCCTGTTTCCTCGTTCTTGAAGTGTACCAGTGTGCGCCCTTCGCCCTTCTCCGTCTTGATGTTCTCGACGATGCCGAGTATGACAATAGACTTGCCCGCGATGTCGTCGATGGATACACGCTTGCAGCTGTAAGAACTGGCGGCAACATCTTTGACCGTGCCTTCTTTTATAAGGTCTGCAAACGATTTCATTTGATGCCGTTTTCGTTGCAAATTCTCTCGATTTCCGCCTTGCGCGCTGACCTCTCCTGCAAGAAGGCGCGGTATCGCGTTATTTTTTGCTCCATCTCGCCGTCGGGGTACATTCCCATTTTTGCGGCGTTGTACTCGTTAATCAACTTGTTTTCATAGTCGTTGCCGTAGAGCCGCGTAAAAATTTCCTCAATAAAAATATTTTGCGTGATTGGCTCGTAGCGTAAGAACTCATACGCCGACCATTGCTCGCCGCCTTCCGTCTCATCAGCGGCGGCGACGGCTGGCTCTTCGTTGATGTCAAGCCTTATTATTGCGCACTGTTTGCCGCGCTCAAACTCCGGCGGCTGCTGGCTGTAATATGTCTTTATCATAGTAGAATAATTTTTGTAGTAAATGATTGCTGTTTGAATGTTTCGCCCATCCGTACCACGAGGCGGTCTTGCGCCTTATGATTTCGGGTGTGGCGTTTTGCTTTTTGAGCCGGGCGACGGCGCGGCAAAAATTTTGCTTTATGGATTTGCGGATAAGTTTTTGATGCCTGTAAAACTTAAATCCTACATAATCCAACGCCCGCCCGCGCTTGTCTTGCCTGTTTTCCGCTATCGGGAAAATTTGGTAATTCGGTTTGATTGTCAGGTGCAATTTGTCTTGCAAATAGTCTTTTATCGTGCTAAATACGCGATGTAGTTCGTCTTTGTTGTCTGCATAATAAACTATGTCGTCGGCGTACTCCGTGCATTTGATTTTCAAAGTATCATTGCAATAGTGCATGAAGTAAGCGAGGTAAAGGTTGCTTAAATACTGGCTCAAATAGTTGCCAATCGGCAGCCCGCGCTCGCTGTCTATTATATTATCAATCAACTTTAACAATCTAATGTCCTTAATCTTACGCCGTACAATCTGCTTTAAAATCTCATTGTCGATGGATGGATAATATTTTTTGAGGTCGATTTTTAGGCAGTACAGTTGCCTCCCCTCAAACTCCTTTATTATCCGCTCCACCTGTGCGGCACACGCCGCAATCCCGCGCCCTTTGATGCAACTATATGTATTATATGTAAAAATCTGCGTCCATATCGGCTCTAATACATTCATTATTGCGTGGTGGACTATGCGGTCGGGATAGTATGGAAGGCGGTATATTAGCCGCTCCTTTGGCTCGTAGATTGTAAAGACGGTATATCGCGAAGTCTCGAATTTCTCCGCCTTCAAAATTTCATGCAGCCGTTGGAGGTTGCCTTCCCGGTCGCGGTCGAATATCTTAACGCCGCGCTGCCGTGCCTTACCTTTCCGCGCCTTCGTGTCTGCAAGTTGCAGGTTGTCGAGGCTGATTACTTTATCATATAGATTGCCGTAACGCTTCATTCTGCATTGTAAATTGTGAGCCGTCGGCGTTGCCGCCTACCGACACACTTAACAGGTTTATATTTTTCGCCAAGCGGCGAGGCTGCTGTCCCTTTTTTGAATTTCTTTTGTACAAGCATAGCCGCGACCCGATGTTCGGGTTGACGTTGGCGGGGACGTTGTTCGAGTTCGCGTACAGGAAGCCGCAGTGGGAGCCGTTATTCGCATTACCCCCGAAGTGAACACCCCGGAAGGACAGCCAACCTTGTATTCAAAAAAAATTTTTCGCCTTACGGCGAATATCTCGCGCGGTCGCGCTGCGCGCTCCATTAGGGGGGCGGGATGGCGCAGAGCCGCGACCCGATGCTCGGGGCGACGTGGGCGGGGACGTCGTGCGAGTACGCGCACAGGAAGCCGCAGTGGGAGCCGTCAGCCGCAATACCCCCGAAGCGAACACCCCGGAGCGACACACCCGACGCGGGGAGATTTGCGCCCCAGTAGAAGTCGCAATAATACGACGTTGACGAGCCGCCCTGTGTCTCGCAGATGATATCTCCCTGCTTATCGTCAAATATCGTTTTTATCCAATTGTCGGCGCGTGGAGTATTGCCTAATTCGGTGTATTGCGAAAAATCAGTGCTCGAAAATTTCGCCGGGTCGTCGGTGATGTAGCACGTTGACACGCCGTCCGCCGCGTCTGATTGTACATTTATCAATATGCCGTCCGTCCAGGTCCAAATGTCGCCAAATGGTGATTGGATGCCGCGATATGAGTTGACATGGAAGGTGTGCAATATGTTGCCGTCGGCATCCAGGATGTTGTAATCCTTTACCGCGCTTTGGTTGCCATATTCAAGCATGTACCCACACGGGATTAGCGGGTTGTAGTTGTTGTACGCCAGCCATGCGTCGCTGCTCCAGTCTGACACGCCCGGCCCCAAGCCGCCCTGCATATAGCCGTTTGCATCCTTTGCCGCGTTGAACGCTTTTTGCGAATTGAGCGTCGCGTACTCGGTAACGAATAGCCAATACAACACGCGCTGCATTTGGTACGTGTGGCAGTTCCAAGCCGTGCCGTTGCCCCTGTTGCGGGCGTATTGGCGGAAATTCGTCAAAGAGATGTTTGTGGCGGGCTTGCCTAATAACGAGCGGTAGGTGTTGTCCCATTCGGCTGTATTTTGTCCGCCGCGATACTCCGGCGCGTCGTTTACAACACTGCACAATTTCGGGGTTGTGGGGTCGGTTCTGTCGATAGTCGCCTTTTCCGCCGATACGTACATCAATGGAATTTCAATGAACCCGGCGAGCGGATATTGTGAAATGAGTTTTTTGTGGATTGTGCCGTTAATCTCTGCCTTAAAATAATGCTTAGGTATTCGGAGCATTACCTGTCCCGCGCTGCCGTCCACGGTCTCGCCGCTCCAATCTGACTGATTGGCAAAGGGCGTGAAGGTGAGGTCGTCCGCCAACAAGCCGCCGACAATTGCGTTTTGTACAGGCAGTTCTGCGTGTAGGCTCATATTTCCTATACGTGTGCAATCCGGGCTCGGGTCGTTTTCGTCCCATTGTACGCCGTAGAAAAAGAAATTCAACGATACATTATATACTTGTGCGTCGATGTAATTCCGTGTGGCTAACGCTTCCAACAAGCCTCGGTGGTCGTTGTCGGTGGTGCTGATGTCTTGAATGGTCAAAGACGCGGCGACGGTCTGCTCGTTGTTGTTTTTCGGCGTTACGGTGGTGTTGATGTAATCGCCATCCGTGCCTTTGCTGATTGATTGCAGCGCGTTGTCGGCTTTGATGCCCTGCGCGTAGGTTGCAAAGGTGTTGCCATGGACGTAATCGTAGAGAGCTTTAAATTCAGTGCTCGACGGATTGTAAATATTAATGGCGTTTGGAGTAAGCGACGTATAGCCCGAAGGCGAGGCAGCATAGTTGATGCTTGCGTCGCTTGTAAATCCAAGTTTTGCAAAACCCTTTAAAGTGTTGCCGCTAAAATTAAAATTCTTTGTGCTGTCGTAGTTCGTTCCATCGAAACCGACACCCCAATAATCTATAATGTGCGCTGTAATGCAATGTAAAGAATTACCGACATTTTCCAAACTCCAAACACAATCATTGATGCGCGGGAGGTAGGTTCCAAGGTAGTTGGTCATTACATCGCAATACATGAAGTAAGTATGCAGCGACGGAGAGCCGCTGCTTGTGGTGTCAACTTCGATTATAGTATGCTGTTTGTCAAAGGAATGACAAACAAAGTTCATAAATATTACATACTCAAAGAAAAAGCGCGTGGAGGCTTTTGTTGACACTATTTTAATACGTGCGTCGAAATAGTCGCTTTGGTTGGCTGTTTGGGCTGTAACCAAACTGGAAGCATTAAAACGCACTTGATAAAAATAGCCTCAATTCCGAAATTAAAAAATGTTAAAAACGGCAAAATATTGAAAACAAAACTGTTAAAATATTTTGCCGATACAAATATTTCACCTAAATTAGTGC
>CAJOJG010000077.1 GCA_905234655.1 uncultured Bacteroidales bacterium
GTTTGTGAAAAACAAAAATCCTCAAAGGCATAGCCCCGCCATGCGTTAAGTTTGGTTGTATTAACGTTGTCAGAAAAAAAGTTTTCGTTTTTGGTTTCCTACGCAAAAAAGTTGTAAAAAAGGCATTCACCAAGGACAACGCGGCGGCAAGCGTACAATACGAGCAATTTGCCCTCGTGCCAACGTTCAGCGTCATCGACAAGCACATCGTAGCCGGTCCGCCGTCCAATGTCGCCTACAATTTCAGCGTAACGCTCGAAGTACTCGACACTCAGGAAAAGACCGTCCTCTCGTCAACTTCGCTCGACATCAACGCCGTCGGCGAAAACGACACAAAGGCGTACATGTCCGCCGTCAAGAAAATCCAACCACAGTCGCCAAAATTTCAGGACTTCCTGAAAGACGCGCGTGGCAAAATCCAGTCGTATTACGACAACAACTACACCCGCATAATCCAAAAGGCAAAGACCCTCTCAGGCATGGAACGCAACGCCGAGGCGTTGTACCACATCTTGTCGATTCCCGAATGTTGCAAAGGCTACGACGCGGCGATGAAAGAGGCTTTGGTGATTTACCAAAAATACGCCGACATCGAGGGCGAAAAACTTCTGATGAAAGCCCGCGCCGTCTGGTCCCCCGGCGACAACGACGAGGCGGCGACAGAGGCTGCACAATTGTTGGTGGGGATTTCGCCGTCGTCAAAGGCATACAAAGATGCCGGCGCTTTTCCGCTGTTCCAGTGGGCGCGAAGCCTCGGCGAAGGCTGGTACATACCGGCCGACGACGAACTAAGGCACATCGCGCTTACAATCAACGGCGGCTCAATGAATTACGACGAAAGCAGCATCGACGCATATTCAGAGACCATTGCCAACATCGACGGCAACGACGGCTTCACAAAAATCGACCCCGTAAAAGGCAAAATCTTTTATAAAATGTACTCGTCCACCGAACTTCGCGACGGCCGTGCATAAGTTTGGGACGGCGGCCACACAACGACCAGAGCCGTCAAGAGTGGCTACCAACACCGACAGAACCGACAATTCCAATAACAACACCTCAACCACCCAGCCGCGCAAACAGGCTTCTTCTTCCAACAATTCGGAAGGCGTCATGCACCAACGCATTTTTTCAAACATGAACGTGTCCACCAAAATCAAGCAGGGCGGACCAATGATGAGCAAGATAATTCAAAACGCTGTCAACAAGCGTGTCGGCAATTCCATGTACAAAGGTTCTTATGAAGGCACTATATGAAACCATGAACATCATCGGACACGACTGCCATGTTTACAGTGTGAAATACAACGCAACCCACAATGCCTCGTTACAATCCCAATGACCAAAATCCGCAACTTCAAAAACGAATTGTACCTGGAAGGCAACGTAATATCGCAGTCTGCCTGACGCTCTTGGCGGGCTGCAAGGACAAGGAAGAGGACTTCGACAACCTGACCCCATCCCTCGAACCACGTCAACTTTATGTTAACATCGGGCTTATGAGATTCGCAGCCGACGCAAGCATGCAGACGCTCGACATTTCCAGCACGGCGACACCCTGGGTTGCAGAATGTTCGGCGGATTGGGTCAAATTGTCGCAGACTACCGGCGAATGGTCGTCGAAGGTGCGAGTCTCAGTGGCGGAAAATCCCTCATGTGACGACGGCAGGTCGGCTATGATTATAGTAAAGTTCCGGCAGAGTTGACGGTGTATTATAATTCTTCATCTTTGCATTTTGACCAAATGTCAAGTTCCATAACCGTCACTGTCGAATCCGAGGCACCATGGTACATGGAACCCACAGTTAATTGGATACAAGCGTCGACATCCTCTAACACCATTTCCGGCAATGCTGGCACGACAACCGTAACGATTGATGTTGCAGAGAACACCTCTCTAAACTCTCGGAGTGGCAGACTGTATTTCGTGATTTCCGACTATAACTATACATGGATTACGATTTCACAAGATGGAAAATATGTTAACCTCGGTCTGCCTTCCGGTTTGCTTTGGGCGACTTGTAATGTAGGCGCAGACCGTCCGTGGGATTATGGCGACTTTTTTGCATGGGGCGAGACCTCGCCAAAATCAGAGTATAGTTGGGCGACATACAAGCACGCTCGTGGTGAATCCAAGTCACTGACAAAATATTGTTATAGTTCAAGTTATGGATATAACGGCTTTACCGACTACCGCTATACGCTTGAGTTGTCTGACGATGCTGCTTATATCAACATGGGTTCTGGATGGCGTATGCCGACTGCCGACGAGTTCTATGAATTGGCGACTAACTGCGACTTGGAATATACCGAGAATTATAACGGCACAGGTGTAATTTGCCATCTTTCGTCGCCTCGTCCACGAGCCATCTGGCGTATTTGTCGGACACGTTGTCGATTTTGCTCTTGTAGTATAATGTGAACAGCGTTACTTCTTATACCATTTATGAATTGAAACGTCGATTTTTTTGCAATTTCCAAAAACATCTCCTATCTTTGCCGTCAAAAGAATTAAAAGTACGATAACTATGACAAGCAACGAACTCATCCGCTTCGACTATGCCATCAAGAAACTTCTGACGAACAAGGCGAATTACGCCGTCCTTGAAGGTTTCATTGAGGTCATATTGGGCATGAAGTGCAAGATACAGACGATTCTCGAAAGCGAGGGCAACAAGCAAAACGAGGACGACAAGTTCAACCGTGTTGACATCAAGGCGCAAGACGAAAACGGCGAAATCTTCATCGTTGAAGTTCAGACGTCGCGTTACACGTACTTCTTGGAGCGTTTGTTGTCCGGCGTGTCGAAGGCAGTTGTGGAACAAGCCACTGAAGGCGACGATTATGGCAAGATAAAGAAAGTATATTCGATATCTGTTGTTTACTACGACTTAGGTGAGGGCGAAGACTACATCTACCGAGGCACCACGGAGTTTCGCGGCGTAAGGAAGGGCGACATTCTCAAAGTATCGCGCAAAGAGGAACTTACGGAGGAAGAACTTGCCGCCGAAATGGAGAAGGACGATAATGCCCGCCGCAATTACACGCTGAAAAAACGACCAGTCGGTGATATGTTCCCGGAGTTCTGTCTGTTGCGAATCAACGCATTCCGTCCGTCCATTGCCGATGCGTTGGACGAGTGGATGACCTTCCTGAAAGACAACAGCATCAAGGACGACACCACCGCGCCTGGATTGGTGGCTGCAAAGGAAGTACTCAAGCAATCCAATATGGACAAGGAAGAGCGCGACGCCTATATCCGCCATCTTGAATCGATGCAGAACGAAAAGAGTGCGATGTCCTATTCGTATGCGTCCGGCAAGGCGGAAGGCCGCGCGGAAGGACGTGCGGAAGGTGCAAGGCAACAAGCCATCGAAACCGCGCGAAAGATGAAAAACAAAGGTCTTGACATCGAAACAATTTCTGAGTTCACCAGCCTCCCCCCCGCCGAAATCTCGAAAATTTAACCCTCAAAAAAACTTGCATAGCCACAAATTTTACGTGTTGATTTGCGACGTGAAATCCAATTAGCCAGTGGGAAAAAATGCTCCAATCAACATGGTAAATTTTTCTATTTAACTTTTGGACTCAAACCCAGCAGTCCCGAAACACTTTTTCCACAATAAAAAACCACAGCCAACCTCAATCCGATTGGCTGTGGTTATTACAAAAATCCCAAATTACTTTTATCTCGTCTTCAAATATTCCAAAGAGTTTTTGGCGAGTTTGAGAATGTTGTCCTGGCAGGCATTGTTCTTGGGACGGGCGGAAATGTCGGGCGTGCCGTCGGGGTTCTTCATCGAAAACTCGCAACCGCCGTTGCCGATGCAGAGGATTGTGCCTTTGAAATCGGTGTCGCCTTGTTGAAGTTCAAAAATATTCAGTTGCGATACCCAATCAATCTGACTGTCCCATGTGCCGAGCGGATAAACACCGTAAACCGTTGTCAAGAGCGTGTAACATTCCTCGTCCTGATTGCCCTTGCCGGTGATGAGTGCCGGAAGGTTGAAATACAGACAGTTATGGTCTTCCGTCCAACCCGCGCCCTTGAAAGCGATGAGTTTTGTGCGGTCGGTGCTTTCGGTCTCTATGCCCTTGTAAATCGGGTGCGTAGAAAAATCCTTCGCAAATTTTCCGCCCGGATTCATGCCGACAGCAATTTTCCAAACGTCGTTGTTAACGCCGCCCCCGCCAAAGCCGAAAGCGTGGTCGTTGGCTTTCATGTCGTCGAGGTTCAAGCGGCCGAGATGACCCGCATAGACCGTCGCATGAGACCACAGAAGAAGGCTGCCGCCATTTTTGTACCACTCTGAAATTGAGGGTGTTGCGGCGGTAACAACAGCGGGCATTTCCCAAACGTCGCTCTCTGACACGCCTTCCAAATCCCTCAACCAAAACAATACACGGAAATTGTCAAGTTGTGAAGCGGAATTGACATCGGCAAAACTTACAAACTGCGCCGTAGGATAGTTCTCTTTCAGCCAAAGCCATGCCGAAGCCTCGTCATCGTCGCCGTTTGCAATGAGTTCGTCAGCCGAAGAATAAACGCTCAGAAAACCAATCGCCGTCTTGCCGATTTTGAGCGACGAGGTGGCTGTAAGTGATTTTCCCTCAGCGTTTTCCGCTACAAAAGTTACCTGCCAGACCTCGCCCGAGATAACGTCGGGAATTGTGTAACTGAGTGTCGAGGCATTGAAAACCTCGCTGATAGTCTTCTCGCCGTTGGTCGCCGTGAAATACACCTTGTCGGCGTCCACGCTCTTGTTCCACTCTACGAGGGCATCGTAGCCGCCGTCTTTTTCAAGTTGCGACATCGAAATGCCCGCAATCATCGACGCGCCGCCGCGACGGAATGTCTTTACAACGCCTGACGAAAAGTTTTCGCCGTCGGTGAGTTTGAGTACGAACTCGTAGTTGACATTGGTAGGCATATTCTTGATTGTGAACGAGTTGCCCTCTACAACCTCGCTGCCGGCAAGCGTTCCGTCGGCGTAGTAGGTAACGAGGGTTTTAAGTCCGGCAACGGGCGACCAAGTGATTGTGTAGTCGTCGCCGCTGAGAGAGCCGCTGATGTTGTCGCTTGAAGGCGCGCTCAAAACCATCTCGCCGCCCTCATAATCCCTGTCCTGACAAGCCACCGCCGTCAACAGGTAAACCACTGATAGTATGTATATTAACTTTTTCATTTTTGATTATTTTTTAAATCACAGAGTGCACAGAGGGTTAGAGAGGACAGAGAGAGTGTGTGTGTTGCATTCTCTATGAAACTCTGTATTCTTAGTATTCTCTGTGTTCTCTGTGCATCTCTGTATCTCTGTGTTTATTTTAATATCCCTTGTTTTGTGAGTACAGGCCCGGGACGTAGTAGAGTTGGTTGTACGGCACGGGGTAGAACTCGTTTTTGCCGGCGGTGAAGTGTGCGTCCTTGTAGTATTGGGCGTATTTCTGACCGTCATAGACATCGTTCTGCTCGGTCTCGAAGAACTTGTTGAGGGTCTCGGAGGCTATGCCCCAACGGCGGAGGTCAAAGAACCGCTGATTTTCCATCGCAAGTTCCAAGCGGCGTTCAAAACGGAGGCATTTGCGGGCGGTTTCCTTGTCGGCAAAGTACGAATCGGGGTAGAGTTCAATCTCGCAAAAATCCTTGGCGTAGGCGATGTGCTTTTCGACAGAATTTTTGGCGCGTTGGCGAATGTCGTTGATAATGTCCTTAGCCTCAGAGAGTTTGTTGGTCTCAATCAACGCCTCGGCACGCATCAGCATAACGTCAGAATAGCGGAAAACATAATCGTTCATCGCAAAAGCCTGCCACGGCGAGTTGAAAGTCTCGCCCTTGGAACGCTGCGGAACTTCTTTCAACGAGGTGTAGTAGCCGTAAGTACCCGGGGTGCGGCTGTTGTCCTTTGTCATCACCAAATCTTCCTCGTATTTGTATGGAAATGAGGGCATTCCGACGGTGTGGAAAAGCCTCGGGTCGTATTTCTGCGCCGACGGTTTGCCGAGTTCAGGGTACGAAATCTCATTGTTGAAATCCTCGAACATCGGCAGTCCGTCCTTGGTCTTGAAAGCGTTCACAAGGTTCTGAGTGGGTTTGTGGAAGTCCCAGCCGCACGACCAGATGCCCCAGCAGCCGTTGAGAAGGTTGTTCCAGTTGGCACGTCCGAATTTTGTGTTATCGTCCTGATAATCAGAACACTGAACCGCAAAAACGCTCTCTTTCGAGTTCTTGTATCCGGGCAGGAAGATGTCGCCGAAATCTTCCAAGTAGCCGTACTCAGAATTTTTGACAACTTCCGTGAAATCAACCACTTTCTGCATATAATCAGCGTTGATGAAACCCTCGCCCGTGGTAGCCTCGTAGCCGTCGCCCCAAGCGATGTCGAGGTAACATTTCGCCAAGTAACTTGCAGCGGCTATTTTGTTTACGCGGCCGCCATCTTGCTGTTTTTCAGGCAGATTGTCGTAAGCAGACTGAAACTCGGCAATGATTTTATTCATCATTTCCCCGTAAGAAAACTCGTCGTTCCTTACGCTCTCGTGGCTGCTGTTGCGGTAGACTTCCTCGTCAATCCACGGAATCTGGCGGAACATCGTCAAGAGTTTGTAGTAGAAATGCGCCCGCAAGAATTTGACCTCGGCAATGCGCACTTTGGCGGTTTCAGAGCCGATGACAGCCTCGCCGTTGTCTTCGAGAGCCACAAGCGCACGGTTGCAGCGGCTGATTGCGCGGTAGAGGTTGTACCAAAGCGCGTCAAACTCGCCCGGGGTGGAGGTCAGCGTTGTCCAAATTTCCATCGGGTGGTAGCCGGTGTCGGTGGTGCCTGAGCCGCCTTTGAGGGCATCGTCGGAGGCAACGTCGCCGTAGGGCCAGAGGTTGACGGGGCAGTCGTACCAAGTGTCGCCCAACATCGCGTAGGCGGCGGTGGTCATCTGTTCGGGGTTTTGGTTGGCAAGTTCCTCGTCGATAACGCCTTCCGGCTTTACCTCAATGAAATCTTCGCAGCCGGAATTTGCCAACAACGCCGCAGAAGTCAATATTATGCTAAAAAACTTTTTCATGATTGTGATATTTTTCAAACACAGAGGACACTGAGAAAACAGAGAGACACTGAGTTTTTTTCGTGCTTTTAGTGTTTTTCGTAATTATTAATTTTCAACTTTCAATTTTCAATTTCCTAAAATCCCATTTGTAAGCCGAATGAGAATGACGTGTAGTGCGGGTATGCCCAGCCGGGGGTCTCGGGGTCGGAAACCGTGAACGCCTTGCTCTTGGCGGTGAAGAGGTTTTCGCCTGACACATAGACCCTTGCGCTCGAAATCTTAGCCTTGCTCAAAACCGTTGCGGGCAGGTTGTAGCCCAACTGCAAGGTGCGGAGTTTGAGCCATGAGCCGTGTTCCACAAAGTAGGACGAGGCGCGGCCTTCGTCGCCGGTGTTGTTGGTTGTAAGTGCCGGAATGTCAGAGCCTTGATTGTCCAAACGCCAGCCGTCGAGCATACGGTTGCCTTTGTTGCTGCCTGCGTCGGTGAGCGAGTAAAAATCCGTCTGGAATTTCTGGTCGTTGTACACATCAACGCCAATCAAACCTTGAAAAAACATCGTCAAATCAAAATCCTTGTATTTCAACGCCGCGTTGAAGCCCCACGACAAATCGGGTACGGGGTTGAAAATCCATGTCTGGTCGTCAGCGTTGATAACGCCGTTGCCGTCGATGTCGCGGTATTTCAGGCCGCCGAGCCGTGCGTTTTCCTGTCCCGAAGCCAAAACTTCTTCACGGCTTTGATACAGCCCGTCAACAACATAGCCGACAATCGAGCCGTAAGGTTGCTCGCTCTCGACAAGGTTTTCCCTCGTTGTGTGGACGTATGAGCCGGTTGTCGACTCGGGCAGATAAGTTACCTTGCTGCGGAAGAAATCGGCGTTCAATGTCAGGTCAAAACCGAAACCGTTGCGGTAATTATGACGGTAGCCGAGGGTAAATTCCATGCCACGGTTTTCGAGCGAAGGGCCGTTGAGCCATGACGCGCCGCCCTCGCCAACCGCGCCGAGGTATGCGGGGTTAATCAGCATGTCCTCAACTTTCTTGATGTAGAGGTCGTAAGTGCCGTAAACATCGCCGTTTAAGAAACCGAAGTCAAGCCCGGCGTTGTATTGGATTGTGGTTTCCCATTTGAGGTCGGGGTTTGCGGTCTGAACGGCGCGGAATCCCGAGGGAAAAATGCCCGAGCCCATGAGCGTGAGGTCGTAAGCCGCCGACATGTTCCTGTCAGAGCCGTAATCTGCCACATAAAGACCGTAACGCGCTGTGTTTGAGATGGCTTGGTTGCCGGTTTTGCCCCAAGAGGCGCGGATTTTAAGGTCGTTGAGCCATGATGCGTCGATGTGGCGCGATAACCTGTAACCCAAAGTTGCGGCGGGGAAAATGCCGTAACGGTTGTTTTCGCCGAACCTTGACGAGCCGTCCCTGCGGATTGTGAACGATGCCAAAACGAGGTCGTCGTAGTTATAATCCGCCTTCCCGAAAAACGACACGAGGTGGTAGCCCTCTGCCAAGCCGGTGGCACGCTGAGTACCCGTGGCGGCGTTTGGCCACATATATTCGTAGTTTTCGAGGTCAAACATCTCGGCGTATGCAGAAAAATCGTTGCGGTGCTGGGAGAAAAGTTCCATGCCCGCAAGCAGCGAGACATTGTGCTTTTCGTTGATGTCAAAATTATAATTGACGGTGTTTGAGAGTGTCCATTTGGTGTCGTCAGCACCGCTTACAGTGGTACTCGGGGTGCTGTTATTAACCACGTCGGAGTGGAAAGTGTGATTGACAGAATGTATGAAACCATAATCATAGTCAAGACCGAAATTAGAGCGGATAACAAGACCTTTGATTGGTTTGATGTCGATATATCCGTTTCCGAACAAACGCATGATTTTCAGGGCGTTGTCTTTGTTCATATAGAGTTCGCGCATTGGGTTTTGACGGTCGCTCATGCCGCCGACCGGTCCGGAAAATGTCTCGCCGTCTTCCTCGTAAACGGGCAGCGTCGGCGACATTTTGAGGGCGTTTTCCATCGGCGACAATCCGCATTGGGAGGTGTAGGTCAGGGTAAAATTTTCGCCCGCCGTAACGTATTTGGAGAAATTGTAAGAGGTGTTGATTCTCGCCGCAATGTTCGAAAAATCAGTGTATTTCAGGATACCTTTGTTGTTTTTGTAACCGATTGAGAACAAGGCGGAATAGTTGTCGCCGCCGTTGGAAACCGAGAGGTCGTAGTTCTGCGAAAAACCTGTCCGGGAAATCTCGTCGAGCCAGTCGGTGTCGGAAAATTTCATGGTCTTGCCGGCGTTCATGTAGCCGTCGTAAAGTCCATTGACAGTGTAGTTTACGGTCTGCATGGCCTGCGGGTCGAAAGCGGAAATCTTAACGCCGTCCGCCGCATTGAGGTTGAGCCCGTAGTTTTCGGAATATTTCACTGGGTCGAGTCCGTCGTTGAGCGCGGCCTGAGCCATCGCCGTTGCATATTCCTGAGTGTTAGAGAGTTTCATCATGTTCTGCTTGTTGTAGAACTGTGCGGTCATGTTGGCTGAAAAGTCGATTTTCGGGCGGTCGGACTTTTTGCCTTTTTTAGTTGTGATTATGATGACACCGTTTGCAGCGCGGCTGCCGTAGATTGAGGCGGAGGCGGCGTCTTTCAAAACCTGCATCGACTCGATGTCGTTGGCGTTGAGGGTGTGGTTGAGGTTTGTGGTTGTCGGCACGCCGTCAATCACGAAAAGCGGGTCTTGCGAGGAGTTGAACGAGCCTACGCCGCGAATCCTGACCGTCCCCGCGCCCATCGGCGAGCCGTCGGAGGTGATTGTAACGCCTGCGACCTTGCCCTGCAACGCCCTCATGGGGTCGGTTGAGGACGATGTTTTCATGTCGGAGGTCTTGACGACGGCGACAGAGCCTGTCAAATCGGCTTTTTTCTGGACAGTGTAGCCTGTTACGACGATTTCCTCGATTTCGCTGATGTCCTCTTTGAGCGAGATTTTGAGGTTGTCGGCGGCGGTGATTTCGGTTGACTGGTAGCCTATATAAGAGATTACCAGAGTCTCGCCGTCAGTGGCTTGTAGTTTAAAATTTCCGTCCAAGTCGGTGATGGTGCCGTTGGTTGTGCCTTTTACGACGACGGTCGCCCCGATAACCGGCTGCCCCGTCTCGTCCGTCACGACGCCGGAAATTTCCCTCTGCGCATACACGTTGGTACACGCAAGCACGAGTATCAAACCCGTCAGAAATTGTTTCAGTCTTTTCATTATGATTTATGATTTAAAAGTTAAAAAAATTGTTTGCATTTCTGACGGCTAAATTACATCACCCCCCGCCACAGCGGTTTAAAAAATCGTTCAAAGGTAATAAAAATTGTTACAATGAAACAAAATTGAAAGGAATGAAACAAGTTTGAAAGGATTGTGCGCTACTTTCCTGCCGCAAACGACCCCGGCGCGACGCCATACTCGTCCTTAAAACATTTTGTGAAATACGCCGGCGAGGTGAACCCCGCTTCATAGGCGATTTCGCTGATGGATTTTGTGGTCGTGGTGAGTAGGTTTTTCCCGAAGGCGAGGCGGGCTTTGCGTAAAAGATCCACAGGTGTGCAGCCAGTGAGGGCTTTTATCTTTCGGTAAAGTTGGACGCGGCTCAGCCCAAGGTCGGCGGCGATGGTCTCGACGCTGAGTTCCGAATCTTGAAGATTGTCATCGACGTACTTCTTGAACCGCGCAATGAATGCGTCCTCGACCGGCGGCGGACTGGACGGCAGTTCTTTTTTGTCGTCAACGGCAAGTTCTGTGGGCATGGTATCGACGGGACTTTCTGTGTGCGTCTCCCAAATGTTCCTCAGCAAGTGGCGGTTGGCAAGCAGGTTTTCGATACGCGCCAAGAGCAGCCCAGTCGAAAATGGCTTTGTGATGTACGCGTCGGCACCGCTCTTGAAACCTTCCACAAAGTGTTCGTCCAGCGACCGCGCCGTCAGCAGTATCACGGGAATGTGGCTCGTGATGACATTTTCCTTAATCCGTCGGCAAAATTCCAAGCCGTCCATTACCGGCATCATTATGTCACTGATGATAAGGTCGGGGACTTCCTTTTCGGCGACCTTGAGCCCCTCGTTGCCGTCAGAGGCTTCGTGTACTTGGTAACTGCCACGCAGGATTGTGCGCAGGTATGTGAGTATGTCGGCGTTGTCGTCCACAATCAGCAGTGACACTGGATTTTCGGTAGAGTTTTCGGTTGGATTTTCAGTGGTTGTGGGCTGTGGATTTTTCACTGTGATTTCGTCAACTTCCGTGAAACTCAACATTCCGGTATGTTTGCCGGTCTGCACCTGCAAAATCTTGTTAATCAGTTCAGAAAGCCTTGCTGTATTACGGCACAGCACCGAAAACATCTCTGAATTTACATTCGAGAGCCTTCTCACCTCGTCGGACGATGCAAGTTTTGATAGCGGACCTTCAATTAGTGTCAGCGGTGTGCGCAGTTGGTGAGAGATTTCGGTGTAGAAGTCGAGTTGCTGACGCGCCATCTTGTCGCGCTCGTCCTTCATGCGCTCTTTTTGAAGCCAATATTTGTACACGACTGCCATTATCGTCAAGAGCAGCAGAATCACCACCGCCGCAAGGAAAGTCATAAACTTCTGGTTTGAAAGTTGTTGAAGGTAACTGTCGGCCTTGTCGTGAAGAAGTTCGAGCCGGTTGAATTGTTGGGAAAGTTCCTCGCTTTCCATGTAAAGCACGGTTGCATTTTCGGGCGTTACGATTGCGGAACTGAGCAGCGTCTCTTTTTCAAACGGACGGTTTTCCAAGATGTCGATGGCGAGTTTTAAGAGCAGGTCGCCGCGTGTCGGGTATATGTACGATGCGTCGAGCAGCGAATCACGGACAAGCCTAATGCCGCCGTTTTCGCCCGGAAGCCCGTCGATGCCGCAGAATTTTGGCAGGTCGTGCGTCCCCAATATTTCCTCAAAAGCCTTCCTCGCGCCGAGTGCCGAGCGGTCGTTGTGTCCAAAGACGAGGTCGATGTCCTTGGGGTTGTGCTTCTTGACGGCGTCGTGGGCGGTCTGTTCCGTCCAGTCGCCTTCCAAGGTTTCGATGGTGATTTCCGAATTGTTTTTGAGAGCGTCGTGGAATCCGTTGTGCCTCTCGACGGCTGGCGACGAGCCTTTTAAGCCTATGATTTCCAAGATGTTTCCTTTGCCTTGAAGAAGCGTGGCGATATGCCGTCCCATTTGGAATCCGAGTTCATAATTGTCCGCGCTCATGAAAGCCGTGTATTTTGTAGAGCCGGTTTTCCTCTCGAATACAATCACCGGGATTCCGCTTTCCGCCGTGCGGTCTATGACTTCCGAGATGCTTTCCACCTGGTTTGGCGCGACAATCAACAGGTCGATGCCAATATTGACGAGGCTGTCAATCTGTTGAATCTGCCGGCGGCTGTCGTCGTATGCGGTGGCAAATATGAGTTCCACGCCTTCGTGGAAGTTGGATTCCATGGTCAGTTCCGCGTTCTGTTTGCTGCGCCACACGTCGTCGGAACATTGGGACACGCCGATGCGGTGTTTGACCTCGTTGTCAGTACAGGCGGTCAAGATGCACAAAAACGATATTATGATTATTTTGAATTTCATAAGCGGCGGTTTTATAAAATGTTTTCGCTTCGTGAGAAATCTTACAAATTCATTTCAAATCAAACAAATTTTAAAGATTTGTTTTGGATTTGTAAGATTTCTGACAGTCAGGACACCAAATCCTTATTCCCGCTTGTATTTTTTCTTGACGACCCAGTTGGACGAGTTGCCCTTTTTTTCCTCGACGAGGTAGTAGAGGTCGCGCCATTTGCGCTCGTAAAAGACGAGGCCGGGGCAGTTGCTGCGGAAAATCGTCAGCATGTTGTTGTCGGGCAGGATGTTGACTACCTTGTAACCTATGAAAACCGTGCTGTCCATCTGCGGGACGAGGACGTATGCGCCGCGCACAAGCGAATCGGCTGTGGTCGATATGAAATAATAAAAGAACCGCCCCGACCGTGGATTGCGGAACGACGAGTAATGCTCGATGCTCTTGAAAGTCATGTTTGAGCCGGGAATCCGCTCGCCCTCAAATGGCTCAAATATCGACGGGTCGCTGATGCCGAAGTTGTTGACGATTTCCGCGCCGCAGATGCGGGTGAACACGTTGTTGCCGACGGAATTGGTCTTGTCGTGGAAGAATGCCCGTGGAAAATCCTCTTGTAGCCGCGCGATCGCCGCCTTGAACCTCGGGTCGTCGAAGTCAATCTTTTCGAGAGTGTCGGCGAAGTACGCCCAGTCGATGTCGGTGTCAAAATATTGGGTGTAATAAAATGCAATCGCGCGCCGCCCACGGTTGAAGTCCTTGATTGCGTAGGGGTTGTCGCCGTAGGTTTCCATCACGAAATCCTTGCCCGACGGCGTGGATTTTGGCTTTGCGACCTGCGTGGGCTTGTTGGTCTTGAATAGTTTTGTGCCGATGGCGATGTCAAGTTCTCGCGGACGGAAGTTGTTGACTTTGAACTCGTTGTTTTTGTTGAACTGGTTTGTGGTCAGGCGGCCTTGGCTGTCGATGTTGGCGATGTAGTACGGCAGGATGTCGTCCTTGGTCAGGTTGAGGGTGTCGGACATTTGGATTACCTCGTACAACGCCGGGGTCAGTTGGTAGTCCTTGCTGACGACCGACATTTCCTTGATTTTCTGGTATTCAGCCTCGGTCTTGCAATTTTTTGCAAAAAAACTTTCGGGGTACCGAATCGTGAAACCCTTGAATCCGCCGTTGGGACCCGTCATCGTGGCGAGGAAATTGTCTGTCTTTTCAAACCAGCACCTTATGTAGTTTTCCTTGGCTTGGACGGCGAACTTGGAATCCTTGTAAAATTCCAAAAACCTTGAAAACGAGATTGTTGTGTTTTCCTGCAACGCGCATTTGTACGCCTTTTCTTCCAAGATGTCGCGCTCGTAGTCGCCGTTGATGCCCATGCGGAAAAGTTGGGTAATGGCCTCGATTTTGTCGATGTTGTTGAGCACGAGGAACAAAGCCATGTTGTACTGCACCTCGACGTCCTGATAATCAAAGCCATATTGCTTCTTTATGAAATCTTCGGGCACTTTTTCGTTTTTCAGGTGTTTTTGGGCGTTTTTGATGCACAGCAACGCCTGGTCCGCCTTGAAATATGGCGAATACTGGTCGCCGTAAATCGTTGACAGCGCGTAATATGTGGCGAACTGTTCGATTTTTTTCTGTTTGGCGTCCATAAAAAATTCCATCGCCTTTTCATAGTCCTTGTTGGCGATGAGCCTGAACCCCTTGCCGAGTTTTTGCGCGGAAACCGTCTGCCCGCCGGCGCACACGAGGATCAGCACCAACGTTATATAATATCTCACCGTGTCTTTCATCTGTGTTATTTTTTATGCGCAAAAATAAGAAATAATATTGGAAAATGGAAAAATATCCCTAACTTTGCGGTGAAAGGAATTGGACGAAAATTTTTTCAACCATGCTCGAAGAACAACTCAAAAACGAAATTGCGGCAAAATTTTTCAAAAAGTTTGTCTGCACCGACATAATCAAGCGCATTGATTTTAGCGTTAAAAACGACTACGGATATTTGCTATGGGCGGAGGCAAAACAGCAACCAACCGACATCTATCGTATGTTAGCGCAGTTGCTAATCACCATTAAAACAGACGCTTGGACGCTCACACCGCCCAAATTTCTTGGCTGTTTTGACAGTGAGAAAATCGCCTTTGTGCCGTTTTACGACATTCAAACTATATTTGCACTCAACGATTTCAATTGGACTCAAACACCATCGCAAGTTGACGACAAAACAGTTGAAACAGTAATGACAAAATTTTTGTGTTCTATTTTGGTCAGGACGACGACAATATTCATAATTTTGTACTTCAAAACTTCAATGAATATTTTGAAAACAACCATCTTTCGACTCTCATCGACAAGAACAATTTTATCTTCGTCTACCAGAAATGGCGCAAAATGGTGATGCCGCACATCAATGCCAACTGGGACAAGTTGAAGAAAAACTACCGCATATACGACCGGGATTTCTTTCTTGCCGAACTCAATATCGACGACAACAACACGCCTGAAATTGAGGACGACAAGACCGCATACGACAACTTTTATATGACTTTTGACGCCAATGCGCCAAAACCTTACCGGATAGTCCGCAAAGACAATCTCGGTATGGATGCCGTCTATGATTTTGGATTCAAGACCGGCGGTCTGGACAAATACGCCGACTTTTGGAAACGGTACAAACGTCCGCCCAAAAACATCTATTGGGATTACATAGTTTCACGATTAGATTTGCTTGTGCCACAGGATGTAAGGGAACGGAAAGGCGCGTTTTTCACGCCGCAGATTTGGGTGGAAAAGTCGCAGGAATACTTGGCCAATTTCCTCGGTGCAAATTGGCAGGAAGAGTATTATGTTTGGGATTGTTGCACTGGGACAGGCAATATGCTTAACGGACTTTACAACAAATACAAGATTTTTGCATCGACACTCGACCAACAGGACGTTGATGTCGTGCAAGACCGCATCAAAAACGGTGCTAACCTTTTGTCAAGCCACGTTTTCCAATTTGACTTTCTGAACGACCCTTTTCTGCCAGTGGGACAGTCGCGCACAATCGAGACAGATTTCGGCACGTTCACCCAAGAGGGCAAACTGCCAAAGGCACTTTACGACATTATCGTCAACCCCAAAAAACGCAGCAAACTAATCATTTACATAAATCCGCCATACGCGGAGGCCACTAGCAGCCGCACAATTGCAGGCAGCGGCAAACATCGCGAGGGCTTGTCCATCAACCTCACAAAAAAGCGTTACGAAAAGGATTTGGGCAGGGCTGTCAACGAAATTTTCGCACAGTTTATGGCTCGTATGCATCGAGAAATTGATGGTTGCTTGATTGGATGTTTCTCAACTTTGAAAGTATTGCAAGGACCAAATTTCTTAGGGTTCAGGCAAAAATTTCCTGCAAAACTCGAAAAGTTGTTCGTAATGCCAGCAGATACCTTCGACAATGTTAGCGGACATTTCCCAATAGGTTTCCATATTTGGAATACCAAAATTAAAGAGAATTTTGAGGAGATAGAGGCTGATGTATTTGATGAAAATGGTCATGCAGTGGGACATAAAACGTTTTTTGCACAAAAAGACGGCAAATATATTCTTCAATGGATTCGTCAGTTCTACGACAAGACTAATGAACATCTTGCGTATTTGCGATTCTTAGGAACAGACTTTCAGCATAGCAAAGATGTATTCTTGACACTTTCGCCTTACAAGACTGATTTGGAACAAGTTAAAGGCAATTGGGTTACAGAAAACAATTTTGTAGAAATGCTAATGTATTTCACTATCAGACATATTATCCCTGCTGATTGGCTCAATGACCGAGACCAGTTTCTATTCCCCAACGA
>CAJOJG010000078.1 GCA_905234655.1 uncultured Bacteroidales bacterium
GTCGATTCAGTCACACCACTTGACCATGTGCCGGGACTCGTGGTAGCGTTCAACTGCGCAACATTGCCGTCGCAGAGAAGGATTTCTTCATGTTCAATAGTCCCGACGCTCTCTACTACGTTCAAGGTAACGGAGACTTGGGGGCAATTTGGAGTGTTAGAAGTAAAACTGAATTGGTACTGTTTCGTGCCGCCTCCGTTTATGGTGTTGAACAAATAAATATTCTTGTCAATATCTCCAGAGGCGATGTTCGTATAGCCTGTCACGCCTGAGAGTGTACCTGTTTTGTTGACTTTAAGGATAGGGCCGTTAGCCACAGTAGTATTTTTTGTAAGACAGAACGAGCCATTGGGAGCGTTGGAAAGGGTTATGCTCGGTGTTGCATCAGCAATCGTGAACTGTGTTCCAGAAATTTTGGTTGGATTTGGACTACCATTAGTACCACAGGCATATCTTAAATCTAAAACATCACCAGGACTAATTTCATAGTTACGAGTGAGTTCACTTACCCCATACCATACGTCTAATTGATGTTCTGCCCCTGATTTTTCAGTTCTAAATAAATAATAGGTTGTAGTCGTTTGACCACTATTTTGACATTCGGACTGATTGATAAGACCTGTCATTCTAATTGGCACAGACATCTTGCTCTGACCACCGAAACACACCTCTCCAGTAGTAGAACCATTTACGGAATAAATTTGCTGTCCAAACACATAATCAGTTGAACAGACCAACAAGGCACACAAGACAAGCAATGTGACCTTCACCTTATATATATTAGAGTTCAAATTCATAAGTCAAGTTTTTTTTAGTACAGACTTCTTTCCAATCGTATAACGTACTGAGTGGTGTTTTTAGTATAGACACCCTCATAATTTTAGACAACTAATTTAGGCAATTTGTTGCAATGGAAACATATATAAAAAACAAAATTTATGTTAAATCCCCTCCAATGCCCTGTACCGTTCGCGTGCCTCGACGGCGTAGACGCTGCCGGGGTAGTCGGTCAGGATGCGCATGTAGTATTCCTTTGCGGAAACGGAATCGGACAGATGGGTCTCGGCAAGGCGGGCATAATTATAACAAGCCTTGTCGGCGAGGATGTCGTAGGAGTAAGTGTCGGCAACAGTCTTGAAAAACGATGCCGCGCTGTCGTAGTTCTGCTGGAGGAGGGCGACCTGCGCCTTCATGAAATACGCCTCGTCGACAAGCGGGGAAGTCTTGTGGAACTTAATGATGCTGTCGAGGGACTGTGAAGCGCGGTCGAGGAGGTTCTGATGGCGGTACATGTCGGCACGGGCGTAGATGCGGAGGTCGGGGCTCGAGGCGTCGTTCTCGGCAATCATGGCCGTTGTGTCGCCGACGACGGAGTTTTCACGCTCTGCATTGTCTGAAATCAAAAGCGAAAGCTCCATGGCATCGTTTGCGACAAGTTTTGTGGTCGCAGCCTTGAGGACATCGAGCTGGGACGCAGCCCACTTGAAGTTGCCGGTATAATAAGCCACACGCGCCTTGCGGAACTTGGCCTCGTCGCCAAACTCATTCTGCTTGTTGTCGTTCTCGACCTTTGCGTATGTCATCAGCGCGTCCCAAACATCGCCCTCATATAACTGGATGTCACCGAGTTGGAGATTGAGAGCGGCCTTTACGGAATAGTTGACGCCCTGCGCAGAGAGAGCCCGGGCAATGATGCTGCGGGCAGAGTCAGGCTTGTTGAGGAAGAAAGCCTCGATGCGGGCGTAGTTCTTAATTTCAGGGACGGTCTTGCTGTTATAGCCGAACTCGCTGAAAGTCGCGGCGTACTGCGACTCGAGGTATTTGATTTGGTCAATGTCGGTAATCATGCCCTTGTCAATCTGCTCGTACATAGAAGTCAACGTGCCAAAAGTCGCCCTTTGGTGGTATGGACAGTCCTTGCCCTTCTCCAAAACATACTTGAAGGCGTCGGCGGCTGCGGCGTAATCCTTTGACTGCAAGGCATGGTCGCCGATGGCAATGAGCCGCTGACCGGATTCGTTGAGCCTCTTGTCGAGGGCTTTAGCCTGGATGATTGCGCTCTTGAAATTCTTTTTTTGGACAAGAAGCCATATCATCATCTCCGAAAGCTGGGTGGAAGGCTGTTGCTGTATGCGCTGGAGGAGCGTTTTGCGGAGAATGTCGTAGAACTCGTCGTTGATGTCGTTGTTGATGTAATACTGGAACATGTTCTCCACCGTGAAAATCTGCGAAGCGTCCGCCTCCACAATGTCCAGTCCCGTCGTCGCCATCATCTTGAAATTCCGCGAGTTGGCATACACGGAGAAAAGTTCAGTGTTAAAATCCTCGCCCGTCAGCTCGCGCCCTTTTACCAGCGTCTTCTCGGCATACTCAGTATCACGGATGCTCACGAACATGTTTGTAGCCTGGATGATTGAGTTTCGGTCGGCTCTTATTGAGTTAATCGCAGCGTCGAACTCGCTGTACGCCTTGTCGAGCTGTTGGCGTTGCTTATAGACACTGCCAAGGATTATACGGTAACACGGGTCGGACTTCGACGCCGCCGCCTGCTTTTTCGCAATCTTCTCCGCCTTGTCAAACTGCTCGGTGAATATCAGGCAGTTAATGTAATAGTTGAAATACGACCGCGATTTTGTCTTCTCGAAAAGTTCCTCGAAAAGGTACGAAGCCTTGTCATACTCCTTATTATTATAGTAGGAGTACGCGAGCGACAGGTTGTCCTGCGCAATGGCATGGAACGCAGATGCAATTAATAACATAAGGGTAAAAGTTAGTTTCATATTAGTTGTCCTATGGCAAATTATACTGGTCATAGATTATGATTTTGTTACGACAGACATCGGCAAAGTCTTTAGTATTAAAAGTAATCAAACCATCGATTTTTAAAGCATTGTCCATAATCATCACCCTGATGATATTGTCAACGAAACTCAGTCCACGACGATTCAAACGATTGAAAATCTCTGCTGCAACATCATTATAGGCGTCAGAAACATCAGACAATCCATACCAAAACCCACTGTCAACCATCAACCTCATTTATAATTTTGATTTTTGGTGTTGGCTGAGTGCGCGTACTATACCACGCCCATGGTTTAGGGCCATGTCCTCCAGCAAGAAAACCACTGAACATGACATTGTCATACGACGAAACAATGTATATCCTGTCACCCTTATTGATTTTGACGGTGGACATTATATCCTTGTCAATCATCATAGCAACCTGGTTGGCGGCCTTTTTGGGTTCGTCCTGCACGACATCGCTCGGGTTTATAGTATAAGTAAATTCGCAAAAATTCTGACCGCAGTCATCGGCATTATGGTCATCAAGCCACTTGAAAAGGCCTTCATAATCGCCGTTGAAACTCAAGTCGTAATTCAAAAATACTTGTATAGATTTCATAATCTGAAAATTTTTTGCAAATATAGGAAATAATTTTGAAAACGGCGATGCAATGCCATGAAATATTTGTCCGACATTTGCACGGAAAAATAAATTACATTACTTTTGTAATGAAAAAAAATTTCCCATTTATGACCATGAAACGAATAAAGATACTCATTTGGTTGCTAATGACAGCCACCACAGCATTTTCCCAGCAGTTCCCCGACACGCTCCGCGAGTTTCGAGGCGTATGGGTGGCGACGTCAAAGCGAATCGACTACCCGGCGAAGGCGACCACCGACGCAAACACCCTGAAAGCCAACTACATCAACCTGCTTTCACAGTTCAAGAACGCTGGCTACAACGCCGTTGTGTTCCAGGTAAGGCCAGCCGCCGACGCATTCTACAAGTCGCCATACGAGCCGTGGAGCGAGTGGCTCACCGGCAAACAAGGCCGCGCGCCCATACCCGAATTTGACCCGCTGGAGTTCATGGTCGAGAGGACACACTCTCAGAAAATGGAGTTCCACGCATGGTTCAACCCGTTCAGGGCAGTCGCCACGACGCAATATGCCGACGTATGCGCAACCCACATAACTAACAAAAAGCCCGAATGGTTCTTCTCATACGGCGGCAGCAAATATTTTGACCCAGGCATACCGGAAGTGCGGGAGTATTTAGTGAAAATAATCGTCGATGTCGTCAGCCGCTATGACATTGACGCAGTGCATTTTGACGATTACTTCTACCCCTACCCCGTCCAAGGCGACAACAACAAGTTCGTCGAAATCCCCGACGACAAGACTTTCCAAAAGTACAAGGGCAACTTCACAGACAAGGCCGCATGGCGGCGCAACAATGTCAACACATTCGTCCGCGAGGTCAACGAAGCCATCAAACGCGAGAAGCCGTGGGTAAAGTTTGGCATCGGACCGGCGGGCGTATGGCGAAACAAACGCGAAGACCCCGACGGCTCGGAGACAAACTCACTGTCGGCATACGACTACCTATACGCCGACGTAATCACCTGGCTTAAAAATGGTTGGATTGACTACGCCGCACCACAAATCTACTGGAACATAAAGCACCAGTACAACCAGTTCGAGAAATGCGTCAAATGGTGGGACGCCCACGCCTTCGGCCGCAACATCTACATCGGCCTCGGCGCGTACAACCAGGAATCCGGCACTGTGGCTGGCTGGAGCGACCCAAACGAAATCCCGAACCAAATAGCAATCACGCGCAAATATCCCCATGTCCAGGGCGTTATAACCTACCGCAGCACCACAATCCTCAAAAACCCCATGAACATGGTCACGAATGTCAAGAACAAATGCTTTAGCCACGAGGTGATGATGCCAAAGATGCCATGGCTCGAGAACAGCCCGCTCAGCCCCGACGCGACGCTCCTCAGAATGCCAAACCAGTATGTCGTGCATTGGACCGACAACACTAACCGCACAATCCCCGCCAACAACAAGCCGGTGTTCTACTCCGTCTACCGCGTCAAGGGCAAGAACCCGGACTTCGTCCCCTCGCCCAAGAACTTCCTGAAATTCACAGAAACCTGCGACCTCCGCCTGTTCCACAAAGGCCGCGCGATTTTCCGCAAGAAATTCTACACGTATAAAATCACATCCTTCAACCGCTACCACGTCGAAAGCGCGCCCAGCAAGGCGATTATCATAAAGTACAGCAAGAAGGACAGAGTGGAGTGAGGAATTTAAGTGATTGAAAGTAATTTGAAATGGTTTTTCAGCCCGTTATGTTTTCGACCCAAATTTTAGAAATTGGATTGTGGGCAAGAACTCCGTACTGCACATAGATTCATAATTGCCAAACTAAAAGGCAACAAAATAGACAACCTCAAGATAGTTAATTACGACTTGCACGATTTGTCTATTTGGATTAACGGTACATTGCACGTTACATATACGACCGCAGATGATGGCAGAATTTATTGTTATGTGGACGATATTTCTACTTCGCCAATAGTTCCAAAAACGCTGTGCTTATTCTTCGACCAGACAAATGGAAATATTCTTGGCTATGCGGACAATAAAAAAGAAGTGGAAGCCTTCAAATGGGATTTTGGCGATGGAGAAAGTTCCACGGAAGCCAATCCGACACACGTTTTTGCAGAGACAGGAAATTTTAATGTAAGACTCGAACTTTTTTTAAAAAACGGCCGCCAAAAGACAATTTCGCCAAAGAAGATAAAAATAATAGAATCTCCCAAAAAGCCCAACATCATTAGTGAATAGGCAAATGAAAGTAATTAAAAACGAAAACTCCTGTGAATTAGTTAGTTAATCCACAGGAGTTTGTGGTTTGTGCAAAAAAGGGCACGTAGGTCCGCCCCTACTTCAATTGTGCCAGGATGACGCCGAGTTTTGCGTCGGCTTCGGCTTTGGCTGCGTCTTTGACACCTTCTTCGTAATAGACGTTGGCCTCAAAACTGCTGCGGAGGCCGGTTGCCCATTCGTTGAAGAACCTTTCGCCAGGGAACTCGATGCCAAGACGGAGGTCTTTTTTGGCAGGGGCTTTCACCGTGCGTGGCGCAAATACAGTGAGATTGTCGGTGGGTTTCACCTTCGGACGCTCCGACACTGGCACATAATCCCAACCGAGGGTGTTGACAAACTTGTTGATGATGATGGCGGAAATACGCGCCACAATGTCAACGTTGCTTGTCAACTGGAAGGTCTCAACGTGTTCACGGACGGCATCAGCGATTACCTTTTTGAGGTTGACGCGGTTTTTGTTGCGATTCAACTCGTTGATAATCAGGTCGGCGGTCTTCTTGTTCATGCCAAGCTCGGCGAGTACATCGTCCTGCTTTACGTTTTCGATGTATTCGAGCCAACGGCTGAGGAGGTTTTCTGCGAAAATGAACGCACGATCCTTGATGTCGCCGGTCTTCTTGACAGTCTCACGGGCATCTATAAGTGCCTGAATGTCAATGCCTGACTCTGAGAGTACAGTTTTGAGTTCGTTGTCGTCGGTAAGTCCGAAGAAGTCGCGCAACTTTTGGAGGATGCTCTCGGCAGATTCGTCCTTGTCGATGGAGATAAACTGTCCAAGCATTTCGATGAGGTCGAGCGAAACCGTCTTGCCGCCCTGTGGCTCTGCCGCCTTGGGTGCGTTGGGTTCGATTTCGATTTGCTTTTTCATCATCAGGTCAAAGTAAATCTTCCACGAAAGGTCGTCGGTGATGGTCAAGCGGTCAACGAAATTGCCAAATGTGTTCTTGTCTTTCTGCATTTTCATCAACGACATAAATACCTGAGCCGCAGAGACTTTGGCACGTTTGAGTTTTTCGTCGATGTTGCCGCCCTGATAGAATACGGAGAGTTGGTCGTAGAGATTGTTCATCAAGTCCTGGATGCCAGTCTTTATCTGCTGACGCTTGATGATGGGGTTGCAGGTCGGGGTCATATACTTTATAATATAGTCGATGCCCGACTTGTTGGGCTGTGTAAACTCGCTCCAGCACTCCAACGGATTGTGTACGTGGGCGATAACGTCCTTGTGGTTGACCCACGAAGTCTTCATGTCGTCAAATTTCTGGACGTACTCGGGTTTGAGTTGTGTCTCCTTGCCGTCGGTGTCCATGCCGTCGAAGAACGATTTGCTCCATTTTGGGTCGCGGAGTGGGAACACGTTTTTGAACGGGCCGTTGTTGTCCCAGTTCTGAATCCACGTGTCGCCGACCGAGATGCCCATTTGGTCGGCGAAGTTGGCACCGATGCGGGCTGTCCACTTGCTGTTGTGGGGACCGAGTTCGCCGGGACGCTCCGTGGCAGGATTGCCTGCGAGTTCGATGTTGAATTTAGTGAAACATACCAAAAGCGGTATCAACTTCTCGATGTCATTTTGCTGTACGAGAAGCGCCAACTGCCTCTCACGCTCTGCGCGTTTCTCAGGCGATCCACCGTGGGTGTTGCGAATCCATTCGTAGAGAAATTTTGGCAAATCGGCGACTTCTGGCTGCTTGTCGTCCATACAAAACAGAAGTGTCGAGATTTCGTAGTTGAAGTTGTAACGGTTGAAAAGGAACGCAATCTTGCCGCGCAGGAATACGAGAAGCTTGTCGTTGTTGTCCTTTTCTTCAAAAGTGATTTCGGGAATCTGCTGACGCGAACGCGCTCCCGGGAAGTCGAGCACGTCGGCTTCTTTGAGGAACTTGCGCTTTGGGTTGTCGGCTGTGGAGTCCGTCAACGGCAACACAACTTCCGCCGTGAGAGCCGAGAGGATGCTTCGGTCGAGGGTTGCGAGGAGCGTGCCACCGTCATAACAATTTACAGGCGGTTTCTTCACGTCCTTGTAGAGTTCGCGAAGACGCTCCACATCGAGGATTGTGTCCTGCTGCGGGGTGAGCGCGGCGAGTTCGGTGCGGATTTCGGGCAGGAAGTTCACCTGCTTGAGACCGTCGGAAAGCTTTTTGAAAAGGTCGGTGAAAAAAGGTTGCTTGCCCCAGACAACTTCAAAAACCTCATACCTCAAACTTGCGTCGATGTAAGGAACGATTGACGCGATGTCGTCCCAGAAGTTGATGTTATTTAAATCCTTGACAATGAAGTGGTCGCGGAAATTGTTGTTGCAATATTCTTTGAGGTCGTACACGTCGTCCTCCGAAAACCCCGGGCAGGGCGACTGCTGCGCCATCGCACCGAGTTTTGAAATCATCTTCTGAACCTCGTCGCGGTTGATGGTGTAGGTGTAGTGCGTGATGTCGGATAGGTAGCCGTTGACGATGATTTTCACCACGTCCGACTGTGAGAACAACCTCAGCAAATATGGTTTGAAGCCCGGCTGCCACGTGTCGGCGGTAGTGAACCTCGACACAAGCCCCGTAGCCTCCTTGCCGCCGCCCGGTGGATTGATGGAGGCGATGAAATCCACGTCCTCGCCCGTATCCGGCACTTTTACGAAAAGCGACGCAGCCTCGGGAGTTTTGGCGAGGTTGGATACCAAGTAAGATTTGCCTACCTGGCTCTGACCGAAGATTGCCACGGAGGGACGACGCGGGAGTGCGTTTTCGTAACGCTTAGCCTCACGGCGCAGTTTTTTTAGGTTGTATATAGTTACCGCCTGCTTGTCTTTCTCGACATTGGCAGACACCCATTTCATGCTGTCCTCAATCACCTGCTTAACCTTGGTGCACTGCTGAATGAGTTCGTTTGTTGCTGTATCCATAATTTCTATTATTTAAGTTGAAAATTGAAAGTTGAAAATTGAAATCATATCATTCATCAATTTTAAATTTTCAATTTTCCATTTTCAATTCATTTGTTGACTTTTACATCCGCGTACTTGACTGTCTTTTTGGTGTCGCGGCGGACGACGCAGAATGTAACACCTTCACGGATTTGGGCGTTGCCGAGGCCGGTGGCGTTGTGGATGTCGGGGTCGGCGTTGAGGGTCTGCTCCGGCGATATGAAATCGTAATCGGAGAAAAACTCGTTGCAATGTTTTGCCACAAGTTCGAGAACCATTCGTCTGTCCGTTACATAACATCCTGAAATGCAAGTCAAAAGATTGGTCAATGCTGGGTAAACCACCTCCAACTTTTCCTTGTCGTCGCCAATTTCGGCAGAGGTCTGCAATATGTATTGCAATGCAGCCCAACCTTTTGCCAGCCTTGTAACGAAGGTCGGCAACTCGTCGTCGTCCCCCTGCCCTATAGCATCTTCCAATGTGCGGGCGATGCGTTTTTGGGCGTCGGTCTCGCTGTCGGCACTGCGGAAAATGGTCTTTACAAAGGCGTCGGCTTCGAGGGTTTTGTTTAATCTCGATTGCAATTCTGCCTTCTCGCCTTCCAGGGTCTCCATATTGGAGCGGAGTTCCTGAAATTTGGCATTGTATTTCTCCACTTTCTGCGCCATGCGCTCATCAACGGCGGCATCTATGTTGGCATCGGCGGCGTTTGACTGACCAATGTTGGCTGTCACCTTATATATATGCGCGATGTTGTCCTGCGTGAATAGCGTCTTGATGCCGCGTTCGAGCCATGATTCTGCGGTGATGTCGTCTTCGGCGTATGGCAGTTTGAGGTTGGGGTTTTTCAATAGTTCGTTGAACACATCCTCTCCAAACTGCGCAATCAACCAACGCGCCACGTCGTCAGCCAATTCTGACGGCGAGGCGGGGTTGGGATTGTCAATCTTCTGCGACAACGACGCGCCACCACCCTGCACAGTGTCCGCAGGCTGCTCTACTGCCACCTTTTTGGTAATCGAGAGCTTGTTGCCAACAGAAACCTGCTCGGTCTTGGGAGCGTCGCCGCTGCCCGTATTGACGGATAATGTGAGTTTTGCCATATTTGTATCACATTAATTATCAAACAATTGAATCAAGAATATACCCGAATCCATCCAGTAGCCGTGTTCGTCGGCGAGCGACTGCATGGTTACCTTGAGATTTTCGGCTGCCACTTTCTTGCTCTCGCGGTCCATCACGTTGCGGAGCGGTTTGAGGCGTTCCTTGTTGCGTGGGTCGCGCTCTATGTCGAATGAAAGCGGCTCGCGGTCTTTGAGGCTTTGTGCAGCCTGCGACGAGGCGTACACAATCTTGTACATCGGCGATGAAATCCAATCGTCCGTGGGCATCTGACGCATACCAAGCATCATCTGTCCGAAGAATTTGATATTCTTGGCGTCGGTGTCGGGATCGAGGAACACTTCTTTCAAGCGCGCCTTGTTGGGGTCGTATTCGCCGATGAAGTCTGCCGTGGAACAGAAGTTGCGTTTCAAGAGCGATGTGTCGATAGTGAAATCGTCGAGGCGGCGGAGTTTGCCAGCCATAAGCGCAACTGTTGCGCCGACAGCCACACAGGTCTTTGGGTCTTTTATGACGCCCGTGCCCTCGGCAAACGGATACCACGTGCCGATACGGTAATGTCCGAGTTGGACGACACGGTCGGGCGTTACGGGCAGGTATTTCAAGAACAAATCGCGAACCACCGGCAGGAGGCTCGGACGGCCTGAGAGCAACACATAATCACATTCGTACTGCGAAATGATGCCGCAGAGGTCGCCAATCATCTTCTCCACAACGTCCTTGACAACCTTGTTGGTGCCTTCGTTGTCGAGCTCCCAAGTGATTTTTTCGATGTCGAAGTCAACGCAGCCTTCCTTGCGGAACTCGTTGTTGATGTATTCGATGAGTTGTGTATTTGGATGTGGATAATTGACGAAAAACGAATCAAACGAGCGTTTCTCGGGCGGACGTTCCTCGGAAGCGTGTTGAAGGATGTCGGTGCCGATGGGAATGGCGACCTGCATCGCAAACTGTTTTTTCATCAACTTGTCCTTGGCCGTGGTGCGTCCGAGGTAGGGGCCAAAGAGGAAGTTCATCACGTTGACCGAATTGCGGCAACCGTGCTTCTCGGCGGCGACCTTGATTGTGGGCAGCACGATGCGCTCGATGACGCGCTTCAGGATGTCGTCGCCCGCAAGATTGAAGCCTTCCCAAAACATCGGCGAGGGCGTCAGGACGGAAATGTTGGCATCGGGGTTGGCCTGGTAATTGGCAATCATCAGGTCGGTGGTGCCGCCGCCAATATCGACACTCGCGATGCTTACCGCCGGTTCGGACTGGTAGAGGGTATCGGCGCGAAGTTTGCCGACAGTATTTATATAAAGGCGTGCGTTGTTCATGAAACGATCCTTGATTTCGCCATAGACGAAGGTCAATTGGTTGCAGGTCGCCTCGTCGTAGTTCCAATCCTCGCGCTTGTCGGCGTCGCGGCGGATGTCGTCGGCGTCGGGGATGATGGCAAGTTTTTCGTCGATGAAATTGTTGCCAAAATATGATTTCAACGCATTGAGAGCCTCCTTGGCGTGTTCGCGGAGAATGATTTGCTCGGTTTCGAGCATTGCCGTCGGGCAAGTGAGGACGATGCGTTTGAGTTTGCGCGGAAGATTTTCCTGACCCTGACGCTTGCGGAATGTGTAACTATTGACGTAGCTTACCGCCTGCATGAAAATTTCGGCGAGCGCAAATGTCATCAACGAACTGCGCGAGAAATACGGGTTCATCGCCGGGTAGGGAGTTTTCATCTCGGGGTCTTGCGCAGCCTTTTCGCGCTCAGCTTCAAGGAGTTTGCCGTCCTCGGTGAAAAGTTCGGCGATGCCGTAGAGGGCAGGCTTTGCAAACTGTTCGTCGGTCTTTGAAATGTAAGTCCACGGGAATGCGCGTTTTTCGGTGTCCCAAAGGTAACGCTTGGGCGACGACATCACCGAATTGTTGTTGTCGGCGGTATTGAGTACCGTAAGCCTCTGAGCCTCACGACCAATGCGCACGAGCGACGGCCACGCGAAAGCCTTGGGATTGCCGGAGAGAATGAACTGTGATTCGTCGCCGAGCGATGTCTTCACGAATGCAACCCTCATGTCAAACGGATCGCTGTAAGTGCGGTCGGGGTAGGTCATGTCGCGGATTTCGAGCGGCACGGCATCGGTAAATTCAAAGGGCTGTCCCGTCCTGACAGATTCCACCAAAACGCCGGTAGTGCGCGAGTTGCCGACATCGAGGATGAGGTCAACGTCGATGCAGACGTTGTGGGTGTGGAGAGTCAACTTCGGGAAAGTATCAGCCTTGCCCAAAACCTTCAACAATGTCAGGTAGAACGATGTATGAAGGAAAAAGTAATCCTCGTCGTGCTTGCCAAGGGCGGCGCGTTTTTTCTCAAACACGTTTTTCAACCAGTCCTGCACCCACGGACGTGCGCAGAAGAAAAGGGTGTCGTCGTCGGACTTCTCGGCACACTCGAAGACTGAATTTTGCGCGTCCTTGACGGTTGGCGTGAGGTAAGCCTCCTGATTGTCCTCGCAGCGGGTATCGAAGGCAAGCACCACATTGTGAGTAAACTCGCTGTCGTCGTCCGTACCGGAAATGCGGCTTATCCACATCATAGCCCACGTCTCGGGGCCTTGTTGGAATTTGGTGCCGTCATAACTCTTTCTGAAATAAGGAATTGGAATCCAAACACCTTCATAACTCTCCACAGCCTCACGCGCACGTACTGTAACAATCTTGTGCTCTGGGATAGGTTGTATGAGATTCTGAGGAATCCTCGCCTCCACAATCTCGCCAGTAGCGGGGTCGGTGGCAGCCTTTTTAACTTCTTCGGTTAACTCGATGTACTTTTGGAGTTTTTCGTGGTAGTAAGGGAACACAAAGGTTACCTCCTTGTTCCCCTCGATGTCTTCCATCAACTTTTCGTAGAAATCGCCGTTTACCTTCATAGCATCAGATTTCACCCCAAGGTTTACCTTTACGGAATGAAATTGAATGCCCGAATTGGCTATTAAACTGAAATCAGCCATAGTTTATTAATGGTTATTTGTAACAAAAAATTATTGTCTTTTCTTGCGACCGCCTTGCGGCGTTCTATTTTCTTGAACGTCAATTACCGTCAATTGATTCGTCAATTATCGTCAATTTTTTCCAACAAAAACTAAAACGAATTGGAATGAATCGACTTTGATAATTTTTTCCCTACAACGTCAAGTCCAAATCCAAGTCGTCGTCGTTTTGTACGGGCGGCGGAGGTGGAGTTGGCGGAGTGGGTGGTGCTGGCGGCGTTTGTACAGGTGTTTGTACTGTATTTTGTACCGTTGATGCGCCTCCGGCAGGCACTTCGCAGATGTCGTGATATACACGTTGCGCCTGCCAGCCATTGTCTCCAAGGAAACGGTCGCTGTAACTCTCGCCACGCGCCAGGCAATACATACCAATGCGTGTGCCGTTGGAGATGAATGTAGCCGCAGATTTGCGCGACTTGCTGATTTTCAAGCCGTTGGTCTTATTGATTACCGGCCTCAGGGATTCAAGGTCGAGAACAAAAGTTTTGTCGTCGTAGCATCCGTCCATCTTGACATAGACTATATACATCCTCGGCGTGCCAGCCATAAGGAAGTTGACAAACGTGCTACCTATTGTAAAAACGGCATTCGCGCCGCCCGGATTGTCGATGCTAACGTGCAATCCCACAGCGTCTTGCCACCATTTTAATGTTTCCATTCGATTTGTGTTATTACTCGGAAACAAATATATGAAAATATTTTTGGGATAAAAAATTATTTTGTGCAAAAAAATTTCACGGATATTCCACCCATTTTTGGATGCCGAGGTAGGAATTTGTGTCAATTTATATTTTGTTGGTTGTGCTGTGATATGTTCTTTGGGATATGGTAAGCTCTACAAGCCACGCACAAGCCGAACTGAATACGTGTTTTCAAAGGCGGCCCCCGGTAACACGAGCGCAAACTCCGACTCGAAATTCTGCCATTTTGTTTGGTATTTTTAAATGTTTATGATTGTTGAACACGAAAAATCCCTTGCGGAAGGCTTTTTATGCCCGCCACAAGGGATGATGTATGATGCCGACGGCGCAACGACGCCGTGATTTTTCAAGGTGTTTAAGGGTGCATTATTTATGCGATGTGCAAAATTCGTGCCATTTTATTTGATTATTGTGTTAATTTTCAATGTTTTACGATGCAAATTTAGGGAATATTTTTGACTTGGCAAAATTATTTTGTTAAATTTTTGCGATTTCGTCGGGGGTGAGGTTGGTGGCGGCGGCGATTTGGTCGATGGGAAGTCCCATTGATTTGAGTTTGCGGGCGATGTCGAGGGCTTTTGCGCGTTCGCCTTCGGCGCGGCCTTCCGCACGACCTTCCGCGCGTCCCTTTTCCGCACCTGCAACCATCCCGTCAACATAACCCTCGTATCGGCTCGAATCATCAAGGCTCAGCGCAAGGCTGACGTTCCTCAAATAGCGTTGGTACATCTTGCGGTCTTCCTCGCTGAGGGAATCCACACGAAGGATTTCACGAGCCTCATTCAACCCCTGCGCGGTGAAGGCGTCGGGGATTTCGCCCGTCTTGAGGAACGAAATCCATTCTTGAAGCGGCTGATGAATCTCGTCGTCAAACTTGTTGACGCGCAATATGTAATATTCGGGAAAGATGCCGTGCACAGCGTCGACACCAAACTTCTCTTTTTGAGCGGGCGTGAGTTTGAGCTCGTCGGCGTCGTTGAACATATTCTTGAATACCGTGGTGCCGTGGTAGGCGTAGCCTTTGCCCTGCCCAAGACTGAAATATACGATGTTGATGGAATATACTTTTGGCAGGGTGCCGTATGACTCGCCGATTTTCATATAGTCGGTGATTATCTTGGACGCGCCAAACGCCATCCTCTGAAAGAAATCCAACTCGTGGTCGTTCTGGACTTCTACAAGGATCTTTTCCTTCTTGTCGTCCTCAACGAGCAAATCGACACGGTTGAACTTCTGTTGGTCGTCCTCCTG
>CAJOJG010000079.1 GCA_905234655.1 uncultured Bacteroidales bacterium
GTGTCGTCCTGACGGGCGAAGCATATCCTGACGACGCTTGTCTTGGTCTTGTCGTGGTAGTATGACGACATCGGCAATACTGCCACGCCGAAGTCTTTGGCGAGCTTAAGGGCAAAGTCCTTGTCCGTTTCCTTGGATACGTCGGAGAAGTCCACGAGCTGGAACCATGAGCCTTCTGCCGGGATTAGCTTGTATTTTGAGCCTTTCATTAGCGAACACAACAGGTCGCGCTTGGCTTTGTATTCGTCGCGGATTTGAAGAAAAAGGTGCGTTTCTTGTGTCATTATGTCGTTAATGGCATATTGGGCGGCGGTGTTCGAGCCGTTGCAGATGTGTGAGTGGAAACGCCTGATTTCTTTTGTTATGTCTGCTGGCGCGGCGCATATTCCAGTCTTCCAGCCTGTGGCGTTCAGCGATTTTGACAGTGAGGATATTATTATCGACTGTTTCGCTAACGATGGGTATTTCGCTATCGAAGTGTATTCTGTTTCGTATGCGGTCGCGGCTAAGGTCTCGTCCATTAGGACGATTATCTTATTGCCGACGACGATGCGCTGCAGGTTTCTGAAGTCGCTGTCGGTGAACATTCTGCCGGACGGGATGTGGGGCGAGTTTATGATGATCATCTTCGTCCTTTGGTTAATCATCCTGTTGACTTCGTTCCAGTCCACTTGGTATTTTGGGTGGCGGAGGGTCACGAAAATCGGTGTCCCTCCGTTAATCTTAACCGCCGGGACGTAGTTGGAGTGTGACGGCTCCATTATGATGACTTCGTCGTCTTCGTGTATGACGGCAGTTATCGCCGCCCATACGGCAGCCGAGGAACCTGCGGTTACTGTAAGCTCTGTTTCAGGGTTGTATTTTCGACCGAAGGCTTTCTCGTAGTATTTCGCCATCGTCTTTCTTAGCTGTGGTATTCCCTCTTGTGGCGCATATTGGCTGTACCCATGTTCGATGTGCGCAATGAGTTTCTGTTTAAGCGGTAGCGGCATGTCGCATCCCGGGACTGCGGACAGGAAGTCCACGCAGTCTGGCGACTGTGAAATCCTTGTAAGTTCTTTGAGCGCGGCTTTTGCGCTTTCTGGTAGTTTTGAGCGTAGCATTTTATATGTCTCTATTCGAGGGGTAAAGTTACGTATAAAATCCATTCCCCCAAAATTTTTTTTGAGGGAAATGGATTTGTGCTGTTGTTATTCATCGATTCTGTTTCCTCGCTTGTCGATGTAGAAGTATAAGGTGTCGTTGTCTCCTACTTTGAGGCATACTTTTGCGCGACCGTTGTAGAAGGTCTCGCCTTGTTCGTTCATTGTCTTGTAGTTGAAGTCGTAGAACGGCGGGATTACGATGTTGCCCAATGTGTCGACGAATCCAAATTTGCGCTTTGTCGTGTCCGTCGGGTCGTACTTGTACTTGAACAGCCTCAGGCCTTCGGTCGGACGGCGCATGCTCAGGAAGTATGTCGCGCTGTCGTTAGTGATGTTTTGCTGGATTTGCGCGATGAAGTTGCTCCTGACTATCATCGCCCTGTTGTATCCAGTTTGGGCGCGGTTGTCGGTGTTGTCGATTCTGATTGCGCGGTTATATGCGTTAATGGCAGAGTCGATGAAGTGCGGGTTGTCCTGTGAGAATAGCGACATGTAGTAGTCGCCTTTCGTCAGGCACAGTTCGAGTGGTGTCGATGGTGCTTCCGCTTGTGTGGTCACGTTGCTTGACGGGCTGAGGCTTATCTTGTCCTTGAAGTAGAATATAGCCGCAGCGAGTACTAACAGCAGTATCCATACGATGATTCCAATCTTGGCACGTTTGTGGATGGTCTCTGTGATTTCGAGGCCTTGTACTTCTTCGTTGTTGCGGATGCTCAGGTAGTGGAACGGTGCCCACAGCGGCGACAGCCATCCGAACCATTTGTTTTTGTATATGCTGCTCCAGCGTTGGAGTTTTTTAGAGAGTGCCAGTCGTTCTGCCAGGTCATTGTTGTCCGGGTCGAGGTCGAGCGCGCGCTGGAAGTTAGTCGCGGCGTCGGCGTATTCGTTGATGTGGAGGAGTGCTTCGCCCTTGGCTTCCAGCCATTTGTAGTCGGCTTCGTTGTCCCTGATGGAGGGCGAATACGTGCTGGATTCCATGGTGTATGACATGGATTCTTCCAGTTTGTCCGTGAAGTCGTTTTTTGTGTTGACGGCTTTTTCGTATGCTTCGGCGGCGTTTATGTAGTCCCCTTTTGCGAAAAGGAGGTCGCCGAGTATCATTTGGTATTTGTACCTGAGCTTGAAGTCCGCCTCGGCTACGCCTTTCTTGTATTCGTCACGGATTTCGGGGTCTATCAGTTTTTTTGCGTATGCGTATTCGTAGATGTACAGTCCGCGCGAGTATTGCTCGTTTGTGACGTATATCTGCGCCTTTTTTACGAGTTCTTTTCCTTTGAAGTTAGAGAGGTCTCCGAACACGAAGTCGTTGAGATAGTTCTTTACGTTGGAATCGTCCCTGCGCCTGTCGAATATGCCGCGTTGACCGTTTGATTTGCCGGTGGTCGGGAGGTTCTTTTTCTGATTTTCGAGTTCCTCGAAGTTCTGCTTGAAGCGGTATGTGAGTTTGAGCTGGTTGAGGTTGGGCTCGGCAACACGTTTTGGTGTCGGCTCGGCTTCTTTGGCTTTTTCCTCTTCTTTTTCTTTCACTTCTTCTTGAGCCGGTTCTTGTTGCGGAGTTTCTTGTTCTACAGGTTCTTCTTGTGCCGGTTCTGTCGTCGTCTCTTCGGTGACGGTTATCGTGACGGTTTTTGTTTCGTTAGGCGATGCAGTAGCCGCCAACATTTTGCTTTTGGCGATTGCGGCTTTGATGAGCTGGTTGTCCGGCTCGGGCGCGTTCTCTACTGCCGGTTCTTCGACAATCTGTGTCACGGTCTGTGCCGGTTCTTCAGAGGGGTCTGCCGGTTGTTCTGTCGTTACAGTGGTTATGGTCGTTGTTGTTGTGGTGGTGGTCGTGGTGGAGTCGGCGTCCTGTACGGGCGACTGTTCCGGCTCGTCGTCGAACACGAAGTCTACCGTGTCGTCTTCACTTTTCTGTTTTGCGACACTCTCAAGTCCTTTGAACTCGATGCCGTGTTTAGCGACGAGGTCAATTATCTGTCCGGAGAGGATTGCCGTTGGGGTGATGTCGTTTTCTTGTTTAATGCGCAGTGACCAGTTTTCCCACCAGTTTTTTTCTTCGGGGCTGAACTCGAGCGGCATCATGAGGAACCATTGTTTGATCTTGTTGGCTTTCATGTATGGCAGGTTGTCGTTCAGCGACTTTCTGATTTGTCCTTTACGCGAGTTCGACACGCCGTCAAGGAAGTATTTTGGCAGGAAAATGATGCACTTCCTGTCCAAAGACTTGTCTTCTGTGTTTTCGTCTTCGAGGATTATGTCAGAGTTCTTGACCGCGAAGTCGGGGTACTGTTTCTGCATAATCGTCTCGCACAACGCCGCAAAACCTTGTCTGGCTTCCTGCTCGTTGTTGTACTTGTTCTTGAAATCGTCCCAATTAAATTCCATAACTATCTGTATCTCAAATATTTCTTTATACTACAAGTTTTTTAGAATGTTTGAGACAAATATAATGAAACTTTTTGGATATGTAAAATATTTTGTGGTAAAAATTTTATTGTGGATAACTAATTACCTGATTCATCGTCAGTTCCGATAGAGATTGCGTTGCGTTCCTTTAAGTTGTACTTGAGGTAGTAGTAGTACAATCCTGATGCCAGACCGGGGGATATTGTAGCGGATTCGCCGGAGACTGGGATGGTCATTAACGGTGTCTTTACCCTCGGGGAGCACAGGTAGAGCGTGTCGGGTTTGATGGGCTGAGAGAACATTATGTCGAATGGCGTTTCTGGCGCATAGTCATAATATCCCTTTGTCGATGCCGACTGTATGAGCGACGAGAACTCTTGTGGCAGTTCGTAGTATCCTTTGTCAAGGCTTTTCGCGCTGAGGATTCCGGTTGTGCGTTTGCGCGGAGCAGGCTGCCCGGTGTCTTGTGTGTCGCTTTTTGTGACAAGAGGTATGGCAATGGCTATCAGCAGGCATGCTGCCGCCGCCATTATGACCATGCGGATTGTCTTGCCGGCGGGTTTTGAGGAGGATTTCTGCGTTTCGCTTTCAGTGGAAACGGCATCGGCCTCCGCCGCGATTTCGGCTATGTCTATGCACTCTGCCGCCAACTTGTCGTCGTCGGAGAGCATCTGGAGTTCCTCGTCGCTCACTTCGACAGGCATGCCGTTGATGTAGTCGGCGAGCCTCGCTTTCTGGTTGTTGTCAAGTTCTTTCATGGCAGTTGTAGTTTTTTAAAGTATGTTCATGTTTAGTCTTTTTTTCAGGTCGTCAGGCGTATATGAGCTCCATGAGTATGGCAATCGACTCGTTGTCGTACTTGGAGTGGTTGCCGGTGTTCATCCTCCTGATTATCTGGTCAGTCTTGTTGCCGAGCCAAATCCTTATCGCGTCGGGCTTGTTCTGCGAGCCTTCCACAAGGTTTGTTATAGCGCAAAGGTTTGCGTATATGTCCTTGTTGTGGAGGTCGGAGTCGTCCACGATGTACTGGCGTGCGCCGTTGTCCGGGCGGCCGTCAAGGTATTCGTCAAAGTCCTGGTCGGTGACTTTGAGCCTGTTTATTTTTTTCAGGCACATCATTATCTTCGCCCTGTCCTTCCCCATCGTCGCCATGACGCGGTGGAAGTGGACTTTCTCGTTTTCAATGATGGCCTTCTGCTCCGGGGACAACGAGCGGTCGGCTTCAGTAATCGTCGCCTTCTCGATGTCAACGGTGTCTACTGTCTTTTGGTTTTGCCTGAGTACCTCCAACATCATCATCCTCAGCACGCTCGACATGTAGGTCTGCGGCTGGGCTTCGCCTTTATAAAGGCTCTCGATGTGTTCTTTTTTCGCCAAATACTTGGCTCGTAGCGTCTGCGTCATGTCGTCGTAGTCTTCAGGCGCGATACCGCCGGAGCGGATGAACTTCTTGACTATGATCGACGTGATCTTGTTGAGCAGTTCTGTTGAAAACGGGTTCATGGTAAAATTTGTGTTATGTTTGCAGTTGCAAAAATAAACACAAATATTGTTTTTACCACTTTTTTTCTTGCCTTTATTGATGTTTTTTTTGTAACAGAATGAAAAATAAGTTTTGTGATTTATGCTCGAATCACTATTTTTGTGCGTTATTAATACCTAAATATACAGAAAAGATGATACGAGGATTATTCCTGATGCTGATTACATTGTTGCTGCCGATGATTGCGGCGGCGCAGACCGACCAACTATGGCTCGCGAACCCGACGAAGGATGCGGGTTTGTACTATTTCTATTCCGAACTTCCAAAGGGCAGTTCGACAGAATTTGTAATTGAGAAGGAACTTGCGAACCATTTTGGGCAGGTAAAGAGGGTCAAGTCGCCGAATCCAAAAGTTCCGACGATCAAAATCCTAATTGACAACAACAAATCCAACAATCTTGGTGCGGAAGGCTACATGATTAGGGAATCCAATGGTGGCAAATACGAGGTCACTGACGACATCATCGCCGAGACCCCTGCCGGTGCGCTATATGGTGTCTATGCCTATTTGCGCATGAAGAAGATGGGTGTCAAGATTCCGCAAAACCTCACCGGAAAGCCCGCCTGCCAAGTCCGCATCCTCAACCATTGGGACAATCCTGACGGCAGCGTAGAACGCGGATACGCCGGACGGTCGATTTGGTTTGACGGCGGCAAAATCCACTTCCGCGACGACATCGAGACATACGCCCGCGCCAATGCGTCCGTCGGCATCAACGGCACTGTAATCGACAATGTCAACGCCGACCCGAAAGTGTTGGGCAAGGAAATTTTGGACGGCGTCAAGCAAATCGCCGACCGCCTGCGCCCGTACAACATCAAGGTCTATTTGGCGGTCAACTTCTCGTCCCCGGCGGCTCTCGGCGGCCCGAAAACGTCAGACCCATTGGACAAGGACGTAATCAAATGGTGGACTGACAAATGCAACGAGATTTACGCGATGATTCCCGACTTTGGCGGCTTCCTCGTCAAGGCCAACAGCGAGGGGCTGCCCGGCCCGATGGATTTTGGACGCACACACGCCGACGGCGCCAACATGCTTGCGAAGGCTCTCAACCCTCATGGCGGCATCGTGATGTGGCGCGCGTTCGTCTATAACCCTCAGGGCGGCGACCGCGCCAAACAGGCTTACGACGAGTTCATGCCATTGGACGGCAAGTTTGACGACAATGTGATAATCCAAATCAAAAACGGCCCGATTGACTTCCAGCCTCGCGAGCCATTTTCGCCGCTATTTGGCGCGATGAAGAATACGCAGATAATGCCCGAACTGCAAATCACTCAGGAATATCTCGGGTACAGCGACCACCTTTGCTACTTAGCGACGATGTGGAAGGAATTTCTTGACTATCCGACTTTCCACAATAATCAGGATGTCAAGCAAACCACATTGAACCAAAAACTTACGGCGTTTTCGGGTGTCGCCAATACCGGCACGATGAAGAATTGGTGCGGCTACGTGATGGCGCAGTCCAACTGGTATGCGTTTGGGCGTTTGGCGTGGAATCCGTCGCTCTCGCCGCGTGAAATCGCCAACGAGTGGATTCGTCAGACCATCACCAGCGACAGTGTTGCCGTCAATACCATCGCCGAAATCATGATGAAAAGCCGCGAAGCCGTTACAGACTACATGACGCCGCTCGGACTTCACCACCTGATGGGCTGGAGCGACCATTGGGGACCCGAGCCGTGGTGCGACATTCCCGGGGCGCGTGAGGACTGGATGCCGCGCTATTACCACAAGGCCGCCGACGACGGCATCGGTTTCAACCGCTCGTCCACTGGCAGCAACGCCGTCTCGCAATACCAAGAGCCGTTGCGCTCGATGTTTGACAATCCGAAACTCTGTCCGAGGGAATTTGTGCTGTGGTTCCACCATTTGCCGTGGGATTATGCCTTCGACAATAGCTACACGCTGTGGGAATCGCTGTGCTACCATTACAACAAAGGCGTTAATCAGGTAAAACAGTTCCAAAAATCGTGGCAGTCGCTCAAAGGCAAAGTGTCTGACCCAATCTACAACGAAGTCGCCGCGAAACTCGCTGTCCAGCTCGACGAGGCTGAATGGTGGCGCGACGGCTGTTTGCAGTATTTCCAGACGTTCTCGAAGATGCCCCTCAACTTCACGCCAAAATACTCGCTCGAACAGTGCAAGGCAAAACTGACCAAAAAAGAGTACGTGGATAGGCAGAAAGATTAATGTTATAACATGGCACTAAGTGCCAAAAAAAGTGAGTTAGTGCCAAGATATAATTATTATATTTTGGCGCTATCTCGTTTTTTTATAACTTAGTGCCGTGATATAAACAAATCCCCTAAACATTATGAAACATCTTTTATACATCATCTTTATTTCCGTGTTTTCTGTGTTTTCCGTGGTCAATGCCAACGCGCAGGACGCGCCAAAAATCGTAAAGCACGGCAACGCCTACCAGTTGATTGTCAATGGCAAGCCCTTCCTGATGAGGGCGGGCGAACTCGGCAATTCAAACGCCTCTACGGCAGAATATTACCGCCAAAACGTCGTCCCAAACCTCTTGAAACAAAACATCAACACCGCCCTCGTGCCGGTGTATTGGGACCTGATAGAGCCGCAGGAAGGCAAGTTTGATTTCAGGCTCGTTGACAGCATCATCAGAATCTCGCGCCAAAACGACCTGAAAATCGTTTTCCTGTGGTTTGGCGCGTGGAAAAACTCGATGTCGTGCTACGTCCCCGCGTGGGTCAAGAAGGACGTGAAACGTTTTCCAAGAGCCGAGAGCAAGGGCGGAATCCGTCAGGAACTATTGTCGCCATACGCCGCCGAAAACCTAAAAGCCGACAAGACAGCGTTTTGCAAACTTTTGGAATACATCAAGAGCCACGACCAAGACCAGACCGTCATAATGATTCAGGTGGAAAACGAAATCGCGATGCTGCCCTCGGCGCGTGATTACAGCAAGGCTGCCACCGTCGCGTACAAGACCACCGTCCCGACGCGCCTCACAGAATACCTCGCCAACCACAAGGATCGCCTCACCGATTCGCTCAAAAAATATTGGAACGGCAAGGTAATCGGCGACTGGACGGAACTTTTTGGCGGCAGCATCTACGGCGAAGAAATCTTCACGGCGTGGGGCTATGCCGTTTATGTAGAGGAACTTGCGAAGGCGGGCAAGAAGATTTACAAACTTCCGATGTACATCAACTGCGCCCTCAACCGCCCCGGCCGCAAGCCCGGCGAATATCCGTCGGGCGGGTCCTTGCCGCATTTGATTGACGTATGGAAAGCCGGTGCGCCGAGCGTCGAGATGCTCAGCCCCGACATTTATTTTGGCGACTTCAAACGCTGGACTTCCGCCTACCACCGCGCCGACAATCCTTTCTTCATTCCCGAACACCAATACGACGCAACTGCCGGTGCAAAAGCACTTTACGCATTTGGCGAGTACCATGGGTTGGGATTTTCGCCGTTTTCAGCCGAGACCAAACAGGCGCAGTTCATGCCGCCGGTCTTGGGCGTTACAGTTGACGAGACCGTCCCCAAAGGCACACTCACCGAAGTCCCCGCCGCCTACAATTTGATTAAATGCGCCGAAAGTTACATCGTCGAGGCCAACGGCACTGCCCGTATGCGCGGCGTGTTGCTCGATTCGCTCAATCAGCGCGACACCATCGAAATCGCTGGCTACCAAATAGTTGCAAAGCACGACTACACCCTCGGCTGGTCGCCCAACGCCCGCCGTCCCAACTGGAACACCGAGGGCGCAATCATCATCAACACCGCCCCCGACGAGTTCCTATTGATTGGCTCGGGCGTGGTCTTGAATTTTCTTCCCGACAAGAAACAGAATGTCGGAATCCTTGAAATCCAGGAACTTGCCACCGACGGCACTCTGCGCACCCTTCGCTACCTCAACGGCGACGAATCCCACCAAGGCCGCCACGTGCGTATTCCCGACGGCGAGTGGGGGATACAGCGGTTCGGATTGTACAGATATTGACGTTATCTTCGTCCAAATCTCGCTTTTTTACCCCACTTTTGGACGAGGATAATTTTTATCTTCGTCCAAATCTCACTTTTTATTTGGTGATTTGGACGAGGATAATTATATTTGCAGTGTAAAAAAAACGCATTGCACTATGGAAAAACTTTTTGGCAGAGAATCTGAATGTGAGCAACTTAGGGAATGTCTCAATTCCACGAAATCCGAGTTTGTGATTGTTTACGGACGGCGGCGCATCGGCAAGACATACCTCGTGAAAAATTTTTTTGACGGCAAGTTCGCCTTCTACTACACTGGCGCACACAATATGCCCTACCAGAGACAGTTGGAAAGTTTTGCATTGGCATTGAAAAAATATTCCAAATCAAAACTCACGCCCCAGCCAAAGGACTGGTACCAGGCGTTCCAATGTCTGCAAGAGCATTTGGAAAACCTTCCTCAAAAATCCCGCAAGGTGGTTTTCATCGACGAGATGCCGTGGATCGACACCCACAAATCGGATTTTGTAACCGCCTTGGAAAATTTTTGGAACTCGTGGGCAGCGCAACGCGACGACATTGTGTTTGTGGCGTGCGGCTCGGCGACATCGTGGATGTCCGACAAACTCATTGAAAACCAGGGCGGTCTTCACAACCGTATTACGCGGCGGATTTACCTGCGCCCCTTCACGCTGAGCGAGTGCGAACAATACCTTCACAGCGTCAACTGCGCCTGGGACCGTTACCAAATCATCCAATGCTACATGATATTGGGCGGCGTCCCGTTCTATTACAGCCTCTTGTCGCCGGGCAAAAGTTTTGTGCAAAACATTGACGCACTGTTTTTTGCGTCAGGCGCGAAGTTGAAGGACGAGTTTGACGAACTTTATTCCGCGCTTTTCAGCAACTACGACAAATATATTGCTGTCGCCAGGGCGTTGTCGTCCAAACGCGAGGGTCTGACGCGCAACGAAATTATGGAAAAGACCGGGCTTTCGGGCGGCGGACTTTCAAGGATAATCTCAAACCTCGAAAAGTGCGATTTCATTTCCGGTTTTTCCAACTACAAAAACCGCAATAAGAACGCAATTTACCGCCTGACAGATTTTTACACGATTTTTTACTTCCATTTTCTTGAAGGCAAAAAGCAAATCGACCACAAGTTTTGGGAAAACAACTTTTCTTCGCCAAAAGTCCGCTCGTGGCAAGGCTATTCGTTTGAGTTGGTGTGTTTTATGCACATCGACAAGATAAAATCCGCGCTCGGCATTTCGGGGATTTCCACCGAAATTAGCGCGTGGCGCAGCAACCTCAAAGGCGACCATTCCCAAATCGACCTTCTCATCGAGCGCGGCGACCGCACAATCAATGTCTGCGAAATCAAGTTTTCGCAAGACCCATACGTCATCGACAAGGAATACGCCGCCCGCCTTCGTATGCGCAACGCCATTTTCAAATCCCAGACCAACACCACCAAAAACCTCTCTATCACTTTCATCACCGTCTATGGCGTCGTTCCCAACGTCAATTCCGGCGTCGTGCAGAGCGAGGTAGCGGCAGAGGGGCTGTTTGGGTGAGGATGCAAATGTTTTCTTTTTACGAAAATACAGTTCATAACCCCAACATATCTTTGCAGCGTGAAAACAAAAAAGTTTTTTTGCACACAAGAGAAAACCTTTATAAATTTGCGACAACAAACAACAAAGAATATACACAATTGTTGTCAATAATGCTACAAATCGAAATGTCCGGCAAAAGTGAAACCACCATCGCCGTTGAAGAACCCGAAATCCACCTTCACCCCAAATACCAGTCGTTGCTGGCGGATATGTTCGTCGATGCGTACAGAGAGCGCAAAACCCACTTCATCATCGAGACCCACAGCGAATACCTGATCCGCCGTCTGCAGCTTCTTGTGGCGGGTGTCGAAACGGAACAAAAACTCGACAAGGACGACGTCGCAATCTCGTACATCTACACCAAAGACGAAGCCGAAAAAGCGGGGCAGCCGTTGGTGAAAAACATCTCAATCTGCGACGACGGCTATTTGGACGACACTTTCGGCAGCGGGTTTTTTGACGAGGCCCCCAACCTTTCGCGCAAACTGATGTAAAAAAGGAGGCGGGTATGGCGAGGTATCGAAAGCATGTGTATTGTGAAAAAGCGTTTCTTGAAACTTGCCATCATCAACCCCTTTTTCCACAAATCCGCCCGATGGGATTCCTTGGCGTATTCCAACTTCCTCAACAACATCAAAAAAGTTTACGACAACGCGACGGAATTACAACCAAATTACCTGACCGGTTTTTACGTCGGCGAGAAGAAGAATCGGTTGATAGTTGGTTAAATACAACAAAAAAATTGATCATAAAGGCAATCCCGAAATCTTTCCTAAGTTTTTCGAAACTATCTCTCAATAAATCAATATATTCGACCTGCGTCTTCATCTTATTTCCTGTTTGCACAAATATACAAAAAAATGAGAATTGCAATCAAGATTTAAAAAAATATTTTTTATTTTTGCAAAATCCAAAATGCAGAAAAGTATTGACCACCAATGAACACCGAAATTAAACCACTTGTCCCCGAAGATTGGGACGTCGCGCAGATAGCCTCGCGGTTTACCGACAACTGTGAGAACGACATACGGCAGTTGCTTCAGACCGCCCGCAAAAAGGCGTACAAGGCTGTCAATGCCATAATGACCCGAAACAACTGGCTTATCGGCTGCCGCATAGTGTTGCAGGAACAAAAAGGCGAAGCCCGTGCTGAATACGGTGCGTGGTGTTTCTGTGGCGCAGTTATGGAACTATCGGCAATTTTACGTTACATTCCAAGAGCCGCAAATTCTCTACACACTGTGTAGAGAATTGACATGGTCGCACATCAGACTGATAATGAGGCTGAAAACCGAACAGGAACGCAACTATTACATCGAACAGTCGAAACTTGGCAACTGGAGCGTGCGCGAACTGGAAAGAAATATCAAGGTCAATACTTTCAAACGCATCGTTGCAGAACAGTCGCCGACTACGGGCAAACCGGTTTTGCAACATTTAAAAGACCCGTACATTCTTGAATTTCTCGGTGTAAAAAATGGCGGCGCAGTAAAAGAGCGCGAACTCGAACAAGCCATCATTGACAATATGCAGCAATTTTTGCTCGAACTGGGAAAGGGGTTCGCATTTATCGACCGTCAGATGCACATCGCCACACAAATGAGCGATTTTTACATCGACCTTGTGTTTTATAATTACATCTTGAAATGTTTTGTACATATCGACCTCAAAACCACGCAGTTGACACATCAAGACATTGGACAGATGGATATGTATGTGCGGATGTTCGACAGCCTGAAAAAACAATCCGACGACAATCCCACAATCGGACTCATACTCTGCGCCGAGAAAGACGAAGTGGTTGCAAAATATTCTGTTTTGAGCGAATCAAAACAGATTTTTGCCTCGAAATATATGACAGTTTTGCCCTCAGAGGAAGAGTTGGCGGAAGAACTCGACCGCAACCGCAGGTTTTTGTGCGAAAAATGCTGATTAAAGAACAAAAAAACTTGGCTTACGAACATAGAGTTCGTAATCACCCCATATCTTTGCACCGTCAAACAAAGATAAACAACAAGAAAAGGAGGTGTGAATGAGATGACATCAAGTTACGAACCCGATTACGACGACTACAACTCGTGGGAAGAGGAAGAAGGTTGGGGAAGTTACGAAGAATATGGCGGTCCAAATGGTTGGGATGATTTTACCATCGACGCTGCCTTTGATGGCGACCCCGACGCGGTGTGGAACATCGACTAATCTCTGAAAAAAGTTTTGCGGACTTATTCGCAAATCCGCAAAACTTTTGTAAATTTGCACAAATTATAAAAGCGGACGATGGACAATAAATATAATCCCAATAGCATAAAATCAATCTTTGAATACAGCAAAGGGTTGTTGGGTCATACATTACGTGCTTTTGCCCCTGACGGCTATCAATGCCGCAAGGGCAAGGGCGGTTTGGGCGAAATGGTAGAAGAAATTTATTTCGGCTATGACAAAAACAGTAATCCCGATGCCGATTTTTCTGTTGCGGGTGTGGAACTCAAATGTACTCCTCTCAAACGAAATAAAAAACAAGAACTCATTATAAAAGAACGGCTTGTGTGCGGAATGATTGACTATGTTGAGGAAGCAGGAATGGATTTTGAGCATAGTCATTTTTTTGAGAAATGCCGTATAATGCTACTTCTTTTTTATCTTCACATTGCAAATTTTAATCAACTTGACCTAAAATTTTTGTTTTCTGTATTGTGGCAATTGCCCGAAAAAGATTTGTTGATTATTCGCAATGATTACCAAATAATCCACGAAAAAATTGTTAAAGGGTTGGCGCACACGATTACCGAGGGCGACACGATGTATCTTGCCACCTGTCGCAAAGGTTCAAAGGGTACTGATGTCAAAAAACAATACAACAGCGACATTCTTGCTCCTACGCGTGCCTTTTCGCTCAAAGCGGCATATATGCGAACGATTTTGAATTTCGTGCAGAATAGTGGTAAAAATGCTGTCTGCAATTTTGATTTGTCCGTTGAGGACGAAATTGTTGACATTAAAGAACTAAAACAGCATACTTTTGACGAGATAATTCTTGGTCGGTTCAGCCCGTATATTTATAAAAATGAGCAAGAATTAGCCGAAATGCTTGATTTGGATTTGTCAAACGGCAGTAAAAGCAAGTTTTTCCAAATTGCAAACGCAATTGCGGGTAACAATCAGTGTAGCAATGTTAATCAATCAGAGGAGTTTCGCAAATCAGGTCTGATGATGAAGACCATCCGTGTTCAGGCTAATGGTAGGATTAAAGAGGCAATGTCGTTTGAAAACATCAATTATCAAGAAGTTTATGAAAATGACGATTGGGTGGAAAGCCGTTTGTATGAAATATTTACAAGCCGTTTTCTGTTTGTGGTTTTCAAAGAGCAAAACGCCAAAGCTGGTGATTATTCGTTGAGTAAAGTATTCTTTTGGACGATGCCGCCAGAAGATTTGCGGTTTGCTCAAATGTATTGGGACAATATCCGTAACAA
>CAJOJG010000080.1 GCA_905234655.1 uncultured Bacteroidales bacterium
ATCAACGCCATCGTAATCATCGGCGGCGACGACTCCAACACCAACGCCTGCGTACTCGCAGAGTATTACCTCGCCAAGAAGACCGGCATCCAGGTAATCGGCTGCCCCAAGACCATCGACGGCGACCTCAAGAATGAGATGATCGAGACATCATTCGGCTTCGACACCGCCACAAAAGTATATTCGGAAGTAATCGGCAACATCGAGCGCGACGCCAACTCCGCAAAGAAATACTGGCACTTCATCAAACTCATGGGACGCTCCGCATCGCACGTTACGCTCGAATGTGCATTGAAGACCCAGCCAAACATCACCCTCATCGGCGAAGAAGTCGAAGCTAAAAACCAGACCCTCGACGACGTCGTTACATACATCGCCAACGCCGTAAAGGCACGCGCCGACAAGGGCCTGAACTTCGGCACAGTGCTCGTGCCGGAAGGCCTCATCGAGTTTATCCCCGCCATCAAGAAACTCATCTCCGAACTCAACGACATGCTCGCCGCCAACCAGGCCGAGTTTGACACAATAGAAGCCGACAAGAAAATCGACTACGTGGTAAGCAAACTTTCCAAAGAAAACGCCGAACTCTTCAAGAGCCTGCCCCCCGCAGTGTCCAGGCAACTCGCCCTCGAGCGCGACCCGCACGGCAACGTACAGGTATCGCTCATCGAGACCGAGCAACTCCTCGCCGAAATGGTCGGCAAGAAGCTCGCACAGTGGAAGAAGGAAGGCAAATACAACGGCAAATTCTCCACTCAGCACCACTTCTTCGGCTATGAAGGCAGGTGCGCCGCCCCGTCTAACTTCGACGCAGACTATTGCTACTCCCTCGGCCGCGTAGCCGCATTGCTCATCAATTCGGGCAAGACCGGCTATATGTCGTCCGTAAGGAACACCACCAAACCCGCCACCGAATGGCTCGCAGGCGGTATTCCTATCACCGCAATGATGAACATGGAGAAGCGCAACGGCAAGATGAAGCCCGTAATCCAGAAGGCTCTCGTAAAACTCGACGGCGGCCCCTTCAAATTCTTCGCATCCAAGCGCGACGAGTGGGCTATCGAGACGGCGTTCGTTTACCCCGGCCCCATCCAATATTTCGGACCGAGCGAGGTAGCCGACATCACCACCGAGACCATCAAGCTCGAACACTAATTCAGTAATACCCAACGAGAAATCGAACAATAAAAAATGTCGTGGATTTTTCCGATGAAAAATTCACGACATTTTTTTTTACTCAAATCTTCTTTTTCATTTTGACTAAACTACATTGACATCACTGTTTTTCTTAATCTCATCAATCCTCGCCAAGAGTTTTGCGATTTGGGCGTTGATCTGGGCAATCTCGCCAGTCTTGCCGTTGTCAAAGCGGAAAAACGCAATCGTGGTGTTCAGCTTCTCCGCCTGCCGCAAGGACTCCGCCGCGCCCGCCGCCAATTCATCTGCCGTCGAGGCGTTCTGCTGCGAGATGTCGTTGAGTTGCTGGAGGGCATGGTTGACCTGCAGGGCATTGTTGGACTGCTCGATGGTGGAGATTGTGATTTCCTGGACAAGCTGGCAAGTCTTGCTGATTTCCGGCACAAGCACCTCGAGCTGGCGGCCTGAATTTTCCGCCTGGCTTACGAGGTCTGCCGTCAGCAGGTCGATTTCCTTAGCCGCCGACTGGCTGCGCTCCGCCAACTTCCTGACTTCCGTGGCGACGACCGCAAATCCTTTTCCTAATTCGCCGGCACGCGCCGCCTCGATTGCGGCATTGACCGCAAGGAGGTCGGTCTTTCCGGCGATTTCATTGATTATGCCAATCTTCTCCGACATGTTTTTCATGGCGGTTACAGTGGCATTAAGCGACTTGTTGGCGACTGTGACACTCTCCACGACATGACGCGTGATGGATTCGGTCTCGCGGGCGTTGTCCGAGTTCTTCTTAATGCCGACGCTCATGTCCTCTACCGCCGCCGAGACTTCCTCGCTCGCCGACGCCATCTCGTTCGCGCCACGGGCAATGCTTTCCGACGTTTTCGTGAGCTGCTGACCGGAGTTGTTGATGGTTGTGGCTGTGCCCTTTACCTCGGCGACAATATCCTTCAGGCGGTTAGACATATTGGCAAACTCGCGGTACAAAGCGGTTATCTCGTTATGGAAATACAACTTGAAATTCATCTTGAAAGTCATGTCACCCGAGCCCAACTGTCGGCAAACCTTAAGTACCGACACAAGCGGGTAGCCGACCCTGTAGCCGATGAACGCCCCGACAAGACTTGCGATGAGCAACAGGACGACCGAAACGCCCAACAAAATCTTGAAACCGGGATTTGCCCCGCCCGTCAAGTTTTTTTTCTGTAACCTGAACATCAACGCCCACTTATTTCCCACGCCGTCCATTTCAACGACGTGAGTATGGCATCTGTAGCCGCTCTGTATGTCGAATGAATTATGTTCTTTCGAAAAAACTTCCGGATCGTCGTAGTCCTTGCCAAAGACCTCGGTGAGCCGTTTGCAGACCGCATCGCGCTTTTCCGTCGAGGCTATTATGTTAAGATTCTTGTCATAGACTATGAATGACGAGTTTAACTTCACTTTGTCCACCATCATCGCACATTCATCATTGATATATTTGAGGTCGAGATAGCAAACGATACTGCCCAAGTATGCCTCGTCGCGCATCATCGGCACGTACAACGGTATGACGTTCCTCTTGGCACCATTAATGACCTTGACCTCGGGCGCAAAGCATGTCACGCATTTCTGGCGGCGGACTTCCTCGCACTGTAGCTCCGAGAAGTCGAAGCGCGTGTCCCTGACTACCGTGCTGTCCGTCACCGCGAACATCACCGCAAACCGGCCATAAAGCTTTTTGTACTCCGGGTCGTTTTCGAGCTGCTTTTCCTTACCGTCAAACGCCCCCCACTCCCAGAACATGCCCACAGCGAGACAGTTGCGGAAGCCCCTCGCGCCGTTGCGCATCATCGTGATGAAGCCGTCACGGTCAGCCGCCACCGGCGAAATCTCGTCCTTCACGGATGTCAATGCGCCGCCGAGCGCCTCTGCCGACGATACAATCTCACGGTACTGTCCCGTTATGGCGCGGCTAAGACCGGTGGAGGACATCTGCATCATCGTTTCCATGGCGATAGTGGAGCCACGCTTGCCGCTCTGATATGCAGCGACGAGGAAAATCGATATTACAAACGCCGTGACCGCCATCATCGCCCATCGGATTGTACTCCCGACACGACTTGACCATAAGTATTTCCGAAGCGCAGCCCGGATGTTGTCTATGCCGAATTTGCTTGATTTCATAATTGTTTTTGTGGTTTATATTCTCACTACAATATTTTGAAAACATCCGCATCGTCCAAGTACGGATGCCTTTCACGGTACTCCCTGAGCCGCCCACGATCCAGTTCGTAGAACGCCACATCCGGCTCGGCGGGCATCATGAAGTCGAGTTTGCCGTCTGGCCCATGCACCATGGACGAGCCGACGCCGTTACAGTTGACAGTGAACGCCACATTTTCCAACGCTCTGACTGCCAAGAGGTTCGTGCGGTCGCTCTGACGCGAGGACGGCCACTGTGACACGCACAGCAGGACATCATACGGGTCGTTCTTGTCGTTCCTGCACCATACCGGGAACCGCAGGTCATAGCACACCGCGACACGGAACTTTATGTCGTTCAGCGGGAATGTCAAGACCGCCTCGCTACCCGGCACAACATTTCCACGCTCAAATTCGCCGAACAAGTGCCGCTTGTCGGTGAAATACTCGCTGCCGTCAGAGGTGACGACGTAGAACCTGTTGCGGATACCGTCGTCCGTGGCGAGGTAAAAACTGCCACAGACCGAAATTCCATACCCCTGCGCCAACTGCCGGAACAGCGTAATGTTTGCGCTGCCGTCTATGCGCTCGCCAGGCCTTAGGTTCCAGCCGGTGTCGAATACCTCCGGCAATATCCATAAATCGTCGGGCAATGAATGTCTGCACACCATTTCCCGTATGTCCTCGATGGCGACGTTGCCATTCTCCGTGTTTCGTGATTGAACAAATACTATTCTCATCCTATGGTTGCTTTTTAAGTGTTTACAGTCTTTAAGTAGTCGCTTCGCGAGAAATCTTACGTTTGAAAGATTTCCCGCAAAGCGGAATTATTGTCTAATCATAAAGCGTCGACTCCATCATCGCCCTTACAATCGCCACATCGCCGTACTTGCAGCCGCCCTTCACGCCCTCGACAACCTGCTTGTCGGTCGAGCCGGGATTTTCGAGGATGAAAATCCTTACCTTCTCAATCGTCGAGTCCGGCAGGATTTTGTACGGGTCGACCTCGCCATTGGCGATGAACTGCGCAAGGTGCCTGATGATTGTCTCTTCCTTGAGTTTGCGCTCCGAGACAATCTGGGAGACGCTCATGCCGTCTTTAAATAGTTTCAACGACTTCTCGGCAGTGCTGAGGCTTTCGTACTCGGCGGCCTTGAGCTCCGACGACGAATCGTAGAGCGTGCCGGCGTCTGGATTGGTATGCGCATGGACAATTTTCAATATTTCCACGGCATAAACTTTTCCCTTGCCCTTCATGCCGCGCATCGAGACAAGCTCCTTCGTCGTGACCGGCATCTTGTTGGCGATGTCGAGGATTGTCCTCGTGGCGACTACGTCCGCCGGTGCGATTCCCAATCCCGCCGCCTTCCTTCCGCGCCACTTTGACAGGTCGGCGTACAATTCAGGGTTGTTGGAGACGTAACTGTTTGTGACCGAGGGCTGCGGGCCCGAGCGGACACGCGACATGGTGGTCTTTTCGAGCGGGGATTCTTTTGACAGTTCGAGGGCGACCTCGGCCTTGCGCATAAGGTAACGCTTGATGCTGAAAGAATCCTTGAGGTAGTCGAGGATGTTTTTCTTAAGGTCAAAGTCGTATGTCAGCGTGTTATAGTCATCGAGGAGTTTTGCTTTCCTCGCCTTGTCGTCGCTGTCGAACGCAAAGTTCTTAATCGGCTGCTCAAGCAGTGTCCTCATCTTCTCGACGTAATACTCGCAGCCTTTCTGAACCCTCTGCAACAGTGTCTGCTCGGCCTCGAGGTCGACGGCGTCGCGGTAATTATAACGTATGGCCTGCATGAACTTGTCCGATACAGCCATCATCTGCGCCATCACGATAGAGTCAAGCCCGTCGAATGCTTTCACGTTCCCGACTACCGACGTTGAGAACATAGTCAAGTGACGCTGCATTGTCGTTATGTCGTTAAAGAGCGGATTGAAGTCGAAAAGCTCAGTTACGGTATCGAAGAAGTAGTCGCGCTTGTCGGCCGACAGCACGGAGTTGTCCGGCATGTTCTGTTCGACCATCTGCGCAAAAGACCTCACCTGCGGGTCGCTGATTATGTCGTACTGCGACAGCGGCTTCAGTAGCACAAGCCCTTCCAAAGTCCTGCACCGCGACAGCGCGACGTACACCTGCCCGTGCGCAAAACTGTTGGCGGCGTCTATCATCAGCTTGTCGAATGTCAAGCCCTGGCTCTTATGTATAGTCACAGCCCACGCCACACGCAGCGGTATCTGCCGGAACGTGCCGATGACAGTCTCCTTAATTTCCTTCGTCTCGGGCGAGACTTCGTATTTCGTGTTGTTCCACTCCATCGGCAGGACGCGGATTTCAGTGTCCTCGCCGTTGCACTTGACATAGACCGATTCGTTGTCAAAATTTGTCACGCGCCCAATCTTTCCGTTGTAGAACAGGTGGTCGAGCGATGTGTCGTTCTTCAGGAACATCACCACAGTCCCTTTCTTAAGCATCAGGCTCTTGTCAACCGGGAACGACGACTCGGGGAAGTCGCCCTTAATCTCGGCGTCGAATGTCTGGCTCGGGGTGTCGAGGGCGATGAGGTGTGTCTGGTTAATGGAGTCCGCCTGCCGGTTAGTCGTCACGAGCGTGACAATATCCTCGCCATTGGGCGGCTGGTAGCCGGGTATGCACCTTTTATTAAGTTTTGCTATAGCGTCACTGTCCACACGCCCCTCGCGGATGTTGTTGAGGATAGAGACAAACGCGCCGTCCGTCTGCCTGAAAACCTGGTCAAGCTCTATGCAGACGTATGATGTCTTGCTCCAAGCCTGGCTTCCAAAGAAATAGAACGACTGGTAATACGGGCGCAGGATTTCCTCGTCCTCCGGCCTTATGACCGGCGAAAGCTGCTGCATGTCGCCAATCAGGAGCAACTGGACGCCGCCAAATGGCTTTCCGTTACGCCTGTACCGCCTTAATACAAGATCCACGGAATCCAAAAGGTCTGCCCTGACCATTGAAATCTCGTCGATGACCAATAGCTCGAGCGAGCGTATGACCTGGATTTTGCGGTTGTTAAGTCCTTTCTTATGGTCAAGCGGCGCGTCCGGCGTCCTCGGCCCGAGCGGCAACTGGAAAAACGAGTGCAACGTCATGCCGCCAGCATTGACAGCCGCCACGCCCGTCGGCGAGGTCACGATCATTCGCTTTGGGCATGTCTGTCGCAGCCGCTTGAGGAATGTGGTCTTTCCCGTGCCGGCTTTTCCCGTCAGGAACACGTTGCGCCCTGTGTAGTATACGTAGTCGAAGGCAAGTTTTAACCTGTCGTTAAGTTGGAAGTCTGGATCCTGCATTATTGTTTTATATGTGGATGTTTTAATCAAGCAACCGTCCTGCGACATCGGCAAGCCTGCTCCTCTCACCGTGCACAAGGTTTATGTGGACGAAAAAGTCCTGGGATTTCATCTTGTTGGCCAAGTACGACAATCCATTGGAGCGCAGGTCGAGGAACGGGCTGTCTATCTGCTCTACGTCGCCGGTGAACACAATCTTAGTGCCCTCGCCGGCGCGTGTGATGATGGTCTTCACCTCGTGCGGAGTGAGGTTCTGCGACTCGTCGACGATGAAGAACACATTATTAAGGCTGCGCCCACGGATATACGCGAGCGGAGCGACCAAGAGCCTTTCGTCCTTGACCATCGCGTCGAGCTGCTGGGAGTTCTTGCTATTGACACCCAAGGTCTGCTTGATGACGTTGAGGTTGTCGAACAGGGGCTGCATGTATGGATTGATTTTCTGTTTCTCGTTGCCAGGCAGGTAGCCCAAGTCCTTATTGCCGAGCGGGACAATCGGGCGGCTCAGGAATATCTGCATGAACTGTTTGCCCTGTTCCAATGCAGCCGCCAACGCCAGCAGCGTCTTTCCTGTGCCGGCCTTGCCGGTTATCGCGATGAGCGACACGTCGGGGCGCATGAGCGCGTCCATGACGAAACTCTGCTCGATGTTGCGAGGCGTGATTCCCGATGCGCGGTGCTTGACGACCTTGTTGAGTGTCTTGTCCACACTGTTATAATAGCACGGGACATTGCTCTTCTCGTCGCCGATGAGGAAATACTCGTTTGTCTCGATGCCGGCTTCCATCACTGCCAAGCCTTCCGCCTCGACATGGCCCTCCTGATAGATTCTGTTGACAAGCTTGCCGTCCGTGTCGGGAACCATGCGGATGCCTTGGAACAGTTTTTCGGTGTTCTCGACCTTGCCGGTCTTGTAGTCCTGGGCCTCGAGACCGAGGGTTCGCGACTTCATGCGCAGGTTGATGTCCTGCGACACGAGGTAGACGCGCTTCTCGGGGTATTTTGCCTTCATCCACAGCGCGACGGCGAGGATTTTGTGGTCGGGTATCGGCTCGGAGAACGACAACTTCATCGCCTCGGAGAACGGCTTTCCACTTACAATATAGAGTGTGCCGCGCCCCTCGCCGAGCGGGATGCCCGCCTCGATGTCGCACTTGTCCTCGGTCAGGCGGTCGAGAATGCGCATGAACTCGCGCGCCTGGATGTTGATGGTGTCGTTGCCCTTCTTGAACTTGTCAAGTTCCTCGAGGACGACTATCGGAACTACGATGTCGTTCTCCTCAAAATTATATATGCTCCTGAAATCGTGGAGTATAACGTTTGTATCAAGTACAAAAGTCTTTTTAGTTTCCATTGCCATAACTTACATATTTAGCCACAGGGTAAAACCGCTGCAATAATTATACTTTATGATAACTCCTTAAATGCCTTCAGCACTTAAAAAACACGTCAAATATAGAAAAAAAATCCATACGAAAACCAACTTTGCAGCGCATATTTTTTTAAAATATATGAATGAAATTCTGACAGTGTTTTATTTTTAACTACAATCAGATTCCGTTATCAAAATACACCGTTTGGTAGGCAATAATACGGCGTGGTAAAAAAATTTTGAAAAAAGCAAAAAATTTATGCAAAAAAAGTTGGAAGATACAAAAAAATTTTTTCATATTTGTAATATGTTATGATTAAGACATCAATCGAATGAGCAATAAATCTATAAACCTTACAGAATATCTACACAAGTTTTTCGGGTTCGACCGTTTTAAGGGCGAGCAGGAGGCTGTCGTCAAGAATGTCTTGGCGGGTAAAGACACCTTTGTGCTCATGCCGACGGGCGGTGGCAAGTCGTTGTGCTACCAGCTCCCGTCGTTGCTCCTGGACGGTACGGCGATTGTCATATCGCCGCTGATTGCCCTGATGAAAAACCAAGTGGACGCTATGCGCAACATCAGCACCGACGAGTGCATCGCGCATTTCCTCAACAGTTCGTTGACAAAACAGCAAATCGCCCAAGTCAAGGCCGACATCCTCGAAGGGAAGACCAAGCTCCTCTACGTCGCGCCGGAAAGCCTCACGAAGGAAGAGAACATCGAGTTCCTCAAACAGACTAAGATTTCCTTCTACGCCATCGACGAGGCCCACTGCATCTCCGAATGGGGACACGACTTCCGACCCGAGTACAGGCGCATACGCCCCATAATCGAGGAGATTGGACGGAGCCCGATTATCGCGCTTACAGCGACCGCCACTCCAAAAGTGCAGCACGACATCCAGAAAAACCTCGGCATCGTGGACGCCAACGTCTTCAAGTCGTCGTTCTACAGGCCAAACCTCTACTACGAAGTACGCCCTAAACTCGACGTAGACAAGCAGATAATAAAGTTCATCAAGCAAAACAAAGGCAAGAGCGGCATAATATACTGCCTGAGCCGGAAGAAGGTGGAGGAACTCGCCGAGATGCTTACAGTCAACGACATAAAAGCCCTACCCTACCACGCCGGCATGGACAGCCAGACCCGCAGCGAGAACCAGGACAAGTTCCTCATGGAGGAAGTGGACGTCATAGTGGCTACCATAGCGTTCGGCATGGGAATCGACAAGCCGGACGTGAGGTTCGTCATCCACTACGACATGCCCAAAAGCCTCGAAGGGTACTACCAGGAGACCGGGCGGGCAGGACGCGACGGCGGCGAGGGACTGTGCATCGCCTTCTACAGCAAAGACGACATGAAAAAACTCGAAAAGTTTATGCAAAACAAGTCGGTGTCGGAGCAGGAAATTGGCAAACAACTGCTCGCCGAGACCATTGCATACGCCGAGACGTCGATGTGCAGGAGCAAGATGCTGCTCAATTATTTTGGCGAAAACCTCGAAGAACCCTGCGGCAACTGCGACAACTGCCGCCACCCGCAGAAGAAGTTCCAGGGCAAAAACGCCATCATCAAGGCATTGAAGGTAATAGAGATAATCCAAGAAAAATTCAAGACCGAACACGTAGCCAAAGTGCTTGCGGGTGTTACCGATTCGCAGGTGAAGACCTACAAGCACCACAAGCTCGACATTTTTGGCTGCGGCGAGGACGACGGCGACGAGAATTTCTGGAACGCAGTATTGCGCCAGACCCTCGTACATGGTTTCCTATCCAAGGACATCGAAAACTACGGAACGCTAAAAATCACCAAAGAAGGCCGTGAATACCTCAAAAAGCCATACGACATCGAGCTGACGAAGAACCACGACTACGACAGCGACGAGGACGAGGAGGAACAGGCTGTGCCACATTCAATGAACGGCGGAGCCTCCGACCCCGAACTCTTCAAGATGCTTAAAGACCTCAGGAAGAAGGTCTCCAAACAGCGCAACGTCCCGCCATTCGTGATTTTCCAAGACCCGTCGCTCGAAGACATGGCAGTCCAGTACCCGATAACAATCGACGAGCTCAAACAAATCGTCGGCGTCGGACAAGGCAAAGCCCAAAAATTCGGCAAAGAGTTCGTTGAACTCATCAAGCGTTACGTCCAGGAAAAGGAAATCGAACGCCCACAGGACATGATTGTAAAGTCAGTCGTCAGCCGCTCGGGAAACAAGGTCTACGTCATCCAGAGCATCGACCGAAAGCTTGACCTCGAAGACATCTGCGAGGCCAAGCAAATAGAGATGGACGAACTGCTTTCAGAAATCGAGTCGATCATAAACTCCGGCACAAAACTAAACCTCGACTACTACATCGACAAAGTAATCGACGAGGAGCGGCAGGAAGAAGCCTACGACTACTTCGACCATGCCGAGACCGAATCGCTCGACGAAGCGATGAACGAACTCGGCGACGAGGACTGGACGGAGGAAGAAATCAGACTGATGCGCGTGAAATACATCTCCGAAAAAGGCCACTAAAAATAATTTGAAGTAATCGAAAAAAAATAATTGAATAATCGTAGAGACGCGCCGAAGCACGTCTCTACATTTTTTTAATAACCGAAATGAAAAACACATCAAAAGCCATCACCTCAATACTACTTGCGACACTGACATTCGGCACATTACAGGCTCAAAACCGAGAAATAACAATCGACGAATACCTCCACGGCTACTACTACCCGCGCTCGGTATATAACATCGAGCCGATGAAAGACGGCGAAAGCTACACCGTGATGACCGGCTCAAGCATCATCAAATACTCATACCGCACCGGCGAAATTTTGGACACAATCGCCAACTTCGCGGACTTCGGTATATACGCCGACGGCTACACGTTCAGCGACGACGAGTCCAAAATTCTCGTCCACTACAACACCGTCCCGCTCTACCGACACTCGTTCTACGCCAACTACGCAGTCATTGACCAAAAGCCAAAGACAATCTACGCCCTGGACAATGAAAAACTGCAACGCATGGCGACCATGTCCCCCGACGGCGGCAAGGTGGCGTTCATAAGCGACAACGACCTCTACGCCGTCACGCTCCACAACTCTTCCGTCACACGAATCACAACCGACGGCAGCATGAACAACATCATAAACGGCGTGCCGGACTGGGTGTACGAGGAAGAGTTCGGCATCGACAGAGCATACGAATTTTCGCCCGACGGACGATACCTCGCATACATAAAATTCGACGAATCCGCCGTAAAGAGCTACACGCTCCAGTATTACAGCGCGATGTCCGACGAATACGACACGACCACGACATACCCCACAAACTACAGATACAAATACCCCAAGGCCGGCGAAACGAACTCCAAAGTCTCCGTCCTCATCTACGACTTCACGACCGGCACGACCATGACAGTCGACATCGGAACCGAGACCGACATCTACATTCCAAAACTCCAGTGGACAGCACAGCCCGGCGTACTGTCAATCTCACGGCTCAACCGCCTTCAAAACCGCCTCGACCTGCTCGCCTTTAACGTCAACGACAAGTCCACAAAAACATTCTTCACCCTCCAAGAGCCACAATACATCGAAGAAGACGTGCCGCAGAGCATCAAATTCCTCAAAGACGGAAAGTCGTTCCTCATAACCACAGAACAGGACGGATTCCGCAACATCTACCGATATTCGATGGACGGAAAACTCATGAACGCAGTGACGAGCGGCGAAAAGGAAGTCATCGAATCCCTTGGCACAGACGGAAAGAAAGTGTACTTCACAGCCGTCGGCGAAAACTCCACACAAATCGCCGTATACTCCGCCGACCTCACCGGCAAGAACCGCCGCCTGCTCTCCCCCGCCACCGGCACAAACAAGGCGATGTTCTCCTCCAACTTCAAATATTTCCTTAACTTTTTCAGCAGTTCACAGACACCGACCACAGTGACCGTCCGCGACAACAACGGAAAGTCGATCCGCACCGTCATCGACAATGACGCGCTCTCCGAACGGCTGAAAAACTACGGCGGAATAAACAAGCAATTCTTCGAATGGAAAAACCAACAAGGCGACCTCCTGAACGCATACATCATACTGCCGCCGGACTTCGACTCGACAAGACGCTACCCAGTGCTTGTAGTGGGCTATAACGGACCAAATGTCAACATGGTCAACGACGAATTTTCGTTCAACTGGCACAACCTCCTCGCCCAAAAAGGCGTAATCGTAGCCTGCACCGACACACGCGGCACGGGACGTAAGGGCGAAAAATTCCGCAAATGCACATACGGCCAGCTCGGCAACCTCGAGACCCAAGACCTCGCCGACTTCCACAAATTCCTCTCCTCAAAAAAATACATCGACGGCTCGCGAATTGGAATTTGGGGATGGAGCTACGGCGGCTTCATGGCCACAAACGTCCTCACACGCGCCGCCGGCCTATACAAACTCGGCATCGCAATCGCGCCAGTGACCGACTGGGAATACTACGACGACATCTACACCGAGCGTTACATGGGACTTCCCCAACAAAACACCGACGGGTATAAGAACAACTCGCCACTGAAATACGCCGACCGGCTCCAAGGCCGCCTGCTCATTGTCCACGGCAGCGCGGACGACAATGTACACCCGCAAAACTCGATGGTGTTCATAGAAGCCCTCATACAGTCCAACAAAGACTTCGACATGATGGTCTACCCGAACAAGAACCACAGCATCTACGGCGGCAACACCACACGCCACCTGTACACAAAACTTGTGAACTACGTGCTGCAAAACCTTTAACCATTCGGGCCGACCTCTGCCGAATACATCGCCGCCATCTTCCTAACCTTAACGCCAATCTCGTCACGTAGCCATTGAGGTTCAATGGCTTCCGAAAGCATATTGTTGACGGCGAAATTTTCGAGCAGCCAGCGGCGGATTTTGCCGTTTTGGAAGCCGTCAGAATCTTCGATTGAATAAGTGTTGTCGCTTTTGTTGCAGACGATGTTGACATCGAAAAGTGTCTCGATTTCTTTCCTATGGTTGTCGAATGTTTTTCGCGGAATGTCCTTGCCGTCAAAGAGATAACAGTCGCGCCACTTGCCGTTTATGCCTTTCAGCGTGATTGCCCCGGCATTGTAAATGGTCGTAACTTCCCACACATATTTTGCAAAAAGGTTCTTAGCCATAGTCGTTTCGTTTGACGGCAAAGGTAATGTTTTTTACGAAATGTATGATTTTTCACCACACTTTTCTTAGAATCAAAATCCGCTTAACTCGCTGTTGTATTTGATGAGTTTCTTCTGCATGACAGCCGCCGCGCCTTTGAAACTTGCGTATGTCAGGCCGCCTGACAGCAGACCGCCAAGCACCGGCACTGCCTTGCTGACAAAATTTGTGACGCCCTTCTTGGTGAGTTTCTCGCCCAACTTGGTGGCAATTTTTCTTGCGATGGCGAATCCTGCGGTCTTCATAATGTACTCCACAAATTTCGACTGCGCCGTTGTAAAACGGGTTGGAAACGTTCATCTTTGTCGTTACTGTTACCTTCATTTCGGGTGTAAGGACAGTGCCGTTGCTGCGCTTGATGCGTTTCGGGGTGATTTCAAAAACTCTTGGCATGGTTGGTTTATTTTAGTTTATTCATAATCAAGTTGATGGCATCGCCAACGGTGCCGACTTTTTCACATTCATCGTCGGGAAGATTGATGTCAAACTCCTTTTCAATCATCATGATAAGTTCAATACTGTCGAGGCTGCCCGCGCCGAGGTCGTTGGTCAGGTGGGCTGTCTCAACGACTTCGCTTTCGACCACGCCGAGTTTGTCCGACACAATGTTTTTAATGATTATCCGCATTTAGCACTACTATTTTTTTTGTTGTATATTTTGTGCTCAAAATCAGGTTTGTAAGTAATGGCGGCAATCATCAATCTGTCGAAG
>CAJOJG010000081.1 GCA_905234655.1 uncultured Bacteroidales bacterium
AATTGCGTTTCCTAATGTCTTCAAAACTCTGAAGGCTAAGCGGGAACCTGTCCAATTTGATTTTTGGTGCTTCCATACTCAATCAAAATTTTTTATCCACCGCAAAGTTAAAAATATTTTCAGAAATCCTATACACGTTTCAATAACATTCCCCACTCAAAAAAAATGCACAATTCCATTTTTGGCAAATTCGTTTTGAAATATCGGCGTTTAAGACGTAAATTTGCAGCGGTAATTATTTCAATCAGACAGACATATAATGCAACTTCACGAACTTATCAAGCAAGATATTCGTTACAAAGAGGCGTTGAATGCGTGCATGAACTGCGGTATGTGTACTGCGGTGTGTCCGGCGGCGGAATTTTCCGACTACGACCCGCGAATTTTGCTCAACATCGTCCAGAGCCAGGACGACGACGCGCTCGAAAAACTTTTGAAGAGCGACTACATCTGGCTCTGCGGACAGTGCATGAGTTGTAAGACGCGGTGTCCGCGCGGCAACGTCCCCGGCCTGATGATCAACGTCTTGCGCAGATATTCGCAGGAACTCGGCTACTTCACCGAGAGCCGGCGCGGGCGGCAGCAATACGCCCTTCACAAGGTGCTCAACGGCAACGTCCTGGGGCAAGGCTACTGCATTGTGCCAGAAGCCGTAAAGCCCGAACTTCACCCCGAACAAGGCCCCGTCTGGGAATGGGTGTACCGCAACAAGGAAGAACTCTACGACCGCGTGGGCGCCAACCTTCACAAGCCCGGCGCAGGCGTTTTGCGGCAGATTGACAGCGGCTCGCTCGCCGAACTTCAAGCAATCTACGACCAGACAGGCGCAACCGAAATGGGCAAAAAAATCGAAGACTTTTCCGTCAAAAAAGCCGAACAATTGGGCTACGACACCGACGACGAGGACGGCATGGAAAAGTATTTCATGGACGTCTATCAGGGAAAAATCTGAAATAATTGACAATTGACAATTGACAATTGAAAGTTGAAAATTGACAATTGAAAGTTGAAAATTGAAAATTAAAAAATCAACAAATCAACAAATCAAAACTCAATAAATCAACAAATCAAAATTCAACAAATCAACAAATCGAAAATAATGCAAAACCTATATACCGTAAGCAAGGACTACCGCAAGGAAATTGCCGACGACAAATATTATTACGCGCGAAGTTGCATACGCCAAAACTTTTTTCCGGGCAGCGAGGTCACGTTCCTCAACATCCTGAAAAAAGACCTCGACCGCGACGTATTCGACGACCCCAAGCACACCACATGCACCGGCATCGCCTACCATTCGGACGTGATTCCGTTCGACACCATACAGACCGTCGTGGCGAGGCATTTTGCGCTGATGAGCGAAAACGGCTACGAAAACTTCATCGCGTCGTGCGTTACGAGTTTTGGAATGTACATCGAGATTACCGAGACGTGGAAGCACTTCCCCGAGCAACTCGAACTCATCCGCGAACACCTCAAAAAAGCCACTGGCCGCGAATTTATGATACCCAAAAACATCGCCCACACGAGCGACATCGTATATAAATACCGCATGAGGATAGCCGAGCAAATGAAATATCCGCTCGTCAACGCCAAGACGGGGCAGCCGCTCAAAGTCGTTGACCACATCGGCTGCCACTACGCCAAGATGTTCCCCGACAAGGGCGAAGGCGGCGCAGAGTTCACGCAGGTATTGCAGGGCATGATAAAGGCGTGGGGCGGCGCGACGGTCGATTACCCCGAAAGGCGGCATTGCTGCGGATTTGGGTTCCGACAGTACCTCGTTCAGGCCAACAGGGGCTACTCGGTGTCAAATTCTAAAAAGAAATTCGAGTCGATGCAGCCCTACGAGCCGGACCTCATCGTCGCCAACTGCCCCGGCTGCGCGATGTTCATGGACAGATGGCAATACACCCTCAACGAGATGCAGGGCACACGCTACGGCGCGTCGGACACGATGATACCCGTGCTGACATACGAGGAAATGGCGGGGCTTGTATTGGGTTACGACCCGTGGGACATGGGGCTTCAGATGCACCAAGTGGACGTTACCCCGCTTCTCGACAAGATGGGCGTCAAATACGACCCCGACGGCAAATACCGCACACGAACCGGCAGACCCATCGGCAGCTACACACCACAACAGTCAAGGTAATTATCAATTGACAATTGTCAACTGCCAACTGTCAACTGTCAATTAAAAACAAAAAAATCATGAAAAACATCGTAATAATAGGCGGCGGCATCGCGGGCGTGGAAACGGCTTGCGCATTGGCCGAGGGCGGCAACCACGTTACCATCATCGAGCGCGACGACAAGCTGGGCGGCAAACTCAACCAGTGGTACTGCCTCTTCCCGGATTTCAAAAAATCCACCCAGGTGCTCGACTACATCAAAAACCGCATCAAAAACTTCGACATCGAACTCAAACTCAAATCGACCGTCGAAAAAGTAGAGCCAAACGGCGACGGATATTTCATCCATACCGGCAACGTCAGGTACGCCGCCGACGCGGTGGTGTTGGCGGTGGGCTACGACCTCTTTGACGCGACGCGCAAGGAAGAACTCGGCTACAAGATATACGACAACGTGTTCACGCAGGCTGACATCGAGGCAAAATTCCGCAGCGGCGACCTCAACACCACCTTCGGCAAGGCACCCGAGCGCATCGCGATAGTGCATTGCGTGGGGTCCCGCGACGAAAAATGCCACAACATGTATTGCTCGAAGGTTTGCTGCGTGACGGGCGTCAAACAGGCCATCGAAATCGCCAAATTCCTGCCAAAGACGGAAATTTTCTGTTTTTACATGGATTTGAGGATGTACGACAAGCACTTTGAGGAACTATACCGCTCGGCTCAGGAACACCACAACATCCAGTTCATTCGCGGGCGTGTTTCCGAGGTGAGCGCGACACCCGACCAACGCCTCTCTATCAAGACCGAGGACACGCTTTCTGGCCGTCCGATGAAGATGAAACTCGACATGATAATCCTTCTCGCCGGCATGGAAGCCAAGAAAAACACACGCCAAGTGGCGCGGCTCTTTGACGTAGAGACAGAAGAATCGGGCTTCCTGCGTTCCCAAGACTTCCACCTCGGCGCGGGAATACTGAGCCGCAAGGGGATTTTTGCCGCCGGCGCGTGCATCTCGCCGATGTCAATCAAGGAAACCATCGAAAACGCCCGCAGCACCGCAATGCAAGTAAACCAATACCTCAAAACTCTGTAAATCATGGATTTTGGATACACGACATTAGAAACCCGCTCGATAGATTACGACAAGTTTGACCGCAAACTCATCGAATACTTGTTGCAATACGAGCCGAGCCTGTTGGTCTGCATGGCCTGCGGGGGCTGCACGGCCACTTGCAGCGCGGGAAACCTCGTTGACTTCAACATCCGCCGCATCCAGCTGATGGTAAAGCGCGGCGAGACCGACACATTGAAGGCCGAAATCGACAAGTGCATGCTCTGCGGCAAGTGCATGCTCATCTGCCCGCGCGGCGTCAACCTTCGCAACGTCGTGATGCTCATCAAGAAAAAACTGTCGATTGACAGTGGACAATTGGCAACGAAAAACAACATAAAATAAGTTTTATTTGTTATTTTTTTGTTTTGAGCAATAAAATAATTCAGTGATTTCAGTGTGTTCCGTGTCAAAAAAACACTTTTAAAAATTAAAAAAATGTTCAGCGATTATTTTTACTATCCGTTTTTGATAGGCACGATATTCCTGTTTGTAGTAGTGATAGGCAGGTTTGTAAAATGGTTCATGGGGCTGTCCAAAATCGACAAAATCCGTGTCAGGATCGGGCTGTTTTCCATGAAGACATTGCAGTCGGTGTGGGAAAGCGTCCGCGAGGGTCTTTTGCACCACAACATCTTCAAAACCAACAAGATGCTTGGCTATATGCACATGTCGTTGGCGTTTGGGTGGTTTTTGCTGATTGTGGTGGGGCATATCGAGACGTCATGCTACCACGGCTCGATGTTTTTCCCGTTCCAACACTCGATATTCTTCCGCTATTACGTAACCGAACCCACTGATTTTCCAGGACATGCGTTCTTCAATTACGCAATGGAAATCCTGTTGTTTTTCGTACTGAGCGGCGTGATGCTGGCATACTTCAAACGGTTCCGCAGCAAGACATTCGGCATGAAACGCACCACGCGGATGCGCTACGGCGACCGGATTGGGCTGACGGCATTGTGGCTGATATTCCCGGTGAGGTTCCTGTGCGAGACATTCACGGCGGGCGTATATCACAACGGCAGCCCCATCTTCAACGGCATCGGCGACGCTTTTGCATCCGTCGGCGACCTCAATCCGTGGCTCAACCCATTGTGGCTGACATATTCGGTGGTGCTGGGCGTGTTTTTTGTGGCGATGCCCTTCACGCGCTACATGCACATCCCCGCCGAAATCAACCTCATTTTCCTGCGCAACTGGGGCGTTACGCTCAAAGAACGCCGCGTCAATACGTTCACATTGGCGGAAGTTTACAGTTGTTCGCGGTGCGGCATCTGCATCGACGCCTGCCAGCTCAACCTCGCCGGCATCAAAAATTCGCAGTCGGTATATGTCCTCAAAAACATCCGCAACAAGAACCTGACGGACGAGGTTTTGTTCAACTGCCTCTTGTGCGGCAAATGTCAGGAAGCCTGTCCCGTGGGCATCGACGTCAACAAACTGCGCATCACCCAGCGCATCGAGACCACCAAACAGTACAACTCGTCATACGACTACCTCAAGACCGGCAAGACCCGTCAGGCCGACATCGTGTATTTTGCGGGCTGCATGACCCACCTCACGCCGTCCATCAAGCAATCGATGCTCAAAATCCTCGACCACGCGGGCGAGAATTACTGGTTCATGGACGAAAACAAAGCCCCGTGCTGCGGCCGTCCGCTGATGTTGGCGGGGCAGTACGACGCCGCCCAAAAACTCATCGACACCAATACCAAGATGATTCTCGAATCGGGCGCAAAACGTCTTTTGGTCAACTGCCCGATATGCTACAAGGTTTTCAAGGAAGACTACCAACTGCCTGGCGTCGAGGTGCTTCACCATTCTGAATACATCCTCGACCTCGTCAAGCAAGGCCGCCTCGATGTCAATCCGTCAGACCTTCGCGCCGTCTATCACGACCCCTGCGAACTTGGGCGCGGCAGCCACATCTACGAACAGCCCCGCGAACTTCTCAACACCGCCCTCACTCTCGTCCCCATGGCTCGCGAGCGCGAGAAGGCCCTCTGTTGCGGCGGCAGCCTTGCCAACACCAAAATCTCGATGGCAGAGCGCGACGTCCTCGCAGGCAAGGCGATGGAAGAGTTTGCGACCTACGCCCCCGACCTCGTCGTTACATCCTGCCCCCTCTGCAAAAAGACCTTCGCAAAAGTCGATAGCCTGCCGGTGAAGGACTTGGCAGAAGTGGTGGCGGGAGCGGTGGAACGTAAAGTTTAATGTAAATTTATAACTCAAAACTACAAAAAAGGCATAGATTATGTTGTAATAATGGCTGTGGTAACTTTAATATTTCACAGCCGCAAAAAGACAATGAAATTGAAAAACAACATAATATGCTCAATCCTGTTGACGCTGTACTCTGTATGTGCGCTGGCATATTCGCCGACCACAAACCAGCTCGACAGCCTCAACAAAAAACTACAGTCGAACTACGAAAACGGGGCTTCGTCCGCCGAAAACATCGCCGTGCTACGTCCATTGTACGAACTTACAAAAGTCTCGTCGCCATACCTCGCGCTCGAATATGCCGGACAAGCATTGCAGATAGCGGTCTCGGACGACAACACCGCGCTCCAAGCCGAATGGTACGAGGCCATCGCCGATATATACTTTGAACAAAAAGTCTACTATCTGGCGATGGACAACTACTTCCAGGCATATTCCCTCTACAAATCCATCGACGACATCACCCGCTCCGCATACGCGCTGCTAAGGTACGGCGACACATATTTCATCCAGAACGTCGAGGGAGTGGCGATGTCAAACTACGTAAAAGCCGACTCGCTGTTCATAATCAGCACATACAACGAAGGCCACGCCGAAGCCCTCATGCGCATAGGCCGCGTGGAGCTTGGCAGGTACCAGTACGACAAGGCTCTCGAATACTTCAACAAAGCACTCGCCATCGCCCACTCAATCAACAATTCCAAACTCCAAGCCACGGCATACAGCTACATGGCGGAAGTCTACGACCTGGACGAGGACTTTGAAAATGAAGAAAAATACCTCAACCTCGCCGTCACAAAATACAGGATGGCAGGTGAAAAATACGACATGGCGAAAGTGTACTTCTCGCTCGGCGAAATGCACTTCAAAAACGAGGAGTACGACAACTCGTACACGAACTTCATGCGCGCCTGCAATATCTTCATGTCATTCGGCACGATAAAACAAGTACCGGCAGTGGACAACCGGCTCGGACGCATAAACTACATCCAAGGCGACCTCGGAACCGCCGAAATCCAGGCCAAACGCTCCCTCTCCACCGCCGACCAGAACCAGTGGCTCGACGAAAAGGCAGAGGCACTGCTGCTGCTCTCGGACATCAACAACCGCCTCGGACGCACGGACAGCGCATACCTGTACCTCCGTCGGTTCACGTCCGCAAACGACTCCATACACCAAGCCAAAAGCGACGAAAGTTTCTCGGAGCTCCAAGTGACGATTTCGACCCAGGAAAAAGAGAAGGAACTCGCCGTGGCTGAACAGACCATACAGCGCAAACAGAACGTCACAAACCTGTTTATAATAATCGCCATAATCGTCGCCCTGTTCATGGTGTACGTATTCATCAACTTCCGCCGCACAAAGAAGATGAACACGCTGCTCACAAAGACTAACGACGAAATCAACCGCAAAAACGGCGAAATAACCAAGCAGCGCGACCAGCTTGAGCATGTCACCGCCGAACTCCGACAGCGCAACGACGACATCGAGGCCGTCAACGAGTCCATCAACTCGTCAATCAAATATGCCGCGCGGATACAGACGGCAATGCTCCCGAACGCGGACTTCATACACAAGCACTTCCCGGACGGATTCCTGTATTTCCACCCCAGGGAGATGGTCAGCGGCGACTTCTACTGGTTTTCAGAGGTCAAGAGCCAACGCCCGCCATCACTGTTCCGACGCAAGGACGCTTCGGAAGACGACGGCAGCAAACTCATTCTCTCAGTCATCGACTGCACGGGACACGGAGTGCCGGGCGCGTTCATGAGCATGCTTGGCGACGCAATGCTCAACCAAATTATCAACCTCCAGAAAATCGTGCAGCCCGACCAAATCCTCAACGAGCTCCACAAGCTCGTCCGCACGACCCTGCAACAGGAAACCACGGAAAACAACGACGGCATGGACGCTGCGATTATCGTAGTCGACAAAGCGACCCACAAGCTGCAATTTGCCGGCGCGAAAAACCCGCTCATATACATCCAGGACGGAAAAGCGGAAAAAATAAACGGCGACCTCAAGTCCATCGGCGGCATACAGAAAGAAGAAGAACACACCTTCACATGCCACGAACTCGACATAACCGCACCGACCACAATCTACATCTACTCCGACGGCTACCAAGACCAATTTGGCGGCGACAAGGGACGTAAATTCATGGCAAAACGATTCCGCGAACTCCTCGTCGAAAACGCCACGCTCCCATTCGACCAGCAGAACGAACTTCTATACAAGAAGTTCATCGAATGGCGCGGCACGACAATCCAAATGGACGACACGACAATCCTCGGAGTGAAAGTTAGTTAGGAAATAGGAAAGATTTGTTGAGGAACGATTTTCCTCAATAAATCTTTCCTGTTATCAAGACTGTCGCGTATGCCGCGATGCCCTCTTCCCTGCCGGTGAAACCGAGATGTTCCTCGGTGGTAGCTTTCACTGACACATCGTCAACATCAAGCCCCATGACCTCGGCGATTGTGGTCTGCATGGCGGGAATATAATCTTTGATTTTGGGCTTTTGTAGGCAGATTGTGCTGTCAACATTAGAAATTTCATAGCCCGCCTCCCTGACAATATGGCACGTCTTGGCGAGTAGAATCTTCGAGTCGATGCCCTTGAACTCGTCGCTGTTGTCGGGGAACCAGTAGCCGATGTCACGCTTAGCCGCCGCGCCGAGCAGCGCGTCACAAATTGCATGGAGAAGGCAGTCGGCGTCCGAATGACCCACCGCGCCTTTCGTGTGTTCAATCTTAATGCCACCAAGCCAAAACGGAATCCCATCCGCCAACTTATGGACATCATAACCAAATCCTGTTCGTATCTTCATTTTTAGATTTTAATTTTCTACGAAAATTCTTTGAACCATAAATTAAAAGAATGGAAAGTATTAAAAGAATTTTTTATTTACTATTTTCAATTCTTTTAATTCATGGTAATTCTTTTAATTCGTGGTAACGCGGAAACGCCGTCAGGCGTTACAACTTTGCGTTTGGATAAGTGGAACGCAGGCTGTTGCGCTTGTCCTCGGTGAAATTATTTCCGCTGAGGTCGAGGAGCGTCAGGGACGAAACACCCGAAAAATACGGCGGAAAATCCGTCAGCGCATTCTTGGAAATATTCAACTCCTGAAGCTGCTGGAGACGCTGCATCGACTTTGGAATGTCGCCAATACTGTTATTCTCAAGATTAAGCGACATGAGGTTCTCCAACTTGCCAAAATCCGCCGGAAGGACTTCGATGCGGTTTGACCCGGCAGAAAACTTCTCCAACGATGTCAACTGCGAAATCGAGTTAGGCAACGTGCTGATGTTGTTTGCATCGATATTCAACTCCCTGAGGTTCTGCAACATGCCAAACTCAGGAAGTTTGCTGATGTTATTACCGGCGATAGAGATGTTGGCCACGAATGTCCAGTTGACAATCGTCTTTGGCAAGGTCGACAACTTATTCTGCGAAACGTCAAACTCCTGCATCATCTTCATCTCGCCGATGCTCGACGGCAATACCTGGATGGAATTATTGGAAAGGTCGAGCATCTGTAAGAAACTCATCTTGCCAAAACCCTTCGGCAAAACTTTTAACCCATTATTGCTCAGGTTCAAATATGGCAACTGCGAGAGCTTGCAAATCTCGTCGGGCAACGCGGAAATGCGGTTGTTGTGGGCATCAAAAATCATGAGGGTCTGGAGGTTGCCCACCGACGCGGGAAGCTCGGCGATTTCATTGTCAGAAATGTCAATACTCTGTAACTCAGGCAGATGGCCAATATCAGAAGGCAGGGCTTTGAGTTTGTTCTTTGACACGGCGAGGTTGGACAGGCGCGACATTCCGGCTATCTGCTTTGGCAACCTCTCCAAGTCGTTCTCGCCCAAAACAAGGTCGAGCAGGTTCTCAAGCCCTGCGATTTCGTCGGGAAGCGTCTTCAACTTATTCTGCTCAAGGTCAAGCATCAGAAGGTTTTTCAACGCGCCAATCTCCGGCGAAATCGCCGAAAGCTCATTGTTGTTAAGCGTAAGATACTGTAACGACGAAAGTTCCGAAATGCGCGACGGCATCTCGGCTATCTTATTTTGCTGTAGGTCAAGCACCTGGAGGTTGGGGAACATAAAAACCTCCGGCGGGAACTCGGTAAGGCCCTTGCCCGACAGGTTGAGCTTAATGACACGCTCCGGCACCGCGAGCGCCTCCTCCATGGACGTGAACTCGTGCGCGTCCGGCAGGTACTCGTCCGCCAAAAGCCCAGTCTCCTCGTCGAGGTACTGCGGCAGGATTTTGCCATTCTTGTCAAACCATTTGTCATTCTGCGCGCTGGCACAAGTCAGGAGTGCCACGCACAACATTGCCGATGTGAGTATTATCTTTTTCATATCTGTTTTTCCCATTAGTTTTTCGTGTGCAAATATAACTCAAAAATCGGTACAAATGGTATATAAAATATGCGAATAAATCTTAAATTTGAAAGTTAATGATATTAAAAAAATTTTCCTTACCTTTGCCCCATCAAACTTAATAACGACAGCCATGACAAAAGCACAAATAATTATGGTTTTCATGTTCTTGGCCACGACGGCGATGGCGCAGGACGAACACACCGTGACATATTACGACAAGAACGAGACCGTCAAGAAAGCCGAAGGAGACATGAAGGACGGACACGAGAACGGCCGCTGGACATACTACTACCGCAACGGCAAGAAGTACAAGGAGACCGACTTCTTCATGGGAGTCGTCAGCGGGCGCGTGGCGTTCTACTACGAAAACGGAAACCTCATGAACGAGGGACATGTCGTCAACAACCGCACAACCGGCCCATACAAAGAATATTACGAGGACGGCACGCTGAAAGCCGAAGGCACATACACCGACAACGACAAAGACTCGATATGGAAATACTACAACATCGTCGGCCGCCTCATAACGGTCGAGGAGTGCCACAGCGGCAACTGCAAACTCGCCGACGCATACACAAACGCCGGCGAGCAGATGGTCAAAAACGGCAATGGAAAATACACCGCATACTATCCCGACGAAAAAACCGTCCAGGAGCAGGGTCTCTACAAAAACGGCGTGAAGGACTCCACATGGATTACATACTACTCTAACGCCGTCAAATCGTCGATAATGACATACAAGGACGGCAACCCAACTGGACAGATTTTCACATACTACCAAGACGCAAAAAAGCGGAGCATCGAAAATGTCGAGGACGGCGAATACACCCACTGGTACTCCAACGGCCAGATCAAGACGCACGGATTCATGAAAAACTCCGAACGCGAAGGACTTTGGACGGCATACAGTGAAAACGGCAAACTCCTCACCCAAGGCAACTACAAGAACGGACTCCGCGACGGCAAGCACCAAAACTACTTCCCCGACGGAAGGCTCGAAAGCGAAATCACATACTCCCTCGGCAAGAAGGACGGCCACGCTATATGGTACACCACCGACACACTCGGTCAAAAGCACCTCAAGCACATCGAAGGCGACTTCAAGAACGACATCCAAAACGGCCACTGGATCTACTACCAGGCGGACAACAAGCCCGGCAACGAAGGCGAATACCTCGACGGAAAGATGTCGGGGCTGTGGACATGGTACTACGAAAACGGCGACGTTTGGAAAAAAGGAAACTACAAGAACGGCATGAGGAACGGACTTTACACTGTCTACTTCGAGAACGGACGGATTTATTACACCGGCATATTCAAGGACGACAAGGAAGACGGACTGTGGAAACGCTATAACGAAAGCGGACGGCCTGAAATCGAAGGATGCTTCCACGGCGGAAAGATGGACTCGATATGGAAAGAATGGTTCGACAACGGCGTCCTGCGCTACGAAATCTCATACAAAAACAACCTCAAGGACGGTCCGGTCATCTACTACGACGAGACAGGAATGAAGACCATGATTGTGTCATATAAAGAAGGCGTATACAATGGAAAGTTCACCCAATTCAACGAAACCGGCGTGGCTGTCGTCGACGGACAATACAACATGGACAAGAAAGAAGGCGAATGGATATACCGGCAGGCGGACAGCAAGGTGACGCGCCGCGAGAACTACACCCTCGGGCGACCCTCCGGCACATGGACTGAATACTACCCGAACGGCAATGTCCAAAGCCAAAAATCATACAACAAAAACGGTGTCCTTGACGGCAAATTCCTCAAATACGACCGCTACGGACGTGTCACATACGAGGCGATATACACCAACGGACGCCTCTCCCAAATCCTCAAACAACCCGGCGGCAACAACATGCCCTACGGACAATAATTAAAATAACTGAAAAAAAAATTCGTTTTAATTCGTTCCAATTCGTTTAATTCATGTTAAAAAAATTGACGAAAATTGACGAAAAAATTCACGGTAATTCACGTTCAAAAAAATGAAAATAGCAATAGACGGCCACTCTTCATGTGGCAAAAGCACACTCGCCAAGCAGTTGGCAAAACACTTTGGATTTACATACATCGACACAGGCGCAATGTACCGCACAGTCACACTGTACTCGATGCGCAACGGACTGATAAAGAACGGCTCGATAGACGAGACCGCGCTCCAGTCCAAAATCTCCGGCATCAAAGTCGGATTCAAGAAAGACGGCCACGCGACCCTCGACGGCGAGGACATCGAGCGCGAAATAAGGAGCCTTGACGTCTCGAAAAACGTCAGCAAAGTCGCCGCGCTCAAGTTTGTGCGAAAGGAAATGGTGACGCTCCAGCGCAAAATGTCACAGGACTCGTCAGTAGTGATGGACGGACGCGACATCGGCACGGTCGTATTCCCGGACGCGGAACTCAAAATTTTCGTGACCGCACGCGACGAGGTGCGCGCCCAACGCCGATACGACGAACTCAAGGCAAAAGGCGAGCAGACGACATTCCAGACCGTCCTCGAAAACCTCCGCCAACGCGACTTCCTCGACACCACCCGCGACGTGGACCCGCTCATAAAAGCCGACGACGCAATCCTGCTCGACAATTCCGACATGACACTCGAACAGCAGTTTGACGTGGCACGCAAACTCGTCACAGACCGCATGGAATAACCACACCAACCGAAATGCAAATCGACATCGACACAAACGCCGGATTCTGTTTCGGCGTGACAAACGCCATCAACAAGGCAGAAGCCGAAATCGCAAAAAGCGGACGGCTAATCTGCCTTGGCGAGATGGTGCATAACCACGAAGAGACCAACAGGCTCTCACAACTCGGCATGGTGACGATAAGTTACGCCGACTTTGAGCATACACACGACACCACAGTCCTGCTCCGTGCGCACGGCGAGCCACCACGGACATACCAAATCGCCACCGAAAACAACATCCAAATAATCGACGCGACCTGCCCAATCGTCCTACGCCTCCACAAACTCATCCAGGCAAACGCCCAGGCTCACCCGAACGCCCAGACAGTAATCTACGGCAAAAAAGACCACGCCGAAGTCGTCGGCCTCGTCGGGCAAGTGCACGGCGACGCAATCGTCATATCAGACGAGGCTCAGATAGACCGCATAGACCTCACCCGCGACATCATGCTATACTCGCAGACCACGATGAACTCCCACAAATACAACGAGATAGCCGAAAAGATAAAGCAACGGCTCATGGACACGACACCCACCGCCTCATTCCAAAAATACGACACGGTGTGCAAGTCCGTGGCACAACGCGAGCGCAAACTCTCCGACTACGCCAAGAGCCACGACACAATCCTGTTCGTCTCCGGCGCAAACAGCAGCAACGGCAAGTACCTATACACGACATGCCTTCACGCAAACCCGAACACACATTACATAACATGCGCCGACGACCTGACCCCGCAGATGCTGAAAAACGCCGAAACCATAGGCATCACCGGCGCGACCTCCACACCAAAATGGCTGCTCCAACTCATAGCCGACAAAGCCCAAAAACTCTCCGCCCCAAACCAATCTTAGCCCCCTACCAAACACCGTCTTTACCCCAAACCAAACCCATCATTGCCCCACCCTGCCCTATTTTTTCAGAATTATCAGCCAAAATTCAAAATCGTTGCCTTTCTATTTTCGCCCCTAAAATTTTGACTCATAATTCATTATATCATCAATGTAAAGTTCGCTGGTCAAAAAAAAAAAACAGTTGACATTTTTAGAATTATTACATAACTTTGCACCGGCTAAGAGAGGAATGGAGTTTTCCATTGCTGATTTTTTTGGCTGGTAATCATTTTTGTCAACAAAAGATGGCGATTTTGAACCAAATCCATAACGGCGCGTCCGAAGGCTTTGAACGAAACTACACCGTTCAGCCAAATCCCGAGAGAGAAGACATCAAAAACGGGAAGTCGGTTAGGATTGCCCTTTTGCCAAACGACACCACCGCGCCCAAAAGATTTATGACAAATTATTAGCCATCAACGACGGCAGTTTTGAACCCTACCTGCCAATCATCCGCCACATCGAATACACCAACGAAGACTTCAACAACCCCACCCAATACATCGCGGACAAGCCGTTGGACAGCGGACTTCTATTTCTCCACTCCACCCTAAACGACTTCCGCGCGCTCCTGCAATTCCGCACCATCCTCGCCGGCATGACACCTTATTACAATCACTTTTCCACCAACTCCTACGGCACCAACGATTTCC